>JAISMB010000110.1 GCA_031276945.1 Spirochaetaceae bacterium | reverse complement strand
TCCTCCTTAAGAAATATGTTCAAGCACAAGCCCAAACGTATAGATAAGAGGACGAACACGAAGTACGCATTGACGGAAAATATCGTTGTCGGTATATTGGTCTCTGCACTTCGTGTGCGACTTTACCGTAGCCAGATCAACTTTGGTAGAGTAGTAACTGGCTGCGGTCCTCTTAAACACAAAGTAAATTAAGAAAACCTAAATCTTCATCTGTTTCATAGTCTGCGAACGGTTATTGTCCGCCTTTTTTTTTGCTTATAATAATATATACATCAGTCTTGCGATTCTGTCAAGGCTATTTTGAAAGTTTTTTTGTGTGCCGCCGCTGGCGAGGGCGAGGTCTGACCTACCAAGTTTTAGTGGATGACTCAAAACCAAGAGGGCGAGGTCTGACCCATCCCGTTTCAAAGTGGCTCGTCCTTGTGTTGTTAAGGCAAAACCGCTCTTGCGAGGTCTGACCGCTCAAAGGCAAAGGCAGCTTTGTACATAAAGCACAATGCTGCCGCTTTGAAAAGACCGGTGAGATAAAAATTCTTTCTGTGAGGATTCTTAAAGGGTAAGGTCGTGGTTTTTAATTTTCTCCAGTGCATACTCGGCAAATGCCGCTATTTTCAGAGCCGGAAGCTGCCTACCATCGCGCAGACGAAGCGCTACCGTTCCTTCATCCTTTTCATGCTGTCCCACAATAAGCATATACGGTATCTTACGCTTTTGGCAGTCGCGAATCTTTGCATTCATCCGACTGTCACCCAATTCAACTGCAACCCGTATATCCTGCGCTTTAAGCTGCGCGCTAACCTCTTGGGCATAGTCATTAAATACCGCGGATACGGGAATGACAGCAGCTTGTTCCGGCGCAATCCAGAGCGGGAAAGCCCCCCCAAAATGCTCAATCAGCACCCCAAAAAAACGTTCTAAAGAGCCGAGGAGCGCCCGGTGAACCATGTAAGGGCGTTTTGCTGTGCCGTCCGCAGCAATATAGGTCATATCAAAGCGTTCCGGTTCATTAAAATCAAACTGAATCGTGGTCATTTGCCATTCCCTTCCCAGGGCATCTTTTATTTTCAGATCAATCTTAGGACCATAAAAAGCGCCGCCGCCTTCATCAAGTGTATAGGGTAGATTTTCCGCCTCAACAGCCTTGCGCAAAGACTCCAAAGCTTGATCCCAGCGTGCGCTCTCCCCCACCGATTCTGCCGGCTTGGTAGCTAAATACGCCTTAATCTCCGTAAAGCCGAAGACCTTCCATAGTTTCAAGCTGAACCTGAGCGTTTCGAGAATCTCTGCTTCTATCTGTTCAGGCGTACAGAATATATGGGCATCATCCTGAGTAAACCCCCTAACCCGCAGCAAGCCGTGGAGGACGCCGCTCCGTTCATACCGGTAGACCGTTCCCAGTTCTGCCCAGCGGAGCGGCAAATCCCGGTAACTACGCCCCTTATTTTTGTATATCATAATGTGAAAAGGACAGTTCATAGGCTTTATGAGATAGTCCTGCTTGTCAATCTGGAGAGGGGAGTACATATTTTCTTTGTAAAAGCCAAGGTGCCCTGAGGTTTCCCAGAGCCACGCTTTACCAATATGCGGTGTGTAGAGGATTTCGTATCCGTTACGGTAATGTTCCTGTCGCCAAAAATCTTCAATGGCAACGCGTATCCGTCCTCCATGCGGATGCCAATAGATAAGACCTGCCCCGGCTTCCTCATGGACGGAATACAGATCAAGCTCTTGCGCAACCCGCCTATGATCACGGCGTTCCACTTCTTCAAGGAAAGCAAGATGGGCTTTCAGGGCTTGAGGGGTTTCCCATGCAGTACCGTAAATACGGCTGAGCATGGCTTTGTTTTCATCACCGTGCCAGTAGGCGCCGGCAATACTCATGAGTTTGAAGGCTCCGGAATGTATCTCTCGTGTGTTAGAAACATGCGGACCGCGGCATAAATCGTACCAGAAGACTTGTCCGTCCGCACTGCGCTGTTCATAAACCACGATCTCCTGCCCGGCTGGCAGCTTTTCTATGATTTCCAGCTTAAAAGGCTCGTCTGCAAAACGCGCTCGTGCTTCATCAGGGCTTATAACAAGCCGGACAAAATCTTGTTTTGAATCTATGATCCGCCTCATCTCCATTTCAATGGCTGGCAGATCCTCCGCACTTATAGCTTGAGGAAACAGGAAATCGTAATAAAACCCGTTTTCTATAGCAGGACCTATGGCAACTTTAGTACCGGGGAAAAGCCGGCACACTGCCGCCGCCAAGCAATGACTGACTGAATGGCGGATTAACGATAATTTTTCTTCATTAGACATAATCTAAGAATCGTCATTTCAGGCGATTCAGTCAATGAGATCATTTTACAGTAGGAGGTCTGTCCTATCCTGCCACCAAGGTCTGACTTACCCTATGACAGAACTGGTCAATTAATTCTGTGCCTTCTCATTGCATGCCCTCGCGTAAGACTCTGAAGCCTATGCTGCTGTACTTATCCTCGGCAGCGCTGTGATTGCGGTAACTAGGGGTAAGATAGGATGCGCCGCTGCTCCAACTGCCGCCCCGTAGCACCCGCTTTACAGTCTGTGCAGCAGCCGGCGGCTCAGAAGGGAAAGCAGGACGGCGCTCTTCATACCAATCCCAGCACCATTCCCATACATTGCCACTCATATCGAAAAGTCCCAGTTCATTTGCGCGTTTGTTTCCTACCGGGTGGCTTTTGTTCTCGCTGTTAGCGGCATACCACGCTATTTCACCAAGCTCAGCGCTGCCTGCGTCGGGGAAGGCGCCGCCTTGTGCGCCCCCGCGGGCGGCTAACTCCCATTCTGATTCGGTTGGCAGCCTGTACCCATCGGCATCCTGATTCCAGAACACGATATTCTTGCCGTAACGAGTATAAACCGGCGTTAGCCCTTCTTTCCGGCTCCGTGCATTACAGTAGTCAATCGCATCAAACCAGCTTACATTTTCCACAGGCAGGGAAAGCCCCTTAAAACCGCTGGGATTCATCCCCATAACCTCATACCATTCTTGCTGGGTAACCTCAGTCTTCCCCAAATAAAAGCCGTGAGTAACGGTGATACGGTGTCCGCTCTTACCTTGTGCATAGACAGCTTTGTCTGTGTAGTAGGTGCCGGCATCAACCCATACAAAATCAGCGCCCGCCCTCTGTTCTTGATCGGTATTGAACGGTGCGTCTGCGTTTTCCGCTTCCGCCCCTCTCCTTGAGAGCGTTTGGTACCGGGAGGCGAGGTATTCTGTGAGAGCCGGCATGATACGAGCAATATCCTGTTGCGTCTGGTATTCCCGGCGCAAAAAGGCAATCGCTCTCCCCGTTGCCGTATCAAAAAAACTGAGGTCAAGCAGTTTCTGGGCAGCGAGATTTTGAATACGGACGGTCAATAAAAACGGTGCGCCTCTCTCTTCTCCTATGTTGAAAACCGTATCCGGTTCGGTAAAATCCTCCTGTCCAGAGGTATCAATGACAAGAGGCGTAAAGCTCCCGAGGAGCCGTTCATCAGTTGAGCAGAGGTCTGCCGCATAGTGTGCATCATCAACAAGCTCTTGAGAGGATAGTACGATTGCCAGTACCGGCTTCTCCTGCTGGAGCGGTTGTATTGATGAGCGCTCAGGAGGGGCAGGCGCTGATGGCTCGTGCGGGAGGACTGCGGAAAGACTGCTTTCCGTCTGTGTTTCCGGCAGCGCCGATACTGCCGTCTCTGGCATAGGATCATGCGGCTTCTTCTGTGCTGTCGTGCAACACAGAAACGCCAGCACTAGAGTAGTAGCTGGGAGTATGACAAAACGGTACTTCATAGTTCTATGATCGGCGCACAGTTTTTACACACGAGAGTCATTGTACAGGCAGTTCTGGGGTAAAGATAACTTCTAATTCCAAGTCAAAGCCGGTTGCTGCCTTTACCCGCGCAGCAACTTCTGCTACTACAGCACGAATGTCGGCAGCGCATGCCTGTCCGGTATTGATGATAATGTTACCGTGGAAGGGAGAGACCGCTGCCCCTCCTCTCTGTAAGCCGCGTAACCCTAAGGCAGCTATGATCATGCCGGTCGGTTTGCCAAAGGCGGGGTTGTTTTTGAACATAGAACCAGCGGACGGGAAGCGGTACTGTCCTTTATGCAGCCGGTCCGTGCGGTATTCTGCTATCTGCTCCTGTATACGAGACGATACGCCGGGGTGTAGCCGGCACCTCGCGCTCATAATCAGTACCTGAGAGTTTTGGAAAGGACTTCTCTTATACCCGTAATCCTCCGGCTTGAAAGGGATGGAAACGAGCGCGCCGGTTTCATTGAGGATAGTTACCGATTCAAGCGTATCAGCGATAGAGTGTCCGTAACACTGGGCATTCATATACACTGCACCACCTATTGAACCGGGAAGACCGGCAAGAAATTCAAAGCCGCTCAGAGCTTGAGCGGCTGCTAAATCCACAGCCGTATTGACATGAGTGCCAGCCCGTACGCTGATACTGCCGTCAGATGCTTGAGTAAGAACAGTATCGCTGAAGGAGCCGGTATCAAGTACTATACCCTTAATCCCACTGTCGGCAACCACTAGATTAGCGCCGCCACCGAGGATGAAGATGGGAATACCGTGGCGGCGAGCTGCGCTGAGTAAAAGGGCTGCGTATTCTTGAAAGCAGGCGGCAGAAGGGCGCACAAGCACCTCTGCCGGTCCACCGACTCTGAAGGTAGTATGCCGCGACAGAGGTTCATCAAATAGTACTGTACCGGAAAAGTCTATGCTTTTATGCAAGGTTTCTATAAAGGATCGTATCATGTTCTAGCCTGTTTTTAGTTTAATTAAGCAAATGATAGCCACACGTTTTGAAAATGAAGCCCGACACTTTGTGCGAGGTCAGCCTTCCTTTGTAATCGTTGTGGAAGGCTTAAAGACCGTGCCGGGAACGGTGAACTGAAATCCGACTAGGATAACGGCACTATCTGTTTGCTGTAATCGGTCCAGCCGGGGGCATTTTTGTAGGCGTCTACCAAATCGGCAGGCACAGCAAGGGGCTTATAGGAGGGAAAGGGCTCCACGCCGAGTGTCGGCGGCTTTTGTGCGTGCAGGCTTATGGCAGAAAGATTGCTGCACAGAACAAAGGTGCCATACCCTATGCTTTTCAAACCTTCAGGGAGGCTTATGCTAGAAAGATTACGGCAGAAGGCAAATGTCCAATCCCCTATGCTGTGTAAGCTTGCCGGAAATTCTATTGAAACAAGATTTTCGCATCCATAAAATGTCTCATCCCCTATGCTGCGTAAGCCCTCAGGAAGGATTATGGAGGAAAAACCACTGCACTCATAAAATGCACTGTCCCCTATAGTGCGCAAGCTCTGAGGCAGGTCTATACTCTCAAGGCTGTAGCACTCGGCAAAAGCTAAATCCCCTATGCTTTTTACCCCTTCAGGCAGGGTTATGGATGAAAGACCGCTGCACCACAAAAAGGTGCTATCCCCAATGCTTGTCATCCCTGACGGTATGTTTATGGAGGAAAGGCTGCTGCACCGTTCAAATACCCTCTCCCCGAGGCTTTGCAGGTTTTCAGGGAGGTTTATAGACTCAAGACTGCTGCAATGAGCAAACGCTTCGTTTCCTATGCTGCGTAAGCCTTCAGGCAGACTCAGAGCAATAAGACTGCTGCACGAGATAAATGCCTTTTCCCCTATGCTTTGCACGCCTTCCGGGAAGGATATGGATTCAAGATTGCTGCAATAGGCAAAGGCGCTATCCCCGATAGTGGTAATCCCGGCTGGTACTGGGTAACTAGGATCACTCTTCCCCGCTGGATAGGTAATAAGCTCTGTAAAAGCTTTGTTAAACAGTACGCTATCCTTTGAAGCATAGACCTTATTCTTCGCTGCTGCTTCTAGTGCGCCAAGACTTTCGCATCCGGAAAATGCACTCTCCCCAAGGCTGTCTAAGCTTGCTGGGATGCTTATGGACTCAAGACCACTGCAATAGGCAAAAGCTTCATTGCCTATGATGCGTAAGCCTTCAGGGAGGTTTATGAAAGAAAGATTGCTGCACCCGGAAAATGCCTCATTGCCTATGCTGCGTAAACTCTCAGGCAGAGTTATAGAGGAAAGGCTGTTGCACCCTTGAAAGGCGCTATCCCCAATGTTGCTCAATGCGTGAGGGAGGGTTATAGAAACAAGATTTTCGCACTTTGAAAACACCCCATCTCCTAGACTGCGTAAGCCTTCAGGGAGGTTTATGAAGGAAAGACTGGCGCATCCAGAAAAGGCGCTATCCCCTATATTGTTTAAGTCTGCCGGAAGGTCTATAGAGACAAGACTGCTACATCCCCAGAATGCTCCATATCCTATACTGTGTAAATTTTCAGGCAGGATCAAAGAAACAATACTTCTACATCCCTGAAAGGCGCTATCCCCTATGCTCTCTAAGTGTGCAGGCAGGTTGAGAGACTCAAGACTGCTGCAATAGGCAAATACTCTATAACCTATACTACTCAAACTTGCAGGGAGACTTATAGACTCAAGTGTTTCGCATCCGACAAATGCCTCATCCCTTATACCCATAACATGAGGCGGGACAGTTACAGCTTTTGCACTGCCCCGGTAAGCAATGAGTATACCGTCTTGAATAAGAAAATCCTTTTCCTCCTGTGCAGGAGCATCGACACACGGCATGTTCAACGCCAAAGACAAAGCTGCTATACCATGCTTTTTCATAGTAATCTCCTCGTTAAAAGTTATAATAAAGAATACCCTAGTCAAGAGAAGCCGTCTAGGATAATTTGTTGTTTTTTATAAGCTTGTCCTTCTTAAAATCGGTACGGCATGGCAGATCAGCGTTTTCAGGAGGGGAGGTCTGACCTATCAGGTCTCATTGGAGCAGCTTAAGGTCTGTCCGCCAAGCTGTGTCAGTTACCAGCGAGACAATGCTGACAATACTGTGTTCCCGATGGTATGCGCCGCTGTACTGCCAGTCTTCAGGCTTCTGTACTAATTCTGCCGCAACCGGATTTTGATCTAGGTAATTGTAGACGTTCCAAAAATCCTTCTCGTCCTTGATCTCACGCGAATAAAACCTGTCCCCCCAGAAATGACCGGTCTTATTGTGTTGCTTGTTCCATCTAATAGCAAAAACCATCTTAATCCACTTGAGTATTTCAGAGAGACTCTGCCCTTTTTCAGGCGTAATGAGAAAGTGGAAATGATTGTCCATGATACAGAAGTTCCACAGCTTAAACTTGAAGCCTTTCTTCATTGCTTCTTCAATGATGGTGAGAAAGAGTTTTTTCATTTCATCCGGCTGTAATTCAAAAGCGTGCCGGTTCACTTCCGAAGTAACGTGATAAGTCAGACCTTGGTCTGTAAGCCCACGGGGAAAATTATGCGATGCCATAATACTCTATATATGGAGCTAACCATGCTTTTTGATTCAATAAAGCAGAATATTTTTATTTATTTTTGAGGGTGGGCGAGGTCTGACTTATCCTGCCTTCGAGGTCTGTTCCTATTTTGACGGCGAGGTCTGACCTATTCCAAGGAAAACTAAGAAGCCTTTACACTGAGCTGGTAAATGCGGTAAAGTCATTAAACTAAACTTGCATCTAAAATAAGGAGTACTTTATGAGTGTGCAACTGGTAATTCTCATCGTGTACGTAGGTGGTTTGCTGGCTGTTGCATGGTGGTCAACGAAGATACAAAAGAAAGCGACTGGCAATAAGATGGTAGCCTACCTCCTTGCCGGTCGTAATATGCCGTCCCTTCTGGTTACCGTTATGCTTGTCGGGCTTGCCATAGGAGGAGCATCAACCGTAGGCGTTGCTGAACGGGCATATACCAAGGGGTTTTCCGCCGGCTGGTACAATGCAGCATGGGGCGCAGGCGGCATTATGGTAGGGCTTTTTGCCGCATCATGGTTTCGGCGCATGACGGTTAAAACCATACCGGAAATGATGGGGACAATGTTCGGTCCTAAGACCCGCTTCTTAAGCGTCATCAACCAACTGCTCGTGATGATTAGTATTACTTCTATGCAGTACGTTGCCGGAGGTTCTATTCTGACAGCGCTCCTGCCGCACGTCTTCCCGACGCTGCAAAGCGGTATGGTCATTTCCGCGCTGGTCTTTATTGCTATTACGGTTGTCGGCGGCTACTGGGCGTCCGGCTTAACCAATGTTATCAACGTTATTGTTATTTATATTGGCATCATCATAGCGCTTGTACAGACTTTGGGGACATTCGGCGGTATGCACACCATTATATTGCAGTTACCGCCCGGTGATTTCTGGATGGACCCGATTGCCGGACTCGGCGTCTTAGTCATTGTGGCGCAGGTTATCGTTATGGTTACCATGACCTTCAGCACCCAAGCTGTTGCACAAATCTGCTTTGCGGCTCGCGATGGAAAGACTGCACGCCGCGGCTTTCTCATAGGCGGTATTCTTATCTTACCAGCCGGTTTTCTCTGCGCATTATTCGGCGTTGTAGCTGCGGCGCGCTTCCCCGATCTTCCCCGCGCAGCTTTGGCTCTGCCTACTCTGGTTACCCAGCTATCGCCTTTTGTCGGCGGCGTATTTCTTGCCTCTCTCTGGGCTGCTGATGTTTCCACTGCTGTCGGCTTACTCATGGGCTGTTCGACACTGGTTCTTGAAGATATTGTGAAAAAAGTCTACACCAAACCAATTCCTGCATCGCGGGAATTACTGGTTTCCCGACTTACGGTGCTTATGGTCAGCTTGCTTGCCTTTGTATTGTCGCTCACCGCAGTCAGCATCATACAGACCATTACCACTGCCCTTGCCATTACAACGTCCTTTACCTTGTTTATTTTGGTCAGTATTTACTGTCCCCGTATCTGCAAACGAGTTTCAGGCTTTCCGGTAATACTGACATCCCTGATCTTATGGATTATCTGGACCTATTTTCCTCAATTCCGGATTGGCCCTGAACTTATCTATGTTGAATGGATTGTATGTGGAGCGATATTCATTATCTGTACAATTTTTGGTAAGAAGCCCGCGGGACGGCTGATACCGCAGGCCAACTCCAAAGCTTAGAACAGGCCAGCCCGCAAAAAGAAAAGCTTGACTTTAGTATTAAAAACTGTTTTAGTAATGAATATGCCGTTGGCAGAAACAAAGCAACAGATTATACTACACTGTCCCAAGCGGGGGATAAAACTACAAGCAGTATTTGAAGAGCTTTAATTAAGTGTTTAGAAGGATGGATATTAAGATGAAAAAAAATGAATTTATCTTATTGTTGGTAACAGTTGGGCTTTGCATCATTATCTTTGGAGGATGTAAAAATGATTTAATAGAAGACCCCCTCTGTTTCTTCTTATGAAGAGCAAGAATTATTACTTGATACTAATCGTGCTATTGGCGATCAACTGTATCAAGCCACAAAAGATCATGTAACATTTACAATAGTACAACAAACCGCAACAGCAGTAAAATTAAGTATGATAGATACTAAAGGCGGTGCAACCGCAAAGATTAAAATTACTATATACTCTTCAAATGGGAGTGTGTGGAATATTCAAAATTTCACTGAAATAAATATGCCTGCAAATATTTATCAGTACAATAACAATATTGGTATACCACAGGGAGGTTCTATGGCGGTTGTAGATCCTCTTGAGGTTACTCGATAACCATCAAGGGGAGGAAAAAGGAGCTTGAACTGTGAACTTTGAAGATATTTTTCTTTATGTAAGGCACTTTAACACGAACATAACAAGACATGGCACTGAATTTTTTTATAAGAGCGTGGGCAAAGATCCGAGCGGCGGCGGCATAAACTTCGAGGAACTTAACAGCTTTTTTATCACGATTACAGGCGTGTTTGAACAGATGCTTAGCGGAGGCCTCCTGAGTATTGAGGACAAGCCCGTGCCGCTTAACGGCACGTACCTCACCGATTTTTTTTACTGCGGCCTGCACTATATTAAAAACGGCTACGTACCTGAAACGATGTCTTTTTTGTTAGAATATCTGAGCGTGTTAATAGCCGCACATGACAAAGAGCTGTCTGCCACAGAACTACTTGAAATGAGATTGGTCGGCAAGATACTGCCGCTTTTTTGGCCTACCAAAGAAAGTATTTTCGAGTACGCCGCCTTGACCAGCATGTTTACCTCGAAAGAGGTGGGAAACCCCTTATGCACTAAGCTTGATAAACTGGCGGAGAGCTTCTAGGTTCAGGGAAAGGGTGCGCCGATGAAAGGTGGTTATGAAAACAATACAATACGATGAATTATTGAAACTGACGCATGACCTACTGGTCAATGCCCTTGGTTATAGGGAAGAAGAGGCGGCTATAACGGCGCGCGTCTTAGTCGAAGCCGATGCGCGGGGTATTCCCTCCCACGGTGTTTCCCGACTTGATTTATACCAAAAGAACCTCCGGGGAGGCTTTGCTAAAACGGGTGTGGAGCCGGAGATTGTCTTTGAAACTCCCTCATCCTTGGTTATTGATGGGCATGATGGTATAGGCTCGTATATAGCCGACTATGCGGTACAAAAGACCATACACAAGGCGCAGCACGCCGGCAGCGCTTTTTGTGCGGTGCGCAACTCGAATCATTATGGCATTGCCGGCTTTTGGGCAGAGCGGATAGCGGCTTACGCTATGATAGGTTCCGCTTTTACCAATACCCGAACCTGTGCCATACCGACGTTTGGGCGGGAACGGGTGCTGGGAACAAATCCCCTTGCGATTGCCATACCCGAAGATGATGAGCGCTGTTTTCTCCTTGACATGGCAACCACAACAGTCTCCCATGGCAAGATCGAAGTGTACGACCGGCGCTCTCAGCCAATGCCGGCTGGCTGGGCGGTAGATGCAGAGGGAGTCGGCACGACGGACGCGACCGCTTTTGAGAAGATTTTTTACGAGAATGAGCGGTACGGAGGGCATCTCTTTCTCGGCGGTGAAGGTGAAGAAACCGGAGGGCATAAAGGTTTTGGACTGGGGCTCTTGGTTGAATTGCTCTGTTCGGGTCTCTCATTAGGCATGAGCAGCCTTGAGACTTTTGTTCCCGGTCAAGGTTCGGGTATTACTCATTTCTTCGGGGCTATCCGTTTAGACCTTTTTGGTCCGCCTGATGCGCTTAAGAAACACCTTAAAGCTATTCTTGATACTATCAGACAGGGACAAAAAGCGTCCGGTCAAGCGCGTATTTACATTCATGGTGAAAAAGAGGCTGAAGCGCGGGAACGTTCTCTGCGTGAAGGCATCCCCCTTGACGATGCCACCTGTGCCTTGCTCGAAAAACTCAGGCACGCCTGATCACCTGCGTGATCTAAGCCTGATCACTCGCGTGATCCAAGCCTGATCACCTGCGTGATCTAAGCCTGATCACCTGCGTGATCCAAGCCTGATCACCTGCGTGATCCAAGCCTGATCACTCGCGTGATCTAAGCCTGATCACTCGCGTGATCTAAGCCTGATCACTCGCGTGATCCAAGGTCTGACCTCCTCTTCAAAATGGCTAGTGATTAGTGGCTAGTGGCTAGTTCTTGTATTGTTAAGGGAAAACTTGATCACTGACCTATTTTGACGGCGAGGTCTGACCTACCTGTGTTTAGCGGGCGGAGAGAAGAAGGGGCGAGGTCTGACCTACCTGCCTCCGAGGTCTGACCTGCCTGTGTTTAGCGGGCGGGGAGAAGAAGGGGGCGAGGTCTGACCTACCTGCCTTCGAGGTCTGACCCTGCCCCGCTTGACTTACCCTGCTTTCGAGGTCTGACTTACCCTGCTTTCGAGGTCTGACCTACCCTGCCTTCGAGGTCTGACCTGCCTGTGTTTAAGCGGGCGGGGAGAAGAAAGGGGCGAGGTCTGACCTACCTGCCTTCGAGGTCTGACCCTGCCCCGCTTGACTTACCCTGCTTTCGAGGTCTGACCTACCCTGCCTAGCCGACTGATCTAAACCTGCACGGTCAGCGCTCTGATCTTAAACAGCGTCAAGGCAGGGTGGCGGTAGCTACATAGACAAAGAGCGGCTGCCGCGCAAGCATGACAGACCGCTCTGCTTTGAAGCGATGCCCTATAAAACCCTCTCGGTTATGAGTCGGGAGGGTTCTCTTTTTCTTAAATCTTCAAGAATTGATTAGCTTTGTTGGGCTTTCCAACCGGCAATGCTGCTGCCGCCTGCATCAGTTGTCCACTTGTACCCTGTGTTTGCTGTTGCAGTGGCTGCTGTGGTGTTGCCCGACGGATAGAAGATGGTTGCTGCAGTCCCATTTACTGTTGCTCCACTGGCAACGGCGAGTATTGCATTTACCGCGCCGACAAGCGAACCGTTAATGGTAAGCGTACCCCCGATTGCAAAGCCATGTTGGATGGTAAGCGTTGCGCCTGAAGCGATAACCATCGCCGTTTGTGCTGCTACCCCTGTTGAAGGCTGCTGCCCGGTGAGTGCGGCTACGCAGGTAACTTTGCCGGCTGTCAGCTCAGTTGTATTATTACCTTTCAGCGTAACTTTGGAAGAAGTCGCACTGCTATCCCATTGGTAAATGAGGTTATTCCCCGTGCTGCCTATAAAGAGAGTCGTGCCGTAGTAACCGATAGCTCCGTAGGCAAGCTCGACTTTACCGCTTGCGCCGAACGCTATCTGTCCGCCTGTGGGTAACCCATCTGCTCCGAGTGCCGGAGCAGTAAGAGTTCCACCGCCTGCCACTGTAACCGCGCCGTTCACCGTCAGCGTTGTGCTGTTTCCTACCGTGAGGCTTTTACCGCTCGGTACTGCAAGTGTTACACCGGCAGGAACGGTAAGAGCGCTCGTCAGACTGAGATTTTCAACCAAGGTAACGGTTGTACCGCTTACCGTTGCTTTAGTACTACCGCCTAAACTTGCTGCTAAATCCGTTGCCGCTTTTTCTGCCTCAGAAGGCTCATCTTTCTCCGGGCAGCCCATAAACACGACTGCTATGCTCAAGAGAGCAATAGCACTAACTAAGAACTTCTTCTTCATGAAAAGTCCTCCTCAAAAAGTATGTTTAGGCACAAGCCCAAACTATAAATAAGAGGGCGAACACGAAGTACATTGACGGCAATATAAGTTGTAAATATATTTTGTCTCTGCACTTCGTGTGCGGGTTACCGTAGCCAGGTCCTTTGGCGAGGTATACACTGGCTGCGGTCCTCTTAAACACAAAGTAAGTTAAGAAAACCTTATCTCATCTAAACTCTCTCAATAACAATACGTTATTATTCTGTTGTTTTCAACTATAATAATGTATAGCACATTCTTTCAAAGATATCAAGGTTCTTCATATTTTTTTATTTTTTTACAGAGCAGAGAGCCGCATACTTGCGAGGTCTGACCTTCACAAAAGCAGTTTGAGGTCTGACCGCCAAGCTGTGTCAGTTACCAGAGAGACAATGCTGACAATGCCGTGTTCCCGATGGTATGCGCCGCTGTACTGCCAGTCTTCAGGCTTCTGCACCAGTCCTGCCGCGACAGGATTTTGGTCTATGTACTCAAACACAGTCCAAAAGTCTCTTTCGTCCTTTATCTCCCGTGAGAAAAACCTATCCCCCCAGAAATGACCGGTCTTATTGTGCCGCTTGTTCCACCGAATAGCATACACCATCTTAATCCACTTCATTATACTGGACAGACTTTCCCCTTTTTCAGGCGTGATGAGAAAGTGTGACCTATTTTGACGGCGAGGTCTGACCTTCACAAAAGCAGTTTGAGGTCTGACCGCCAAGCTGTGTCAGTTACCAGAGAGACAATGCTGACAATGCCATGTTCCCGATGGTATGCGCCGCTATACTGCCAGTCTTCAGGCTTCTGCACCAGTCCGGCTGCAACAGGATTGTGGTCTATGTACTCAAACACAGTCCAAAAGTCTCTTTCGTCCTTTATCTCCCGTGAATAAAACCGATCTCCCCAGAAATGACCGGTCTTATTGTGCCGCTTGTTCCACCGTATCGCATACACCATCTTAATCCACTTCATTATACTGGACAGACTTTCCCCTTTTTCAGGCGTGATGAGAAAGTGAAAATGGTTGCCCATGATACAAAAGTTCCACAGCTTAAACTTG
>JAISMB010000103.1 GCA_031276945.1 Spirochaetaceae bacterium | reverse complement strand
CTGTGGAACTTCTGCATCATGGGTAATCATTTTCACTTTCTCATTACGCCTGAAAAAGGGCAGAGTCTCTCTGAGATATTGAAGTGGATCAAGATGGTTTTTGCTATCAGATGGAATAAGAAGCACCATAAAACTGGTCATTTCTGGGGCGATCGCTTTTTCTCACGGGAGATCAAGGACGAGAGAGATTTTTGGACTGTGTTTGAGTACACAGACCAAAACCCTGTTGCAGCAGGATTGGTACAGAAGCCTGAACAATGGCAGTACAGTGGCGCATACCATCGGGAACACGGCATTGTCAGCATTGTTTCTCTGGTAACTGACACAGCTTGGCGGTCAGACCTCGGTGGGATGCATAACCAGAGGCGCTCATAGCAGAAGCGAATTTCTTGAGATTCTTTTTGACAAATGAAAATTTCTATTGGATACTAAATTAGGTGTATAGTGCAAGGCGGTTTCCCGCTGACTATACGGTAAAATTTGTATTCTTTGAGGAGGATCTATGAAAAAACTAATGGTGTTTGCTCTGGCTTTTAGCGTTACAGCCGGGGCAGTATTCGCAAATGGAACAGGTGAAACAGCGGTAGCGACTGGTACGGTAAGCCAACTGCCCCGTAACGAAACTTTGTACTTTAACGGTATACAGTGGGGCGCACCGGTTGCCTTGAGTCCCTACCATGCTAACCGCAACTATGGGTTTGTTGATGTGCAGCGGCAGGTTGTCTTTGAAACCCTCTTTCTGTACAACCCGCTTGATGCAAAGCTCTATCCGCAGATAGGCGATTCCTACAAATGGGATGGGAATAACGTTACCATTGCTTTGAATAAAAAAGTTAAATTCTCTGATGGCACGCCGCTGACTGCCGCCGATGTGGTCAACTCTTACCAGCTTGCTAAAGAGTATTCGGTCAATTATTCAGGCTATTGGGCATATATTAACAGTATCAAGGTGGTGGATGATTACACGGTTCTGATCGAGGGGAATCCGGCAACCATAAACCCCAAATACATTGAACAGTCTTTAAGCGAGCTGTACATTACCTCGAAAAAGTATTGGGATGGCAAAAAGGCTTCAGGAGCGCTGGGGACAAGTAAAACCGCCCTTCTTGAATTCCTTGGTTGGGATTGTCCCGGCACAGGACCGTATAGACCCCTTATTCAGGATGAAACCAAAGTCGTGGTGCAGCGCTTTGATGGTTACTGGGGACAAGACCCCTCGCGATGGGGGAAACTGCCGGCGCCTAAATACCTCGGGATGAACGTTTACAAAGACAATGCCTCCGGGGATGCGGCATTCCGTGCCGGTCAAGTTGATGTATCGCAGCAGTTTATCTCTCAAGTATGGAAGATTTGGGACGCCAAACTTCCTGTCGAGACCTATCTTCCGCAACCTCCCTACTATGTACCCGGTGTTATACCGTGCATTGTGTTTAACACCACGAGACCAGGACTTAAAGATGCTGTTGTCAGGCGGGCGATTGCCATGTCCTTGGATTACAACACCATAGGGCAGAATGCTATGTCCGGCTATACCGCAACTTATGTTCCCTCCCTTATGCTTCCGACTGCCCCGGAACAGGCGCTTATTGATACGAACCAACTCAAAGCTTATCAGTGGAAAAGTGATCTGAGCGCAGCGAGAGCAGATGCAAACAAGCTCCTTGATGATGCCGGTTGGGTAAAAGGTTCAGATGGTATTCGTGCTAAAGGCGGCGTTAAACTCAGCTTCAAAGCGGAATGTCCTGCCGGCTGGAGCGATTGGAATGCTTCGTTGGAAGTGGTTTCTCAATCCACCAAAGCCATCGGCATAGACATTTCGACCTATTTCCCTGATGCCCCGATATGGCAGTCCGACATAGATAACACCAGCTTTGATATTATCATGTATAGCCCCGGCGGCTCTAATATTGCCTCTCCGTGGAGTCGTGCGTACTTCCTCAGCAGCGAAAATCTCTCCCCGCCCGGCACCCCGAACAAAGTGCATAACTGGGGACGGTGGGAGAATGCACGCGCCAATGAAATCATCAAAGCCTTGATAACCGAAAAAGATGCAGCGCAGCTCAAGGCGCTGTGGACAGAACTGAACATTATCTATTTGCAGGAAATGCCCATGGCTGGTCTTATGTACCGCCCGGCGCTGTTCCATACCGTTTATACTGGTATATGGACTGGCTTCCCCAAGCAGAATGACGGTTCTCAGATTCCACCGCTCATTTGTATTGATGGTTACGGTATCGCAGCTCTCTACAAGATTCGTGCAAAATAAAGAGAAAAGGAAAGAAGGGGAGGGATATAGGAGACCTATTAAGAGAGAGGCTGCACTACTGAGTGTTACAGAGAACACTGAGTATAGTATATCAAAAGATATTTTGTGCTGCCCCCCCCCCCCCCCCCCTACTATCCTTACTCAATTTTCAGCCGGAGCTTTCTATAAACTCCGGCTCTCAATAACCGGAGGCTTTTCGTGAACGGTTTACAAAAATATTTCGCTAAAAAGGCAGCATGGTATCTGATTACTCTCTTTGTTGCGATTTTTCTCAACTTTCTCTTGCCAAGACTTATCCCCGGCAATCCAGTTGATGTCTTGGTCTCAGAGGCAACCGGAACCTTAACCGATGCGAATGCAATCAAACAAATTTACGATAACTATATGGCTATGTTTGGTCTTGATAAACCACTGTGGCAGCAGTTTATCATTTATGTCGGTAATTTATTCCGCGGCAATCTCGGCTTGTCATTCAGCCAATACCCGCGCCCCGTTGCAGATATAATAGGATCCGTTGTTCACTGGACACTCATGCTCCAAATACCAGCTATTTTTGTCGGTTGGTTTCTTGGTAATGCTTTAGGCGCACTGACCGCCTATCGCAAGGGTATCTTTGATCGGGTACTGTTTCCTTTCTTTCTTTTATTAAGCGCTATGCCTGCATTCGGCTTTGCCATTACTAATATGTACTTCTTTGCCGTCCGCAGCCATCTCTTCCCTTTAGGATTAGGCTATGCGTTTGATGTCATTCCTAACTGGAAGGATCCGGTATTCTTGTTTTCGGTACTCAATCATTACCGGCTGCCCTTTCTGACCATGGTTTTCATCACCATAGGCGGACAATCCCTGGGTATGCGGGAGATGTCGATTTATGAGCTGAACGCCGATTATGTAAAATACAGTCGGCTTATGGGCATAAAGGACAATAGAATTGTTTCTTATGTGTTCCGTAATGCTATGCTGCCACAGATAACCGGTCTGGCTCTTTCCTTAGGCACGATGATAGGCGGCAATCTCATTGCAGAAATTGTTTTTAGTTACCCCGGACTTGGAACCACGATGTTTACTGCAATCCGGAATCAAGACTACCCACTCCTTTCAGGCTGTACCTTGATCGTAACTATTACCGTATTGGCAGCTAATTTTGTGGTTGATGTGCTGTGCGGGCTTATCGATCCGCGGATACGGATTACCCAACAAGAAGAAAGCTAGGCAGCGCAATGCCTCGGGTAAACACACGGCGCCTGTTTGATAAATCCTTACTACAAGGAAAGCGGCGCACAGTATACTACAAGAAGGATTAAAGATTCTTGCGGGGCGCAAGAATACAGCTTGCGGAGGCTGAAACCGCTGGATTGGCAGGGCTTGCTCGGTCGGTCTAAGTTTTTAGTCTGTGAAACAAGCTACCCATCGCTTGAGCGGTGGGTAGCTCAGTTCTAAAACGAGAGAAGAGAGGTTTATATGGGCTACTTTTTCAAAACTGCATTCAAATCCGGCAAATTCTGCTTTGGTTTTGCCGTGTTATCAGCTATTTTGCTCCTTATTATAATTTATCCGCTGGTAAATCATACGGATCCGCTTCAAATGAGTGGTATGATGTTTGAAAATCCGAGTGCCGATCATATTTTGGGAACCGATAACTTCGGTCGTGATGTGATGGCAGAGCTTGTTGCCGGCACAAAAACCTCACTCCTTATAGGCTTTTTTGCCGGTCTTGTCGCCACGATCATTGGTCTTATTGTAGGACTGATTGCAGGTTATACCGGTGGGGTTTTTGATAATATTTTAAGCAGTCTTACGAATATTTTTATTGTTATACCTTCCTTTATTATTCTGGTACTGGTTTCGATTAGTGTGAGTACGCGCAATTTTATGGCAACGGCAATAGTTATAGGTTTTACCAGTTGGCCCTGGACAGCCCGGTCAGTACGCGCCCAGACTACCAGCCTGCGCAATCGCGATCACGTTAATCTTTCTAAACTTTCCGGTCATAGTATGCCGCGGATAATTGTTAAGGATATTCTTCCCTATATTGCTTCCTATGTGGTTATGGCATTTATCCTGCAAGTCGCCTCCGGTATACTCGCTGAAGCTTCCATTTCTATGCTTGGTCTTGGTCCTCGGAATGTGGCAACTCTGGGACTGATGATGTTTTGGGCGACCACGTTTAACGCGGTACTCAACGGTAACTGGTGGGCATTTTTCCCGATGGTAATCATGATTACCTTGATAACTTTTTCTTTGAATCTCATCAATTCAGGACTTGATCAGATCTTTAATCCTCAAATAAGGAGCTAATTGTATGGCGATGCTAGAAGTAAAGGGACTGACAACCTATTACAAGACCCGGATGAACGAAAAGATTTGTTCTGTGGATAATGTGTCTTTTGTATTGGAAGAAGGTAAGTCCTTAGGAATAGCGGGGGAATCCGGTTGTGGAAAAAGTACTCTGGCTATGAGTGTAATGGGCTACTATTTTCCGCCACTTTACTATGAAGGCGGGCAGATATTTATTGACGGTAAAGAGATAACCAATCTACCGCCGGATCAGATACGCAAGACCGTTCTCGGTACTGAAGTTGCCTACATACCGCAAGCTGCTATGAATGCCCTTAACCCGACGCGTAAAATCATCAGGTTTATTGAAGATGTCATGCAGGCTCATGGCTCAACACTCTCACGCTCAGAGATATATCAGCTTGCAAGAGAACGTTTTACCGTGCTGAACCTGCCGGAAAAAGTCTTAAACCAATATGCAGTTGAGCTTTCAGGCGGTATGAAACAGCGTACGATCATTGCTATATCGACTATCCTCAATCCTAAAGTACTGATTGCTGATGAGCCTTCTTCGGCACTTGATGTCTCTTCACAAAAAATTGTCATCAAACTGCTCCATGAGCTTATGAAAAAAGGCTTTGTCCGATCAATGTTGTTCATTACCCATGAGCTGCCTCTTTTATACAATGTTACCGATGATATTATGGTCATGTATGCCGGTGAAATTGTTGAGCGGGGAAGCGCACGGGAAATGGTTTTTGACCCAATAATGCCATATTCCAAAGGCTTAATGAACTCAATTATCGTACCGGAAGATGGAACTCGCGGTCATATCTTACAAGCTATTCCTGGAGCGCCGCCTAATTTGAAAAAAAGACCGGTCGGCTGCCGGTTTGGTGAGCGGTGCCACTATGCAGATGATATATGTCGGAAGGAAACTGTTGTTGAACAGCACGCTACTGCCGGTCGCAGTTACCGGTGCCGTCATACGCTTCAAAACCTGTATCAAATCTATGAAAATCGTGATGTATACCAAGTCTGGGATGATCTTGATTTAAAGGATATTTTAGAAGAGTAAAAACTCGTCGTATAAACAAAGTGTTGAACTAATTAACACTTTCAGTGAAAAGGAGATCTGCCATGATCAGAAAAAAGGTAAAAGAAGTTTTTTTAAGCGGCACTGGTATTACCCGTGAATTCGGGCATGGCGAAACCAAGATCATTGCCGTTAATAATGTCGATTTTGAATTCCACCGGGGTGAGATCATTTCCATAGTCGGTGAATCCGGAAGCGGTAAAACAACCTTAGCTAAAATGATCTTAGGTCTTTTGTCGTTGACTCGGGGAGAGATCGAGTTTGAAGGAAAGCCACGAGATATTGCAACACAGGCTAAACGGCGGCAGTACTGGCAAAATATTCAGGCGATTTTTCAAGACCCTTTCTCTACGTTCAATATTTTTAACAAAGTTGATTCGGTACTGTTTGACTGTATCCGGCTGCAAGGGCAAGAACATTTAAGCAATGCAGAGAAGTTTGAAAAGATGAAAGAATCTTGTTCTTTTGTCAATTTGAAATTCGAAGAGCTTTCAAATAAGTATCCTTTCGAATTATCCGGTGGACAGATGCAACGCTTGATGATTGCGCGGATCTTCATGCTCAAGCCGAAATTACTTATCGCGGATGAGCCAACTTCGATGATCGATGCTTGTTCACGTGCCACTATCCTTGATATGTTGCTCAAGTTGCGAGACGAAATTGATATGACTATAGTATTTATTACTCATGACATAGGATTGGCGTACTATATTTCTGATACTGTTTATATTATGGAACATGGTATCGTTGTGGAGCGGGGGACGGCTGATGAAGCTATTCTCCACCCAAAATCGGATTATACTAAGCGCCTTCTTGGTGATGTACCAAAGATTTATGAGCCTTGGGACTTCACTAAGGATATGGTTTAAGCGGTATAAATACTCATAATGAATAAAGTATACAGAGCAGCATTGAAGCTGTTAACCGGTTTTATCCGTCAAGCGGTGTTCTAGTTGCGGATAGAGACAAGCACTGCTGTTAAAAAAAGGGTATACTGGTGTTGAACAGTGCGATGGAGCAATGGCTTGCGGACAGGACGCCGCAATGCTATATAACTACGGTCGACTTGACCGTAACCCGCCGTTGGCGGGAAGCCTGTGGATACCTTAACTTTAGGCTGCCGGCTCATACCGGTCATGAAACGAGCGTAAGAAAGCAGGCAATAAACTTTGAACTGGTACTCAAAAAAATAGTGAGATGATTTGAGTAAGTTTTGGAGGAGAGGAAATTATGAAAACAACGTTAGAAGATTTGAAGAAACGCCGAAGTATCCGGGCATTCAAAAGTGAACAGATCACTGATGCAGAGCTTGATCAGATTTTAGAGGTCGGGACTTTTGCACCAAGCGGAGCCAATATGCAATCCGCGGTGATTGTTGTGGCGCAAGAGCCGCTTCTTATTAGGCAGCTTGAAGAACTCAATGCACGGGTCTTAAAAAACCCACAGGCTCATCCTTTTTTTGGGGCGCCGACTGTCCTGAGTATTTTGGTTGATATAACAAAAGCTACGCCGGTTGAAGATGGAGCTTTGGTTATTGGGAATTTGCTGCATGCCGCCGCAGCTTTAGGCATAGGCTCTTGCTGGATACACAGAGCGAAAGAAGTTTTTGCAAGCCCAGAAGGGCAGGCACTGCTACGTACGTGGGGATTAGGCGAGCAGTATATCGGTGTTGGACACTGTATATTAGGGTATCCTGCCGACCCTGATTATCCTCCCCAAGCTGCTCCACGTAAAGCCGGGTATATTATTAAAGTATAAGCAAAAGGTATGGGGTAAAAATCAGCGCCTGTAGTATGGTGTTTACAACAGGTCGGCGTAAAGCCCAAGCTCTTTGAAATAAGACTTGACAAAAAAGATAGATAAAAGAGGAACAAAAGGCTGTCTGAAAAGGGCGGGCGTATACGGTAGGCATTGAAAGAGACGCGGGAGCGGCATTCCGTCTTCCGCCTAAAAATAGACGCTTCCCGCCTCTCAAAAGAAAAAAAGGACTATCTTGCAAGATTCTTCGTTGAAAAAAAGTTGTTTAGAAACGCCGTTATCGCATCTGAAGCCATATGCGCCAGTCTCTCATAGAGGAAGTCCAAGACAACATAAAAACCTTCTCCGTGTTAAAGAAGCGAAGGAAAAAAGTAGGGAAGCTGAAGTGTCTCTCCCGTTGTAATACGGTAGCATTGAAGCAGGCAGGAACAACATACCGGATTATCGAGAACAGGCTGTTTGTGTAAGGGTTTAAGAAGCCGTTCAGATTGGAAGGCTTGGAATAGATACCTGTGGCAGCAACCGAACTTCAAGGAGCGGAGAGGGCGAATGCGAAACTGGTAAGAAAAGCGTTCGGCTCTTATCTGCATATCACTTGTTATACGGAGAAAAAGAAGCGGGAGCAGACCGGAAAAAGCGTAGGGCTTGACTTCGGGATAAAGGACACTATCATAGACAGCAAAGAAAACAGACAACTAAGTGTGGCTGCCCTTCACCTATACACTGGACATTTCCCGAAACAAAGCGGTTAAAGAAAGTGTCAAAGAAGATGAACAGACTATATGCTAAAGGTAAGAAACGGACGAAGAACCATGAAAGACAGCGGAAGATACTCGATAAAGAATTCGAAAAGATAGGCAATAAGAAACGGGGTGAAAAGAATAAGTTCATAGCGAAGATAGGGAAGCGGTTCAAGACGAGAATATCGCTGGATGGAAATCGTCAAAGATGAAGGGTTGGGGAAGACGGATACAGCATTCGATTATGGGCGGAATAATGAGAGACATACGAAAACTGTCTCAAACGATCATAGTGGATGATGGTTCTCCTCAACAGGGAGCTGTCCTGAGTGCGGGAGGAAGAACACACTCACGCACTCAGGACAGGAGGTATACATGCGGATGCGGATACTCAGAAGAGAGAGATAGGAAAGCGGCGCACAGTATACTACAAGAAGGAATAAAGATTCTTGTGGAGGCTGAAACCGCTGGATTGACAGAGCTTGCTCAGTCGGTCTACGTTTGGTCTGTAAAATAAGAAGCCCAACGCTAAAAGCCTTGGGTAGCTCACCTCATACTAGCCTTTCCTGCTTCTTTATGCTACAGTATACCCTATCAGGTAGTTATCTGATATTACCCTTCAAAGGCAATATGAGTTAGTACTTGAGGTCGCACCCCACGTGGGTGCGTGGATTGAAATAAACAAACAAAATAGAACAGACAGACAAATAGACAGTCTGGTAAGAACAAACCTTTTGAGGGTGTATTAACAGAAAGGAGGACGGACTAAAGTCCGTACCGGTGCGTCCAGCGCGGGCGTATGGATACAAATATGATTATTGTACTAGCAAAAGATATTTCTGAACAGGATAAAGAAATTATTCGTAGATATGTAAAAGAGCATGGTTTCCAGATCAGGGAACAGCTTCTCGGTGAAGAGTCTATCATTGGAGCAACCGGAAAATTTTCGGTAGATTTACGGGAAATTGGACTTTTACCGGGCGTTGAACGGGTAAGCGCGACCGCAAAACCGTATGAATTAGCTTCACGTGAGACTAAACCGGAAGACACAATCGTCAATGTCGGAGGGATTGCTATAGGTGGAGCGCGTATTTCTATAATAGCCGGCCCCTGTGCAGTAGAAAGCCGTACGCAAATACTAGAAACGGCGGCTCTTGTGCGCGAATCCGGTGCAGTTATACTGCGAGGTGGCGCTTATAAGCCGCGTACGAGTCCCTATGCCTTTCAAGGACTGGGTATGCAAGGACTTGAATATTTGAAAGAAGCCGGTGAAAGAGAGGGAATGCCTATAGTAACCGAGGTGGTCTCTCCAGAATTAGCTCTTTCAATGAAGGATCTGACGGATATGTTCCAGATCGGCGCCCGGAATATGCAGAATTTTGAACTTTTGAAGAAAGTGGGCAGTTTGGCGAAGCCGGTTCTGCTCAAGCGTGGTCCTTCAGCAACAATTGAAGAGTGGCTGCTCTCTGTGGAATATCTCCTTGCTGCCGGCACAAAAGATGTGGTGCTTTGTGAACGGGGAATACGCACGTTTGAAACCTATACGCGCAACACTCTGGATATTTCTGCGATACCAGTCATAAAAGAGCTGTCCCATTTACCGATTATTGTAGATCCCAGCCATGCAGTCGGTATCAGAGCAAAGGTTACACCGGTAGCTCTTGCTGCTATTGCAGCCGGTGCTGACGGCATCACGGTGGAAGTACATCCGCAACCGGATGAGGCGCTGTCCGATGGACAACAATCGCTCTACGGCGATCAATTTGAACGGCTTATGCGGGATATTGAGGCTTTAGCTCCGGTAGTAGGGAAGGAATTGCTGCGTACCCCGCGTCCGCACCGCAAGACCGGTACAACCGTGATCTTATCGACGGAAAAACCGGTTTCTAAGCATATAGCTTTTTCTGGGGAAAGCGGTGCTTACGCAGAGCAAGCTCTCATGCGTGCCTTTGGTGAAGAGGCGCCACGGATGATGATGCCTTCTTTTGCCGCAGTCTTTGATGCAGTGCTTGAAGGTAAGGCAGGTTTCGGTATTATACCGGTAGAAAACAGCCTTACCGGCTCCATCCATGAAAATTATGATCTTTTCTTACGCTATCCAGATATTGCCATAACCGGCGAGCTTAAACTGCGTATCATTCATTGTTTGATCGCTTGCGAACAGGCAAGCCTTGATTCTATTGCTCTGGTCCGCAGTCATCCTCAAGGCTTTGCACAGTGCCGGGAGTTTCTGAATAACTATCCGTCATGGAAAACCGAGACCTACAATGACACGGCAAGCGCCGTTGCCTCTATTGCTCGTAGCGGTGATCTCACCGTAGCCGCCATTGCCGGAGAAGCTGCTGCCCACGCTCATGGTCTTAATGTTCTGCGATCGGGCATAGAAACCAACCCGCGCAATTACACCCGCTTTGTGATCATATCCCGCAGGAACGGTACTACCACGAGTATTCCTGCAAGTCTTGGTGATAAGCAGCCGAACAAAGCTTCGCTGGTATTTTCAGTACAGGATAGACCCGGTTCTCTGTTTGACTGTCTCAAGATATTGAGTGAGCGCGGTATTAACCTTTCCAAGCTCGAATCAAGACCAATACAAGGGCAGCCGTGGCAGTACCTGTTTTATCTTGATGTAACCATTCCGGAGAATCCTGCGGTTTTTTATAATGCGCTTGAACCGCTTAAAGCGCAGGCGGCTCATTTTCACCTGCTTGGCGTGTACTGGGCAGCAACATAATTGTTCCTGTCAGACTCCGCGCACGCAAGGTCTGACCTACCCCGCTTTCTTTTTAGAGTAATTCTTGTCCGTTTCTTGATATATGAATTGTATTTTTTTTCAAAGGCGAGTATTTTTATAGCAGATAGCTTGCAGGAAGTACGGTTTTAGTAAGCACTTAGCTCAAAAGATCGCTCCCCTTGAGATAGGCGGCGGACTGTGGTGGGGATAATGAATACCTGAGCCTTGAGCTAAAGGCTGCTTGCAATCCAACCGGTATTACCGTGCTATTCATTCATCTTATTGTGAGGCTTTATATGAAGTTGAAATACCGTTTAAGTATTATTGTTAGTACCATTATTATCCTGATTGTAACAACTATAGCTACCTTCCTTCTCTACCGCGCTGCTTCCATGCAGATAACCGAAGCACGGGAAAGTCAGACACGACTTGCGGCAGAACAAGCGCGGAACATTCAGATGCAGTATGAATGTTATCTTCAGATCGTTACTACGCTCGCCGGTATAATGGCTGACTTTGATAATGTCGAGGCAGGCGCTCAACGTGGTCGCTTAGCGCAGCTTATGGAATCGATTTTGCGTTCAAACGATGAACTCGTTGGTATCTTTGCCGTCTTTAAGCCTAATACCATCGATCAAGGTATGGATGAGGAGTTTATAGGACAGATTGGCTGCACAGAAACCGGACAATGGGCAGGCTGGTATACCGAACGGACGGGGGACTTACAATACCTCACCTACGAGGCTGTGCCTGAGATGATGGCTATTATAAACAGCTCTCAAGCCCGTGCATCAACTATAGACAATCCGGTTCCACAGACTGTTGCCGGTAAAGCTACCTATCTGC
Source organism: Spirochaetaceae bacterium (assembly GCA_031276945.1). GTDB lineage: Bacteria > Spirochaetota > Spirochaetia > Treponematales > Breznakiellaceae > BOBG01. The sequence goes on along the minus strand of JAISMB010000103.1, from coordinate 17,366 downwards.
TTAAAATGACTGTGCCTGTGATCCAGCGCAGAACCAATGAAGTAGTCGGCAGGGTTGGGGTCAATATCGATATTGCCTATGTACAGCCTATTATTGACAAGATTATAAAGGATTCGACTATGGATGAGATAAGCAGCCTGACCATATACTCAGATAACGCAACTATTGTGGCAAGCGGCATAAAAGATCAGATAGGCAAGCTGCTCACCGATGCCCAGAGCGAACTATACAGCGAAAATACCGCTCAAGCTTATCAAGCTGTCATCCACGGTGAAGCGCGCAGCTTCTCGGAATATTCACCATTCATCAAAAAAGACCTTGAAATAATCCTCTATCCTTTTACTATAGGGAATACGGAGGTGAACTGGTCCTTGATGATCGGGACCGATAGAAATATCATCCTTGCCGAGGTACACGCAATGACCAGTTTTACGATTATTATCGCTGTTCTTGCGATTATCATAGCGGCAACGGTCATCTTCTTTGTCTCGGTACGTATTACCAAGCCCCTTGTCGAGATGATTGCAACTTTTAAATATTTAGGCGAAGGGGATCTCACCAAAACAATAGCGATCAATTCCAAAGATGAGATAGGCGAGATAGCGCAGGTCTTTAATACAACGGTAGAACGGATCAAGAATCTTGTCTTTACCATCAAGAAGCAGTCTATCGCCCTTTTTGACATAGGCAATGAACTGTCTACTAACATGACAGAAACCGCGGCTGCGGTAAACCAAATCACCGCTAATATCCAGAGTATCAAAGGCAGGATTATGCATCAGTCCGAAAGCGTTGCCGAAACAGGTGCGACTATGGAACAGATAACCGGTAATATCAATAAACTCAACGGACAGGTGAATGTGCAAAGCGCCAGTGTCGCCCAATCCTCCTCAGCGATAGAACAGATGCTTGCCAATATACAATCGGTAACGCAAACCCTCATCAAGAATGCGGATAATGTTAAGAAACTTATGGAAGCTTCTGAAGTAGGAAAAGCAGGTCTTGAGGAGGTATCAAGCGATATAAAAGAGATCGCCCGCGAGTCAGAAGGCTTACTTGAGATCAATGCGGTTATGGAAAATATTGCCAGTCAGACCAACCTTTTAAGTATGAACGCTGCCATTGAAGCTGCGCATGCGGGGGAAGTGGGCAAAGGCTTTGCGGTTGTTGCCGATGAGATCAGGAAACTCTCAGAGAACTCAGGTGAACAATCAAAAACCATTGCCGCGGTACTCACCAAGATCAAGGAGTCAATAACCAAGATCACAGATTCTACCGAGAGTGTTCTGAACAAGTTTGAAGCAATAGATATTGGGGTCAGACTAGTCTCTTCACAGGAAGAGAACATCATCAGCGCTATGGAAGAACAGGGAAGCGGGAGCAAACAGATACTGGAGGCTATAGGTCATTTGCATACGGCGACCCAGATAGTCAAGGGCAGTTCTGACGAGATGCAGGTGGGCAGCAAGCAGGTGATACAAGAGAGCCATAACTTGAGTATAGTAACTGATGAAATAACCAACAGTATGCACGAGATGGCAAGCGGCGCTGACCAGATAAACAGCGCTATCAATAAAGTAAACACCATAAGCTCACAGAACAAAGAAAGCATAGACGTTTTAGTGAGAGAAGTATCACGATTCAAAGTAGAATAACCTCAAGGCTACCGGATTTCCTTCCTTTTGACGACACACCCTAGGATGGCGAGTCAATTCCAACTAGGTTGTGGATTCAATTCCAACTAGGACGCGGAGTCACAAAAGCAGCTTAAGGTCTGTCCTCCAAGCTGTGTCAGTTACCAGAGAGACAACCGTCATGATCCCATGTTCACGGTGGTATGCGCCACTGTACTGCCATGCTTCAGGCTTCTGTACCAATCCTGTGGCAACCGGATTTTGATCAATGTAGTGATACACAGTCCAAAAGTCCTTTTTGTCCTTTATTTCCCGTGAATAAAAGCGATCTCCCCAAAAATGGCCAGTCTTATGGTGCTTCTTATTCCATCTGATAGCAAAAACCATCTTAATCCACTTGAGTATTTCAGAGAGACTCTGCCCTTTTTCAGGCGTAATGAGAAAGTGGAAATGATTATCCATGATACAGAAGTTCCACAGCTTAAACTTGAAGCCTTTCTTGATTTTTGCCTCTTCAATCACGGTGAGAAAGAGTTTTTTCATAGCAGCCGGCTGTAATTTAAAAGCGTGCCGGTTTACTTCCGAAGTAACATGATAAGTCAGACCTTGGTCTGTGAGCCCGCGGGGCAAATTATGACTAGACATAATACTTATATAAGGGAGCTGACTCTGCTTTTTGATTCAATTTAGAGCAAAATATTTTTTATTTATTTTTGAAGGCGAGGTCTGTCCTACCCTGCCACCGAGGTCTGACTTACTCTGCCCCCTAAGCTATGCGTGAAACTCTGGTGTTTTCTGCAAGGTGCGAGGGCTGACTGAGAGGAGTCTTGACGGAAGCCGGCTTTTGTCTATACCCTTGAGATTACGGTAATACCTTTTGCCAAAAGACTAAGATTTCTTTATTATCATAAAGAAGGGGATAGCATGAAATTATATAGCCGAAGACAGGTCATCTTTTTTTCCGCGCTCAGTGCAGTCTGTGCAGCAGGACTCATAGCCGGTTGTGTTCTAACCGGTTACCTTCCCGTTCAAAGCGGAAGTAGAGGGGTCAGTACGGAAGAGGTCAAGATAGAACCAGAGGGGTATAGAGCGTCCCTGTCCACAGCCGACCTCATTCCCTACACGGATGATGAGCGGGTCAATATTATGGTCTACGATAAATACAACGCCGGTGTCGTCAATATTACCACTGAAACCGTGGCGATAAACTGGTTTTTAGAGCCGGTCTTGCAGGAAGGCGGATCAGGCTCAGGGTCCATCATTGATCCGCAGGGCTACGTCTTAACCAATAACCATGTTATTGAAAAAGCAAATAAAATCTTCATTACCCTCTCAAACGGCAGTCAATTCGAGGGGACAATCATCGGCACTGACCCAGAAAACGATATAGCGGTACTGAAATTCACCCCGCCTGCGGATATGGAACTGCACACCATCCCCTTCGGAGATTCAAGCACCCTTAAAGTAGGACAGAAAGTACTAGCGATAGGCAATCCTTTTGCTCTGGAACGCACCCTCACGGTCGGTATTGTTTCCGGGCTGGGGCGTCCCATTCAAATAGCCGGTAACCGTATCATCCGTGATATGATTCAAACCGATGCGAGTATCAATCCGGGCAATTCAGGCGGTCCTCTCCTTGATGCACAGGGCTGCCTGATAGGTGTCAATACCATGATTTATTCTCCCTCAGGAGGCTCTGTAGGGGTAGGCTTTGCGGTGCCAGTGAATACGGCAAAACGGGTTGTTGCCGAGCTGATTAAATACGGCAGTGTCCGGCGCGGTTGGATCGATGCGGCTCTGGTGCAGCTCTTTCCTGCTTTAGTGAATTATGCGCACTTACCGGTGAAGAACGGGCTTTTGGTTTCACGGACCAAGCGTAACGGATTTGCTGAGAAAGCCGGTCTGCGCCAGGGGACCGAAGCTGTACGCTATGGATCAAGCGTGATCTATCTGGGCGGCGATATTATCACCATGGTTGACGGCATGAAAATAACCACCCTTGCCGATCTCTATGCAGCGCTGGAAGACAATAGACCGGGAGAAGAAATTGTCCTCGAAATAGTACGCGCCGGAACAGTGATGAACCTGCCACTGACGCTTTCAAGACGAGATGAACTTACCGCTCAATAAGTACTGCCGGTACTGCCGGATAAGGTGGTTTTTGTGGACCTCACTGACGAACAAAACACTATCATTACCTCAACCGGCAATATCAAGATAAATGCTGTCGCCGGTTCTGGGAAAACAACGACTATTATTGAATACGCCCGAACGCGCAGCAAAAAGAGCGTTCTCCTCTACCTTGCGTTTAATAGGTCTGTCCGGCTTGAGGCTGCCAAGCGCTTCGTTGATAACGGTCTGCCTCAGGTGCAGGTAGAGACTGCCCACTCTCTTGCTTACAAATACACTGTTTTTAAGTATGGGTATACAATTCGTGCGCAGGGGTATACGACCAATGAGATTGTGCAACTGCTTACTATCCCCTCAGTAGAAGGCAAGCTCACAGAATATGTGCTGGCTAATCATATCAATAGATTTCTTGCCTACTTTTGCAATAGTGATAAAGAGACCGTCAAAGCATTAAATTACCTTGATACGCTCAACGACAGCGCGGCGGAGTACTTTGTCTCAAAGTATTATCAGTTCATTGAAAGTCAAACACAGCGGCTTTACAATAAAATGGATGCCGGCGCCATAGAGATCACTCATGATTTTTATCTTAAAAAGTTTCAGCTCTTAAATCCGCACCTCAACTACGATTATATTTTGTTTGACGAAGGGCAGGATGCCTCGCCGGCTATGCTTGACGTATTCTTTAAGCAGCAGTCGGTGAAAGTAATTGTCGGTGATACACATCAGCAGATTTACGGCTGGCGGTACGCGGTCAATTCTTTGGAAAAATCTGATTTTAAGACGTATAACCTTTCAACAAGCTTTCGTTTCAGTCAGGCTATTGCTGACCTTGCCCGCGAAATTATTAGCTGGAAGCGGCATATACCGGAGACATGTTTTGCTCCCCCGCTGATTACCGGCAGAGGAGCGGCGCAGACCTTAGGCTCAAAAGCTGTGCTTGCACGGACAAACCTCGGTCTCTTATTAAAAGCAACCCAGTATATAACGGAAAAAGAGGCGCTGTCTCATATCTATTTTGAAGGCACTATCAATTCATACACCTATGCCCATGACGGCACTTCACTCTACGATGTGCTTAATCTTTACGAGGGAAAGCGGCGGCTTATTAAAGATAATTTAATCAAAAAAATGAAAAATATTGAAGAACTTGAAGAATATATAGAAAAAACAGAGGATCAGCAGTTAAGAATGATGGTAGAAATCGTCAAGAAGTATGGCGAGGAGGTGCCGGGCATTATAAAGACCCTGAAAGAAAAACACGTTCAGCGTGATGAGAAAGAAAAAGCTGAAATTATTTTTTCAACCGTTCACCGGTGTAAAGGACTTGAATACGATGCTATCCAGATTGTCAATGATTTTATAACCGAAAAAGAAGTGCTAGCGCAAAAAGACAGCTCGACGGACAGACATAAACTGCATGAAGAAATCAATCTCTTATACGTTGCCGTAACCCGTACTAAAAACAGACTCTACATTCCTCAAACGCTGGTGCCGGAACAGAGCGCTCTTTCCCCGCCTATTTATATCATCCATAAAGCGCCGCCGGTTCTGAGCGCCACCGTAAAACCTGAGCCGTCAATGCGCCTGATAAAAAAGCCGGCGCGCAAAAACAAGCCATGGACCGAGAATCTTGACCGCCAGCTCATGGATCTCTATCGGGAAGGCATGCCGGCAGGCGATTTAGCCGAAACGTTCAGCCGTACCCCGGCGGCAATCAGAGCGCGCCTCAAAAAGCTATCTCTGTCCGCGGTCCTGAAAGTATAAGCGGGTACTGTTCACGGTAAAAGAGGCGTCTACCCACAAAGCCCAGCATGATAAAAAGCCCCCGCTCGCCGCCGGTGTTGTCCATACCTGAAAAAACGAAATTCCCCAAAGACCAAAAAACCGGCGCGCCCTCTACCCATTCAAAGCCCTGCACAATATGCGGGTGAGAGCCGATAATCAGGTCTGCACCCCGTGCTACGAGGGCGGCGCCTAAACTGCGCATCGCGCCGCTCGGCTCGGTAGACCATTCAATCCCGCCGTGCAATAAGACAATATCGAGGGTCGTCTCATCGGTCGCGCAGCGTAGTTTTTCAGCGCCGCTTGTACCAGCGCTATAGAGAATGCCCGCCCTGTCCATGCCGGCGGCGATGCTCCTGCCGTCCCAGCGCTGTTCAGGCGGAAATGAGGCGAGACCGAAGACCTGTACCGTATACGGGAGATCGGAAAAAACAGCGGCGCCGGCAGCTTCCGCCTCGTTCAAGCCCGCGCCCACGGCTTTTATGCCGGCGTCCTTCAGATAAGCGAGTGTGTCATAAAAGGCATCAAGCCCGTAATCAAAAATATGGTTGTTAGCGCAGAGCAGCGCATCAATACCGGCGCTTTTAAGCTCCGGCGCTACCGCGGGGTCAAAGCGAAAATTGTAGGATTTAGCGATCTTCTCCCCCCGCTTGCTTATCGTCCCTTCAAGGTTGAGCAGGGCAATATCCGCTTGTAAGAGCAGCGGCGCGGTTTTTCCAAAAATACCAGCCGGTCCCTCGGCAAGCAGGATTTCCTGCGCCCCGCGTCCGAGCATAAGGTCGCCTGCCGCCGCAATCCAGACGAGAGCCGGCGCCGCGTGCCGTGTGCCGCTGCCTTCAAGATCCGTTCTTACCGTGTCAATCACCGCGGCAATCCTGCGGCGCGCCTTTGCGCTTCTGCCTGCAACCCTCATGAGCGCATCAATCAGGGCGGTAATACTGCCGCGCGCTTTTGCGTTCCTGCCCCTGTTCGCGGGCGTCTTTCCTCGCATGCTGAGCGTTACGGTTTGCACCAGCGCATAGCCTTCATCAGTGAGAGATAAACCATCAACGCGCAGGGCGCTCCATGGCGGCGCAAGAGCGGCGGTTGGCACTATTGTTTCCTCGCCCGCCAAACACGCCGCCAAACTTGTGCTTATGCGCGCCGAATCGCTTTCTTTGCACGGCACAAACCACGTCCGCTCAAGCACAAGCTCCGCCTCAACGCTCCGCTCATACGCCCAAAACCGCCTGATGGTAAAGAAAATATCAGGAGACGCCCCCTGCCCTTCCCAGGGATGCAGGTTTAAGGAAGCAAAAAGAGCAGCCTTATCAGATAAAAGCCTCTCTATCTCAGCTGCATTCAGAGTCGGGTCTTCAGTCTGAACCGCAAAGTAAAGCTCCCCGCGCTCGTACGCACACGCGGCGCACAAAAGGCAGAGACCGCACAGAATACCCCTTAAGCGCTGAGAGCGTGCGCCGCTCAAATCCCCCGTATAAGACATAAAAACTCCGCCACATTTTACCAGCCCCCGGTCTTGCTACGCAAGCCTTTATTCGGGCTGTCAAACCGTCGCAAACAGCCTGAACGTTATACGACATACTGCCTCAATATATTTGTCTAAATTATGTTACAGTTTTGTATAAAGACTTTCCATATTTATCTGATATTAAAATAATTTTAAGGAATATGGAGAGATAAAGAATATGCCGTCAACATCTGTTATAGTATTTCAGGGCTTAAAAGAGACTGCAAGAAAAGCTGTTAATGTAGGTTCAGGTTTGGGAGTATGGGAATATGTCTTTTATTCATGTGATCCTGGTACTGAAGTATTGGTTGTTATGCACCTAGCCAATAGAGCGGGTGCTAGTGGAAAAAATTTTCTAAAGGGAAGCCTTGTTGTAAATAATACTGAATTAAGCTCTACGGTTAAATCGGCAATGGGTATGTATAATGCAAATATCTGTGTGACGTTTGGTCATCGTATGGATGATCCTTCAAACAATCAAATGATAATTAATGTATTGACTCCAGACAGAGTATATAGTACTTATCTGTTCGAAACTGCATCGTTTTCCCCGTGGGCGCACACGTATACCTTCTTTCCTTGAGCGTGAGTTTATTTCTTATTCCACACCGAGGACATATCTTTAATTGAGGCGAACCATTTATCCACTATGACCTCTGGAAGCGAGGTCTGACCTATCATGTTTTGTCTTTGTATCGTGGATAACCATTTTCACTTTCTCATGATCATGACGGTTGTCTCTCTGGTAACTGATACTGCATGAAGGACAGACTTCAAGCTGCTTTTGTGTTCATACTAGACGCGAAAGCCGCTTTTTATGGACCCTCTCCCAAACATTCGGGAGACTCTCACAAACACCTGCAAGACTTGTAAAAACATACGCGGGGGACTAAAACCTCCCACGGTCAGACCTCTACCTCCCAAAGAATAGAATACGACCATAAAACCAATAAACGATATAAAAGATATTAAAAAAAGAGCCGAGGTCTGACCTACGGCGCACGGAAAAAGCATACCGGACTGAAAGTCTTGCCAATATTGCCCGAAAGGTCTATTATTAACTATAATTAAGTATAAGTATCGGTGATAATATTGCCGATACTGAAAATTTTGGGAGGGTTATCCTTTGAAATCACCTCGGACGGCACTACCGGTACGCTTGATTACCATGACCGGCGCTGTTGTACTGGGCTTATTTGCCATTGTACTTGCAATTTTTATCGTGGGCGCTTTCTTTAAGCTGCCCGGCATTGGGCAGGGGCCCGGAGCCTCTCTTGTCAACTCGTATGGCTTGCTTTCGTTTGTTATTCCTATTTATCTTTTTTTCGCCTCCCTGACCTTAGCCGACTCAACCTATCACCCCTCCCGTATCTTTCTGATTTGCAGCGTCATATTCCCGCTTATTACCTTCACCGTGGGTTACGCTTTTATCCGAAACTTTGAGGTATGGGCGGATAAATTTCTCCTTTTTGCGCTGCTTAAAAAAACCGGCTTTTCTTTAGTGGTCGTTCTCATAACTATCTTTGAAGTGATCGTTATTCTGGCTATTCGAGACCTCCTCTTTATTCCGCACAAGGAACAGAAGCCAAGAGCAAGCGCTTCGTTTCTTGACTACCAAGAACCGCTTAAGCTGCCGCGGAAAAAACCGCTTAAAATTGTCCCCTTTTCATTGTCGAAACAGATGATACACCATGATTGGAACAAAACCGCATTGCTCAAGAATATCGACGAGGATGATCCTGAAATCGGCAGCCTCTTGGAAGACTTGAATCTGCCCAAACAAAAGCCCCTTGCAAGTACGAGAGCGTTCCGTCAGTTTGAAGCGCGGCTGAATAAACAGAATAATGATGGGGACGCCGTTGAACAGACAGCGCCGCCTGCACCCGCAGAGGAAGACTTGCTCCAAGAGCTACCCAAAGGCTGTCTTATTCCTTTTGACGGTTTGTTACGCCATCCGCAGAAAGACCGCTACTGGATCATTGATGAGGCGGCAAGAGAAACCGGCGCGCTGCTCATCAAGACTCTGGAGGACTGCGATGTTCAGGCGGAACTCGGCGCTATATACCGGGGACCGGTTATTACTATGTTTGAAATACTACCGGCACCGGGAATAAAGCTATCGCATATCGTTAAGAGTCAGGCGATGCTTGCCGATGCGGTCGGCGCCTCTTCAATACGCATTACCGTACTGGATCCGGAGCGAAACAGGGTCGGTCTTGAGATACCAAACAAGAAGCGGCACCTCGTCGCGCTGCGGGAAGTGCTTGAAAGTGAAACACAGCGTGAAGAAAAGCCGGTGCTTTCACTTATCCTCGGAAAGGATGTATACAACGAAACCTGCGTGGTAGACCTCGCTTTTATCCGGCACTGTTTAATTGCCGGTGTAAAAGAATCCGGAAAGTCAGTATTTATCAATACGTTTATACTCACTATCCTCTATCAATATCAGCCTGAGTACTGTCAGCTCTTACTCATAGACAGTCCTCACGGTTCTCTTACCCTCTACGATGATATTCCGCATCTTTTTGCCCCGGTAATCACCGAATCTGATGATATACCGGACGTTTTGCAGTTCTGTAGAGCAGAAATGAAGCAGCGCTATGCACGTCTTGATACAGCCGGCGTGCCGGATATTCACCGTTACCATCAGCGGCAGAAAGACAGTATGCCTTTTCTAGTCGTGATCATCAATGAATGTGCGGATATTCTTGGTTGCTCTGAGCTACGAGCGTTTTTGATAAGCATTGCGGTCATGGGCCCCGCTGTTGGCATACATCTTATCTTGACAACCACCCATGCGAGGCAGGAGCTTATAACCGATGATTTGGCGGTGCATATTCCGGGGCGTATTGCTTTTATGACGGAAGATAAAAACGAAAGCCGCCTGCTCATAGAAATCTCCGGCGCGGAATCCCTGCTTGGCAAAGGTGATATGCTCTATTTAGGTATTGATGAACCGTTCCCTATCCGTATCCAAGCGCCGTTTGTTCTAGAGCGGGAAGTCAAACAGGTCATAGAATATCTTAAAACTCATACGCCGCAAGCTCCGGCTGACTAAGCCTTTATTCAATAAAGAAAAGAACGAAGTTCCACCTCTCTCACGGACAGACCTCTACCTCCCACGGACAGACCTCGCCCTCCCACGGACAGACCTCTACCTCCCACGGACAGACCTCGCCCTCCCACGGTCAGACCTCGCCCTCCCACGGTCAGACCTCGCCCTCCCACGGTCAGACCTCTACCTCCCACGGTCAGACCTCTACCTCCCACGGTCAGACCTCTACCTCCCACGGTCAGACCTCGCCCTCTCACGGACAGACCTCGCCCTCTCACGGACAGACCTCGCCCTCTCACGGTCAGACCTCTACCTCCCACTCAGTGGCTGCGCTCCACCTGCCGCGCTGTGTTCCAGCCGAACCGAGACAACTTTGGTAACACCGGACTCTTCCATGGTTACGCCTATGAGCGTACCGGCGCCGATTACCGTCTTTTTATTATGCGTTATGACAATAAACTGGCTGGCATCTCCAAATTCTTTAAGCAGATCAACAAAGCGATGCACATTTGCCTCATCAAGAGCAGCGTCTATTTCATCAAGCAGGCAGAAAGGCGAAGGCTTAACTTTATAGGTGGCAAAAAGCAGGGCGACCGCGGTCATTGATCGTTCGCCGCCGGAAAGCAGGGCAATATTTTCAAGCTTTTTCCCCGGCGGTTGAGCAAAGATTTCTATACCGGATTCAAGGAGGTGTTCCGGATCTTGTAAGCGTAACTCCGCCCGTCCACCACCAAAAAGCCGGCGGAACATCGTATGAAAATTTTTACGAATTTTGTTGTAGGTTGCAAGAAAGAGTTTTGAAGATTGAGTGCGGATTTCACGGGTGATGAGCGTCAGATCATCCCGAGCTTTAATAAGATCGCCGTGCTGCTTTGCAAGAAAATCATACCGATCCTTTACTTGAGCGTACTCTTCGGTCGCCATAAAATTAACACTCCCCAGACTTTTGAGCCCGCTGCGAGCACTAGCCAGTTGCTCACGCAAGGCTCCCGGTGCGGCGGTAAGAGTGGGAATACGGCTTTCAAATTCATGCAGATCGCGTGAATGAATTTCCCTAAAGTTGTCGCTCACGTTTTTTATCTCTGTCTGCGCCTGCACCAGTTCAAGATGAATCTTTTCAAAAGCTTCTTGAACCACAGCCAGTTCTTCCGTGTACTTTGTGATGCTGTTTTGCGTTTCGCTGAGTATGCCATTTTGCGCTTGTATGTCCTGCTCTAAACGTTCCAGCTGCGCTGCCATTGTATGACCTTTCTGCTCAATCTCGGCGCTCTCTTCCTCGCTCTCTACTATCCTTTCATCTAGCTCTGCAAGACGCCGGCGATCCGTGTAAAGCTCATCCTGTACCTGTTTGTGTAAAGCCTCTTGACCGGAAAGTTCACGCTTAATGAGCCGCGCTTGTTCCTCTGCCGCCTGCGACTGAGTCGCCATCTGCATACGGACAACCCGCAATTCCTCCAGCGCTTCCCGCTCTGTCGCAATACTTGCCTGCTGTTTTTCACTTTCAGCGCGCAAGGCGGCAATACGTTCCCGTTTTTGCTCTACGGCATCTTTTGATGCTCTGATTGCGGCATCCAATGAACGTTTCTGAGTGATAATACCGCCGGGTGCAAGGAAATCATCAAGAAAGGCAGGTCTTGTTTTTTGATAGTCTTTGAACAGCTCCAAAGCCTCGGCGCTTGTTTTAACCGCCTCAGACAAAGAAAGCGAAAGCTTCTGGGCAATGCTCTTTACATCAGACGGGCTAATCTTTTCTCTATCAGCCGCTGCAACAAGATCAAGCAAAAGCCGACCGCGCCCGGAAATCTGCGTTTTAAGCTGGGAAAGCACGGTAATAAGCTTCTCACCTGTCTCCTTTTGCTCAGTACTAAAACCCACCTGTTTTAAGCCTGTATCCAAAGCAGCGACAATCGAGTCGGTAATTGTTTCCAGTTCTTTTTCATAGCGCAGCCGTTCACGCTCAAGAGTCCGAATCTCTTCCTCGGTACGGCGTATGCCGTCATCATTATCATGTATCTGAGCCGCCATCTTTTGCATCTTCTCTTCAACTGTGGCAATACTATCAGCCGCATCAAGCACTTTTTCCTTTAAGCTGTGCAGCACAGTATCTTGTTCATCAACATCGCCGGTTAAATCTTCAATTTTTGACTCTATTGTCCGCTTGCGTCCTTCATTTTGCTCTATTTTTGTTTTGTACTCTGTGCGCTGTCCGCTCAGTATCTTAATCTCTTTTTCCACGGCATTCTTTTCAGCTACCAGTCGGACAATGTTTTTTTGATACTCAAGCAGCTCATTCTCAAGCATAGTCATTGTTTCTTTGTTTTTATCAAGACTGAGCTTCTGTTTTTCCAGCGCGGCACGGATAGTATCACGTTCTGCACTGATACCCTCTAGTCTTTCATTCCGTGCATCCCGTTCTTCTTGAAATTGTTTAAGCTTCAGAAGCTGTATATCTATCTCAAGGTTAAAAATCGAATCGCGCAGGAGCCTGTATTTAAGCGTTTTATCAGCTTGGGTTTTAAGGCTGTCAGATGAACGCTTTACCTCAGTTAAAATTAAGGCAATCTGCTGGATGTTTTCTTCGGTTTTGGCAAGTTTTCGTTCCGCTTCGGCGCTCTGCACCTTAAATTTGGTTATGCCGGCTGCTTCTTCAAACAAATAGCGCCGTTCATCCGGCTTTGAAGAAAGAATCTGATCGATCTTTCCCTGTTCCATCACTGAATAGGCGGCTTTTCCCACGCCGGTATCCCAGAACAATTCACGAATTTCTTTTAATTTTGCCCGTGTATCATTGATACAATATTCACTTTCACCATCACGGCTGAGCTTGCGGCTGATTTTCACAACCGGCATAGCAAGGGGAAGTATGCCTTTGGCATTTGAGATACTCAGAGATACTTCGGCTCTGACTAGAGCTTTTCTGCTTTCAGTACCGTTAAAAATAAGGTCTTCCATTTTTTCAGCGCGCATGGATCGTGATGCTTGTTCGCCCAGAACCCATTTAATGGCATCGACTACATTTGACTTGCCGCAGCCGTTAGGACCAAGCAGTGCGGTAATACCATCGGCAAACTCAATGTGGGTTGGGTCAGCAAAAGACTTAAAACCAAAAATATCAATACTATTCAGAAACACTGTCTTTACCTACCTCAAAAAGATAGTGATAGTCTACCACGCCTAGGGCGCCTTTTGTAAGTCGCCTTGAGTCTTTGCCCGCACTCTGTGGATAGTATCGTTATCGCCTGCGATAGTATCGTTATCGCCTGCGATAGTGCCGTTATCGCCTGCGATAGTGCCGTTATCGCCGGTGATAGTATCGTTATCGCCTGCGATAGTATCGTTATCGCCTGCGATAGTATCGTTATCGCCGGTGATAGTGCCGTTATCGCCTGCGATAGTGTCGTTATCGCCTGCGATAGTGCCGTTATCGCCGGTGATAGTATCGTTATCGCCTGCGATAGTATCGTTATCGCCGGTGATAGTATCGTTATCGCCGGTGATAGTATCGTTATCGCCGGTGATAGTATCGTTATCACTCGCCGGTACAGGTATAGGTCAGACCTCATGCTCTTCGCACGTCTGTTAGTAGAGTCCATCTTTATTGCAGGTCCCGGTATAGGTCAGACCTCGACATGATCTTCATAAGTCAGACCTCATGCTCTTTGCACGTCTGTTGGTAGAGTCCATTTTTATTGCCGGTACCGGTATAGGTCAGACCTCGACATGGACCTCGACATGATCTTCGCACGTCTGCCGGTAGAATCCATCTTTCCAGTTAAAGCGGCTGATACCCGGTAGCGGAACGGCATTGAGCGCCGCATGCATAATGGTTTTGTAGGTGAGTTTTTTAATCGGCTCTCCGGTCAAATCAATAATGAAGCGGGTAAAACCGGCTTCTTTCAGAAACGGTATCTTATCTACCAAAGAAAAAGGCTGCTGGGGCAGCACAAGCGAGGATTCAGAGCTTACAAGCTTGAAGGTCTGTCCGCGGCTGTCAGCAAAATCAGTAAAATCATAGTCCAGCCTATGACCCATGCGGAATAAAGCTGGATAGGCAAAGACCGTAATAAACACAGAAGAACGCCCAGCCTGCTCAACCGTACGTTCTACATTCTGCCTGTTATTCTCAAAAGGAGTAATGGTATAGCTTAGTCCGAGCCGTTGCACAAAGGAAAGGGCAAAGCGGTTGAACGTGTACAGGTACGGTCCGCCTATAAGGAGCGCGGAGCTGCCGCGAAAATAAGAAAACTGTCCCAGATTGTTCAGCACAAAACAGGTATAGCCCTTTTCCAACAAAGCCTGAATACTGCTTGCGAGCAGCGGCTCTTGTTCTTGTGAAAAATACGGATCGAGTACGAGGATAAGCTCGGCAGGCTTAAACGGCAGGGTTTTTGCGCTCTCGGCGCACAGCAGCCGGACTGTGTTCTCCGTCAAACTAAGCATGACCTTGACGGGGCGTATGGATTGAAGAACGTACAAATCAGAGATATGGGATACCGCCGCATAAAGACCGTGCGGCAAGCTATGTTTTTTGGCTTGTTTCGCAAGGCTGATAACAGGCGCCTTATCAATGCCCGGTACTTTTCTGTAGGCTCTGAGATTTTTAGGAAGAACAGGCTCGTAGCGCGTGCCGGTTGCTTTTGTCTGAATAAGGTACACATAATCCCCAACGCCAAACCCTTCAGGAATTGAAACCCACCACTTACCCTTATCCATGACCGCAAAACGTATCTTATGGCTCTGCCGTTCAGAATCATTTGCCCGATGCAACCTGATAGAATCGCCTTTGTTCAAAGCGCAAACAGCGGCGGACAGCAGCCCTTGGCGTCCATTCTGCCCTTCTCGTACCGCGGACAGCGTGCCTAACGGAATACCGGTTGCTCCGCTCTGTGCCGGCTCAAGCAGGGCAGCGGGCTTGGATTCAAAGAAATGCGTTGTTTTGTGTCGGGCAAAATCATAGTGCAGTATGCCTTGCGCTTTTTGCAGCGCGGCGCTGACCGCCTCTACACCGCGGTCAAGGGAATCGAGTACCAGCCTGTAGGCGCGCACAACGGCGCCAACATAGTCGGCGCTCTTCATCCTGCCCTCGATCTTGACGGCGTTGATGCCGCTTTCGGCAAGAGCCGGTATATGCGCAAGTAATTGGAGATCAAAAGGGCTAAAGTAATAGCCGGCTCTGTTTCCCTGCTGGTAACGGCGGCGGCACGCTTGCGTGCAGAGACCGCGGTTAGCGGATTTCCCGCCGAGGTAACTTGAAAAAAGGCATAAGCCTGAAACGCTCATACACAAAGCGCCGTGAACAAAACATTCAAGCTCCACGGTAACGCTTGAGCGGATACTTTGTATTGCGGTCAGGGAAAGTTCTCGTGCAAGCACGACTCGTGAAACGCCGTACTTTGAAAGGATATTGGCGCCGCGTGCCGAGGCTATGTTCATCTGTGTTGATGCGTGGATTTTGAGCTGGGGAAAATAATCGCGGACCATGGCGAGTATTCCCAAGTCCTGCACGATAAGGGCATCTGGTCCGATTGATGAAAGGTATTTGAGCAGTTGGTAGACCTGATCAGCCTCGCGTTGTTCAAAGACGGTGTTGAGCGTAAGGTAGATTTTGCGCCCTCTGCGGTGCAGTATTTTGAGCGCTGCTTCACATTGCGCATAGGTAAAATTGGCGCTGCGCAACCGGGCATTAAAGGTTTTGAGCCCAAGGTAAACTGCGTCCGCGCCCTCAGCGAGAGCTGCATCAAGGGCTTGCGGCGAACCGACCGGTGCCAGTAATTCAGGAATAAGCATAGCGCCAGTATGCGCCAACTATCCCCTTTATACAAGCAGTACTCACCGGCTCTTTCAACATTTAAGCGCTGAAAAAGCCGGCGGAGGCAAAACGGTTTGAAGCCTCTCCCCATAAAAAAACCGTCCGGTTAAACCCCGGACGGCTGTCTCTGCCGCGTACTGCCGTTCACTGTTCCTGCGCCTTTATCTCCTGCCTACCACTGTCGGGGTGTAAAGCCGGCGGGCGGCGGAACAAGATGCACGGACTCTCCTGTTAATTCAAGCACGTAAAATCCCGCCTCGTATGCGTAAGCCATAATCTCAGGACTTACAACCCCGCCCGCCATCGCTCCCAACAACTGCTTATTGACCGTTTCCAAGGGCGGGTATTTTCGGATCAGTTCCATGCGTTTCAGATGTTCATCCACATCCCGTACCTTGTTCAGTTCGTGTTTGACTTCAACAGCCATAACTTTATCGGTATTGGAAAGGAGAATGTCGATGTCGGTTTTGATACGGTTCTTCTCGTCATAAATAGGCACCCGCTGGTAGGAGCGCACCAGACCGTATTCGGGAAACTTTTCCCATAGCCGCGCCGCAATGAGATTCTCAATAAGTTCGCCCATGGAGCGGTTAAGCCCTCCGACATTGGCGCTGACGCGCTCAATTTTCTTGTCCAAATCGGCGGACCTTTCCGCTTGTTCTTTCGCGTCTTCCTTCATAATGCGGTCGGTTTCCGCCAACCGTAAAGCTTGCTCCTTCGCGTTTTCCTTCATAATGCGGTCGGTTTCTTTCAACACAGCCCAAATCTCATCCGCGGCGACTTTCCATTCCGGTATCGTTTGTATTGTCTCCATATATTTAACTCCTCTTGTCATTATACCAAAGTCCCGCCAAGGGAGCAATAAGCAATTATGAATGAAGCATAGGAAACGGGAGAGCGGCAAGAAAGGGAATCAGAACGTTAAGCAGAGCGGGTAGTACTACCTCTGTACTTTCACTTTCACAAAAGCAGCTTGAGGTCTGTCCTCCATGCAGTATCAGTTACCAGCGAGACAATGCTGACAATGCCATGTTCCCGATGGTATGCGCCGCTGTACTGCCAGTCTTCAGGCTTCTGCACCAATCCTGCTGCGACAGGGTTTTGATCTATGTAGTTATACACAGTCCAAAAGTCCTTCTCATCCTTGATCTCGCGTGAGAAAAACCGATCTCCCCAGAAATGACCAGTCTTATGGTGCTGCTTGTTCCACCGAATAGCAAAAACCATCTTGATCCATTTCAATAGGTTAGAGAGACTCTGCCCCTTTTCAGGCGTAATGAGAAAGTGGAAATGATTACCCATGATGCAGAAGTTCCACAGCTTAAACTTGAAACCTTTGGAGGTTTTTGCTTCTGCAATCACGGTGAGAAAGAGTTCTTTCATCTCATCCGGCTCTAATTCAAAAGCGTCTCTGTTTACTTTTGAAGTAACATGATAAGTCAGACC
>JAISMB010000055.1 GCA_031276945.1 Spirochaetaceae bacterium | reverse complement strand
TAGTTATTCCTTCCAAGCGTAGTCGGAAAGTGGTAAGGACTTATGACAGAGAGCTGTATAAGGAGCGCCATCTCATTGAGAATGTATTTCGGTGGCTTAAACAGTACAGAGGTATTGCTACTCGGTATGCTCAACGCTCTGATTCCTTTCTTGCCGCTCTCTATCTCAGCTCTATCTCCCTCGCCTTTTAACGACACCTCCTAGGCAAGATCACGGCAATAGTGTAGTCTCTGTGCTATGGAAACACATGATGAGCTGAGGCAGATTCCCGGCAGAATAAAAGAGCTGCGCGAAGTCTTGGAGATTAGTGCCTTGGATATGGCGCATGATATTGCCCTTCCCTTGGCAACATACCTACGTTATGAGGAGGGAAGCCTTGATATACCGGTGAGTGTGCTGTACAAAATAGCGGCGCGCTGCGATATTGATGTAACGGCGCTGCTGACCGGCGATGATCCGCGGATGGATATGGCGAGTGTCTGCCGCAGCGGGCAGGGGATACGGGTAGAACGTTATCCGGGCTATGAATTCTCAAGCCTTGCCTACAATTTTAAGCACCGGAACCTAGAGCCGCTCTTGGTCTTCCTCGATCCGAGCAAGGAGCCGGCGGCGCCGGTCTGCCATGACGGACAGGAATTTAACTATTGCGTTGAGGGAACGGTGCGGGTAAATGTGGGGCAGCGCTCCTACCTCCTCCATTCTGGCGATTCCATCTATTTTGATGCTCAATTACCCCATGGGCAGGCGGCGGTTGACGGTCCTGCCCGATTTCTTACGATTATTCAAAAAACGGTGCGCTAAGCGCATCTATTGTTACGGAGGCTTGTGCATATATGGCAGACGAACTACTCAAACGATTCTGTCCGCGGCTTGATTTTGACAGTTATGAAGATTTTTATGAACATTACCGGTGTGTCGTACCGGAACAGTTTAACTTTGCCTTTGATGTTGTTGATGCATGGGCTGCTTTGCAGCCTGATAAGTTAGCGCTCCTGTGGACAGATGATACGGGGACCATAAAACGCTATACCTTTGCCGACCTGAAGCGCCTTTCGGATAAAGCCGCCAATGCGCTCCTGGCGCTGGGTATCACCAAAGGCACAGTGGTGATGCTTATCTTAAAGCAAAGACCGGAAGTCTGGGTACTGATGACCGCGCTGATGAAGATCGGAGCTGTCTGCATACCGGGGACGTATCAGTTAACGGAAAAAGACATTGCCTACCGCTGCCGCAGTGCGGAGGTAGCACTGCTTATCACGATTGCTGATCCGCCGCTGCTTGCCAACATACAAACGATTATGCCGACCTGTCCGAACCTCCGCCACTGCGCCGTGGTCGCTTCTCCTGCCGATTTGGTTATGCCCCCTTTTATTGATATGTGCGCCGCCATAGACAGGGCGGCGCCTGAGTTTGAACCGCCTTGTGCCGTCAAAACTAGCGATCCTATGCTCATATATTTTTCTTCCGGCACGACCGGTATGCCGAAAATGGTGCGCCATAATTTTTCCTTCCCGCTCGGACATATTGTAACGGCAAAGTACTGGCAGTGTGTTGAGGATAACGGGGTACACCTGACGCAAAGCGATTCCGGGTGGGCAAAGTTTGCGTGGGGCAAACTGTACGGACAATGGCTGTGCGGCGCGGCTGTGGGCGTTTATGATACGGAAAAGTTTACCCCACAGGGCATAATTGCCGCCGTGCAGCGCCTAAAACCGGTAAGCTTTTGCGCACCGGCTACTATTTTCCGGTTCTTAATTAAAGAAGATTTATCTGCCTATGATTTTAGTTTTATTAAGCATACGACTGTCGCCGGAGAACCTTTAAGCCCGGAAGTTTTTTATAGAATAAAAGAGATGACCGGCTTAGAAATACGCGAAGGCTTTGGGCAATCGGAAAGCTCCGTCTTAGTGGCGGTTTTTAAGTGGCTGCCGGTAAAACCGGGGAGCATGGGCAAACCTGCGCCGCTTTATGATGTTGAGTTGCTTGATGAAACCGATTCTGTCTGTGATGACGGTCTCAGCGGCATGCTCAGTATCACCGCCGCTGATAGAGCGCCGCCGGGACTTTTTACCGATTATTGGAAGGATGAAGCTTTGACTAAAGCGGTCTGGTATGGCGGTATTTATCGGTCAGGCGATATGGCGTGGCGTGATGCTGAAGGTTATTACTGGTTTGTCGGACGTAATGACGATGTGATCAAGTGTTCAGGCTATCGTATCGGTCCTTTTGAAGTGGAAAGTGCGCTCATGGAACATCCTGCGGTACTCGAATGCGCCGTTACCGCCGCCCCCGACCCCCTGCGCGGTTCTGTGGTTAAAGCTACGGTGGTGCTGGCGCGCGGGTTTTCAGGTTCTGATTCGCTGAAGAGAGAACTGCAAAACCATGTAAAGCGGGTTACAGCTCCGTATAAGTACCCGCGGATTATAGTATTTGTTGATGAACTGCCTAAGACAGCAAGCGGCAAAATCCAAAGAAGCCTTATTAGAGCGCAGGATACCGGGCAAATCTCCCCTTGAGCGCTGCACAAAATCTGGTTATACTCAAAAACAGACTATACTTGTTTTTCTTGAGAGCTTTCTGGCATAATATACATTATGCCGATAAAAATCCCTAAAGATTTACCTGCGTACCAAACATTGGTTAATGAACGAGTTTTTGTTATATCTGATGAACGAGCTAATCATCAGGATATTCGCCCCCTCAAAGTTGCAATAGTCAATTTGATGCCGACCACGATAGCAACTGAAATACAGCTTTTAAGGCTGCTGGGCAATACTCCTTTACACGTTGACATCACGTTTTTACACATGAAAAGCCATGAATCCCGCAATGCCCCGCCCGGACACCTTGAGCGCTTTTACGTAGATTTTGAGCGTATTCTGTCAGAGCGTTTTGACGGGCTTATTATTACCGGGGCGCCGGTTGAAATGCTGCCTTTTGAGGCGGTGGACTATTGGGATGAGCTGACAGCGCTCTTGGACTATGCACAAAAGAACATCTGGTCAATGCTCCATATTTGCTGGGGCGCTCAAGCCGGTCTATACCACCGCTACGGTATTCCGAAAATCCCCTTAGCGCACAAGGCGTTTGGTGTTTTTCCCCATAGGATAAATGACCGGTCTATGGCGCTCTTTCGCGGTTTTGATGATGAATTTCTTGCGCCTCAATCACGGCATACCGAAAGCGATAGGGAGGCAATAGCAGCAAATCAGGCTCTGTGTATTCAATCGGAGTCGCCTGATGTTGGTGTCTTCATTGTTACCGCACGGGAGGGGCGTGAAATTTATGTTACGGGGCATTTGGAATACGACCCTTTGACGCTTGATCAGGAGTATCATCGGGATCGTGAGAAGGGGCTTCCCATAGCCATCCCGCAGAACTACTATCCACATAACGATCCGACTCTCGCACCGGTTGTTTTATGGCGCGCTCATGCGCATTTATTCTTTTCAAATTGGATTAACTCAGTGTACCAAGAAACACCCTATAATCTTGCTGATTTATGAGGAGGGCAGCACTCGAAGGTATAGTCTAACGTAGGGGAGGTAAGGCTCTGAATCTAGGGGGTAGATACGAGGTCTGCCCCTACTTCCCAGTGGCTCGTGATATGATAGCGGAGGGAGGGCAGACCTCAATCTAGTAAAGTATTCGACAGACTGGCGCTACTGCGCAGCGCATACAAAGTTTTCGGTCAGGAGGATTCGGCACCCGATAATCACCGTGTTCCAGTGCCAAACAGAGCAGCTCAAAAACCGTATCTACAGCCTTTACCGCCGGCTCATAGTCCTGCCGGCTCGTGAGATCACCGCCTTTAATGACATAGTTGAAAGTCCTTTTATTCAAAGAATAAAAATGCGCAGCATGGACAGTCTTTTGACCGCCCTGTTCAAGCATGGCTATATAAGAAGCCATCTGAATATTTTTAGGGAATGCTTCATCTGCCGCAAGACTTATCTCTTTTTTAGTCGGTATGGACCCAGTTTTATAATCAACAATGGTGTAGTTCCCGTCTTCATTGCACATAATTAAATCAGCAATACCGCTGAGCATACAATCGTATTCAGGATACGTCTTATGGAGGGGATATTCCGCACCGACAATTTCAGCACCGTTCAGGGTCTCTTTGTCATTTTCAAGGTAATACAATAAAGCGCTCTTAATACGGTTTTCCAAGATGGCGTAGAGTGATTTTTGGAAAAAGCCCTCTTTATGTTCCGCATCAAGGAGCACCTCTTTAATGACCGGCGATAAATAGTTTGCCGTATATTCCGCTATATCCTCTGCCCGAAACCGCGAGTGGCTGCTTTTAAGGCGGGTGAAAAACTCTTCTAAGATAGCGTGGTACAAAATACCGAGATCCTTTTGATTTATCGTTTCAATATCAGTTTGTTTTTCCTGTATCGCAAGTCCTCTTTCAAGAAGCCACTTAAAAGGACAGAGTATGTATTCATTTAAGTCGGTCGGTGCAATGCTGAAACGCTCAGGCTCTTCTTTTCTAGCTTCTGCTTTTGTAAAAAAGTACTTCTGTTTGCCTAAACGCCTCTTGAGAGCAGCCTTGAGCGCCTTATCAGCTATGCGTTCATGCCGGAAATCCGTATCACCTTCCTGTGCCTTCAGTTTAGTATACGCATCCCAGCCTCGTTTCTGCGCTTCGGTTGGTCTGACAAGCGGCAGCATCTGCCTAAACGAGCTGCTCCATTCTTCCTCATAGTAATCATGCAATTTCTCATTGAACGGCAATTCCTCAAGCCCTTCTTCAGAGAGTTTACTGTGCGGTATCATCACGCCGGAAAATGTCCGCTTTGAAACGGTAAAGATTACAAAAGGCGTCATGCGACTATAGGCACGGATAAACTCACTGCTCATGTCGCGGTTCTGCAATGCAAGCATTGTCCGTCTGTCTTCGCGTAAAAAAGCTGCGCCGCCGGTATACAGTACCGTCGCATCATTTTGATTCACATTGATAATAAAATGAACCGGAGTACCAATACCGGCTGCAACTTTGTATCCATACAGCGCTATTGCATGCTGATCCGTTTTTCCGGTTACCGCGGTCTGTTGCAGATAGCTCTGAAAAACCGGAAAACAGGAGCGCCTCTTTTCCATTCCTGAAAGCAGAGTCGGAAATCTATCTTCCATAGCAATAAGCTGATTGAGCGCTTTCATAATTTCCTTGATGATATGGACAGTTTCTTGACTTTGACTCAAGGCGGAGCTGTCAAAATAGGTCGTTTCAAAAGCGTACCAAGAACCGCGCAGTTCGGAAAAGGTGCGGGCATTGAGGAGGGACTCAATGCTTTTCTTTAAGCGCCGGTAGAATTGTTTAATCTTTGGCACTGGAATACCGTCGAAAGTCTGCGTTGATTCTTCCCATAAGCTTCTATCCCAAGTATCGTATTCAAGATGTTTTTCGGTAAAATTAGAAACACAGCGGTAATGTATACCAGCCTCCAGAAGCGCGTTGATGAGCTGCGTATCTTTCCACGGGAAAGCTTTATCCAAAAGGAGATTTTTCAAAGATTGGTATGACCACCTTTTCCCCCGACATTCAGCAAGATGGGTAAAGATGCGCCCCGCCGGATGTTCGGGCAAGGGCTTCTTGTGATGAAATTCGACCGCTATATCGTGAAGACGGAACGCTTGGATAAGTCGTTCAGGCTCTGTTTCATCCGTGAGAGTGATGCTTATATCCTCATAGTGCAAATGAGCTTCATCTAAAAGACGGCGCACCGTCAGTACCAGCCAGCGGTATTCATCGCCGGAGAAAGGAAAATGAATAAAACGCCGTTTATACGCGCCGAGTATCTGCGCAAGCGCCTGCTCTTGCTGCGCTTTCAGAACCGGCGCTTCAAGAGAGTCCAAGCGGATAATCTGCACGTCTTCGGCGTTCTGCAATTCTTCGCGGTATTCATACCAGTCTTCACAAAGTTCAGGGAAGAAGAGCAACCAGCGAGTGCCTGCCTGCGCATGAAACGGCGCCTTATTCCATGACGGTTCGTAGACCTTGTTCTCTTGCAAGAAGCCTTGGTAGCGCTCCTTGATAAGGAGCAGGTCCTGAAAATAATCGTCCTGCGCTTGTTGCGCATCAATGCGTTCCGCGATACTCTGCAAGGACGGCAGCAGCGCTGCTAAAGGAGCGGCAAAAGAGCTGTAGGATTCAGCATAATCTGGATTGATGTATTCATGTAAAAAAGAGCCTGTCTGTGTCGCATTGCTGCGCAGCAGGTCAGAGGCAAATATGAGGCGCAAGGCTCTATTGGCGGGGTACTGCTCCGGCTCTTTGCGTGATAAGGTGGTGATCTTAAAATCATCCCATGCGCTGAAGCGCTGCAATGCGAGGGGTTTCCCGCTTGCCCGCACAGAACATTCTGCCCAAAACCGCGCAACCACCGCAGAAGGAAAGACAAAATGCACTGCCGTATCCTCAATCCACGCCAGAATGTTCTCAAGTATTGTCATACCGGTTCTCTCTTAAAGGTTTTATGTGGGGGACTAAGCCCTCAGTTACGGGTAGCATACAACAGATGAGCAGAAAAAGATAGCACGGACGAACACAAAGCCCTCAGCGCAGGAACGAATCCCGTTCAGAAGGAAAGGGCGAGGTCTGACTTAAGGGGTGGGAGGTCTGACCTATCGACTGAGACTCCCGCAAGTCTAAAGTCGAGGCTCTTCCCGCGGGAGCGTTTTTCTGCTACCATGCTGCTATGCTTACCTTCAAAGAAATCTGGAAAAACCGTCTCGCCGCAGCGCTCAGCGCCTTATCCGGCAGCGCCATACGCCCCGAACAGGTCTTGGCTGAAACACCGCCGCAGCCTGAACAGGGCGATATAGGCTTCCCCTTGTTTGCCTATGCTAAAATCTTCAGAAAAAGTCCTGCGCAGATTGCCCAAGCAGTCGCCGCCTTCCTCGACACTCAGGAAGTCGAGGCGGCAGGTCCGTATATCAACATACGGCTCAACCGTGCCGAATTTGCAGCCGCGATCCTCGCTCAGAGCGCCGGCGAAACCTTTTTCCGCCCCGCTACCCTTTCCGGCATGCGGTACATGGTGGAATTTTCCAGCCCCAATACCAATAAACCGCTCCATTTAGGGCATCTGCGCAACGATGTTCTCGGCGAATCGCTCTCCCGCATACTCCGTGCCGCGGGCGCGGAGGTGCGCACGGTCTGTATCATTAACGACCGCGGGGTGCATATCTGCAAGTCCATGCTTGCCTATAAAGAACACGGTCAAGGCAGAACGCCTGAATCAGAGCATATAAAAAGCGATCACTTTGTCGGCGATTTTTATGTGCGGTTTCACAAAATGGCGCAAGAGGATGCGGGGGCTGAAGCGCGCGCTCAGGCGCTGCTGCGCGACTGGGAAAAGGGCGAGGCGGACACGACCGCACTCTGGCGGCGTATGAACGACTGGGCGGTTTCTGGTCTCAAAGAAACTTACCGGCGCACCGGCATTTCCTTTGATCAGTACTATTTTGAAAGTCAGACCTATCTGAAAGGCAAGGATGAAATCCTGCGCGGCTTGGAGGCGGGTATCTTTTACCGTGCCGAAGACGGCTCAGTATGGGCTGACTTGAGCGCGGAAAAGCTTGACCAAAAGGCGCTGCTCCGTAAAGACGGCACGTCTCTGTATATAACGCAAGACATTGGCACGGCGATTTCCCGCCGCCATGATTGGACTTTTGACCGGCTCGTTTACGTGGTAGGCAGCGAACAACAGTACCATTTTAAGGCGCTCTTCGCCATCCTGCATAAACTCGGTTTTGACTGGGCGAAAAACCTTTACCATTTGTCCTATGGTATGGTCAATCTGCCGGACGGGAAAATGAAGAGCCGCGAGGGAACGGTTGTGGACGCCGATGATCTCCTTGACAGCCTGACGGAATTGGCAAAACAAGAAATACGGGCTAAAAACCGCGAGGAAGCCGTCGGTAACCTTGAACAGACCGCTGAAAAAGTGGCGCTCGGCGCTCTGCATTACTATTTATTGCAGGTTTCTCCGGCAAAGGATATGCTCTTTGATCCTTCAGAATCACTCTCATTTAACGGCAAGACCGGTCCCTATCTGCAATACGTGGGGGCGCGTCTTTCGTCTATGCTCCAGAAAGCGCCGCACTATTCAGGCAGCAGCCTCCCGTCTTTGCTCTGCGGCGATGCCGAGTGGCACCTGCTTAAAACAGTAGGCATGTATCCACAAGCGCTGTCCGATGCGGCAGACGCCCTTGATCCTTCGCTTATGGCTTTGTACCTTTACGATCTTGCTAAAGCGTTTAGCCGGTTTTACCATGAATGTCCGGTTCTAACCGCAGACGATCCCAATCTGGGGGCAAGCCGGCTTGCGCTCGCACAAGCGACTTTGCAGGTTGTAAAAGCAGGTCTGCATTTGATCTGCGTGCCGTTTTTGGAAGCGATGTAAGAAAACTTAGTCGAGGCGCTTATGAAAAGAAGTCAGGAAACGAGGAAGCGGGCGCCTGAGATGGACCCGCTGCGGCTTGGTATGCACTGGTCGCTTGAGGATTTGGAAAAGCCGCAGATAATGCTGGAAAGTACGTATGGGGACAGCCATCCGGGGTCGGCGCATTTGAATACGCTGGTACTAGAATGCGAGGCGGCGATTAACGCGCACGGCGGTAAAGCGGCGAAATACTATGCGACTGATATGTGCGACGGGCAGGCGCAGGGGCATGATGGGATAAACTTCTCGTTAGCTTCCCGCGAAGTTATAGCCTCGTTACTTGAGATTCATGCGATGGCAACACCCTTTGATGCGGGCGTCTTCTTTGCAAGCTGCGATAAGGGAATGCCGGCAGTTCTTGAGGGACTTGCCCGTATAAACGCGCCTGCCATAGTCGTACCGGGAGGCGTGATGAATGCGGGACCGCATCTACTTACCCTTGAACAGATCGGCATGTACGATGCCATGTGCAAGCGCGGCGAGATCAGCGCGGCGGAGCTTACAGAGTATAAACACCATGCCTGTCCATCCTGCGGCGCCTGTTCGTTCATGGGGACAGCATCAACGATGCAGGTCATGGCGGAAGCGCTCGGTATGGCGCTGCCCGGCTCAGCGCTGCTGCCGGCGACCAGTGAAGCGCTCCGCGAATGCGCCCGAAAAGCCGGCGAGCAGGCGCTTGTTCTTGCTCAAAAAGCCCTCTGTCCGTCTGCTCTTATGACAAGAGAAGCGTTTCATAATGCAATCGTCATTCATGCGGCGATAGCCGGCTCTTCAAACTCACTGCTGCATATTCCGGCTATTGCCCATGAACTGGGTATAGAGCTTGATGCAGAAGTATTCGACCGCGTTCATCGTGTTTCTCCCTATCTCTTAAATATCCGCCCTTCAGGAAAGTGGCCTGCGGAATTTTACGGCTATGCCGGTGGAACTCCTGCCATCATGGAAGAAGTCAAGTCGCTCTTAAACCTTGAGGTGATGACGGTAACGGGGAAAAGTCTCGGTGAGAATCTGGAAGACCTCAAGAAAAGTGGTTTTTATGAAAGATGCGCGGAACAGCTTAAAAAATGCGGCGTTTCAGGAATTTCAAGAGAGGATATTATACGCCCGTTCGCAAAGCCAATCAGCCGTGCCGGAGCCCTTGCCGTGTTGAAAGGCAACCTTGCGCCTGAGGGGGCGGTGATAAAGCACTCGGCGCTGCCGCCTCAGATGCGCACGGTAGTGCTGCGCGCGCGTCCTTTTGACAGCGAAGAGGATGCACTCAATGCGGTGCTTACCGGTAAGATCATGCCCGGAGACGCTGTGATAATCCGCTACGAAGGTCCGAAAGGCAGCGGAATGCCTGAGATGTTCTACACAACAGAAGCTATAGCCTCGGATACAAGTCTTGCCTCAACCGTTGCGCTGATTACCGATGGACGTTTTTCCGGCGCGACGCGTGGACCGGCAATCGGGCATGTTTCACCGGAAGGGGCTGATGGCGGTCCAATCGCGCTTGTGGAACAGGATGACTTAATAGAAATTGACGTTGACTCCCGTGTGCTGCGAATCATAGGGGTTGGCGGAGAGGCAAAACCGGCGGTGGAAATCGAAAAAATCCTTGCGGAACGGAAAAAGGCATGGCAGCCCCGCCCGCTCAAGTACCAAAAAGGTATTCTACGTGTGTACGCTAAAAACGCTGTTTCCCCGATGAAAGGCGGATACATCGAATAAGAGCCTTCTCACAGGAGAAAATTTGAAAAAGCGCTCTCACGCCTGCTTTTTCAGTGCAATCTCAGTTTCATCGTTCACATTCTCACCCCCTGCCCAGTGGCGTCCCTTTGTCCAAGACACAGCCTGCCCAAGCATGGAAACGATTCCTACGGCAGTCCCGCCTGAGAGATACGGCAGTCTCAGCCTATTGAGTATGTGTTTCGCCGGCTCAAACGGTGTAGAGGTAGTGCTACAAAGCTCTGCTCAACGTTCTGATTCTTTTCTTGCTGCTCTCTGTGTTATATCTATCTCTCTCGCCTTTTGACAAAACCTTTAGAATTCGGATACCCGAGAATAAAATTCTGATGCCCGAAAATAAAATTCGGATACCCGAAAACAGAATCCTGATGCCTGAAAATAAAATTCTGATGTCCGAGAATAAAATTCTGATGTCCGAAAATAAAATTCGGATACCCGAAAATAGAATTCGGATGCCCAAAAATAAAATTCGGATGCCCAAAAATAAAATTCGTGCAAGGTCTGACTTACCCCGAGGTCTGACCTACCCTGCGAGGTCTGACTTACCCTGCAAGGTCTGACCTACCCTGTCGCCGCATTAAATACATGATAAAACAGCAGCTTCCCTTTATAGACATATTTACAGTTTTTAAGACAATCCCAATCATGCAGCCTAAAATAGGTATGCGCTTCGTCTAATCCCCATACCTCTATGGCGTAGGTTGTTTCCCCTGCTTCTAACGTTCTCTTTATCGTATGCGTGAATTGTTCACCTGTTAAGAACAGGATGATTTCATCAAATCCTTTTTGAGGACAAAGGTTGTTATCAAAATAACCCTTGTCCATAAGCGTAATAATTGTTTCGAGGACCGCTCGTTTGCGCTTGCTTATTCTTTCGGCAAGTTCTATTAAGGCAAGAGCGCAATCACCATTATTCCATATTTTCCCGCATAACGATTGTATATGTTCTTTCATGGCTGAGGCGCTTTGCCCTTTTTACTCCCATGCTTCGGAAAAATCACTCTCAGCAAAAAGCTCGGCAAGTCCGGTTATTTGCTTTAACCGTAATACCTCATCAGGATCCATGCCTAATTCTTTGCTTATCTTCTCATCACTCCAGTTTCTGCGTGATAATTCAACCACAATATCAGACATCGCCTTGACTTGATGTTTGCCCCGCGCCCGATTATGCCTAATGCTTGCCGCAATGCGGTCAGACCTATCCTCTCGGTCGGCATTTATTATGGTTATTGGTAAATAGCCTTTAACCCGTGTGCGAATGTCTTTGTATTCCTTCCCGCAGCGATTCCTATGAAACCCATCAACAACCGTGTACCCTTCCCTTTCTTGAAACGTTACGATTGGTTGTGTGTAGCCGTCTTGAGCTATAGATTTTCTTAATAGCCTCAGTTCAGGCGGGGCAACGGTGTTCGGATTATAATCATTTGCAAAGACCGCATCAGATTCAACCCATAAGACACAATCAACCGGCTCTTTGTTCATAGGGCTTATTGCATGGAGTTCTTTCTTAATAAGATTGATAGCTTCAATCCTTGGGACTTCAGGCAATGTTTTGAGCCATGTTAAAATACTTGCCAGAGCTTCCTGCGGTATTTCATCACCCTGAGGTAGCTCTCGTAATAACTCGCTTTCATCGGACTGAACGAGAGCCCTCGGCACCAATAATCGTTTCTTAGAATCACCTTGCATATTCTCCTCCATGATGGACTATTATCTCTATAAGCGCAATCTTCCGCTTGACTGTCAGGGATACCTTCAGGGTAGCCTCTGTCTCTGTACCAATGTAAATACACAGCTATTTTATTCTGATAGTGTTCCGATGTTTTGGGCGGCATAGATGCCAAGAGTATCTGGGTAAATTGTTTCCATGTTTTGTGTTCCGGTTTGTCTATGCGTATATTCCCCAGTACGCTTCCCTTTTCATTTCCGTACAAAGCGCCCATATTCGCCCCGTTAACACGGGCAACCAATTTACCCCATGTTTCAGGTTCAATGACTGAAAAGAGGTATAAGCCTCTGCGCTGTTCATTCCCAAACGGCTCATCTATCCGCATATTATGGATAGGGATGCCGGCTTTATACATTAAATCGTATATCGTATTGTATGGTTTGTAAAATTTGCCAAAGTAGCGCCAATCATCTTCTGTTTTCCAGTCATAGAGCGGATAGACATTATAGATACCATCCCCATACCAAGTCGTATAAATCCGGTTATTAAGCATCGATTTTGCACCACACGCGCCTCTCTTAATAGTTCTAAAGCGGTTTAAGGATTCATCGGTACGGATACCTACCAGTATAGCGGTTAAATCATTGCCGCCATACCATGCGCCAAATTCCAGAACAAATTCTTCAAAGGTCATGGCATGACGATAAAAAGGGAAATACTTCTCATCGCTTATAGCCCCTGTAGGGATTTCACGTATCCAGAGCGCCGCCTTTTGCGGGTCCCAGCATATCCATTCCGGTTCAAACTGCGAGACTGAATTCACGGTCCTAAAGGGAAGGGCTACCCAATAAGGCTCAATAGTATCATGGTATTCGCGAAACATAGCCTCAACATGTTCAATAGTCAATTTGAATTGAGCTTCCCAATCAAGAAAAAACAAGGCAAACCGCCTCCCGCGCAGACGGGCTTCATCCGCGACCAAATGCAGTAAGACCGTCGAATCTTTCCCACCTGAGAATGAAACACAAACCTTTGTGAACGTATCGAATGTCCATGCAATACGTTTGCGTGCAGCCTCCAAGACATCTATACCCAAATATTTCTTTTCCATATATGCCTCCTCAAGAGGTAATAGTATCCAATAACCGCGCATAGAATCTAGATATTTACCGCTCTGTCTTATCTCCTTGAAAAGGTAGGACAGACCTCGGTCAGACCTCGCCATCGGACAAGATAGTAGGACAGACCTCGCCGTCAAAAATAAATAAAAATATTGTGCTCTCAATTGAATCAAAACGCAGAGTCGGTTCCATTATAGAGGTATTATGTCTAGTCATAATTTGCCCAGAGGGCTCACAGACCAAGGTCTGACCTATCATGTTACTTCGGCAGTGAACCGGAACGCTTTTGAATTACAGCCGGCTGCTATGAAAAAACTTTTTCTCACCGTGATTGGAGAAGCAAAAACCTCCAAAGGCTTCAAGTTTAAGCTGTGGAACTTTTGTATCATGGACAATCATTTCCACTTTCTCATCACGCCTGAAAAAGGGCAGAGTCTCTCTGAAATACTCAAGTGGATTAAGATGGTTTTTGCCATTCGGTGGAACAAGCAGCACGATAAGACCGGTCATTTCTGGGGAGACCGGTTTTATTCGCGGGAGATAAAGGATGAAAAGGATTTTTGGACTGTGTATAACTACATAGATCAAAATCCGGTTGCAGCAGAACTGGTGCAGAAGCCTGAAGACTGGCAGTACAGCGGCGCATACCATCGAGAACACAGTATTGTCAGCATTGTCTCGCTGGTAACTGACACAGCTTGGAGGACAGACCTCAAGTTGCTTCTATGAGACCTCGCCCTCCATCCCCATAGGACAGACCTCGGTAGCGGGGTAGGACAGACCTTACCCCGCAAGAGGCAAGGTCTGTCCTAAAAGGTATAGCTTATACCTAAGGTCAACTGGATGTCGGTAATTGCTTTGTTAGTCTTGATATTCCCCGGATGAACGATATTCACGATATCAGCCTGCCCATAGACTGCCAGCGCCCGCCATATATTCCATGAACCGGTTAATGAAAAAGCATTCATAATCCTTGTCGCATTGCGCGAAGCGGCAGTCGGGTCAGTGTAACTGTCTTCAGCATGGCTTGTCGATGGAGTCGTTTGATTATACGGCGCACGGTTCGCATGTATGTGGTCCCATATAGTCCATTGGTCAAGGGTGCCGTGGAACATCAGCATATAGTTGGCTTTAACCGCCCATTTGCCGTATTGCTCATAGCCGCCGTTGAGATTCACCACGATAGCATCGTTTCCCCACCGGTAACCGAGGAAACTCTCGTCATAATACAGGTCGTTTCCGTTGGTGCTGATATACCGAGTCGCCACAACGTAGTTGAGCGGGCGGCGCTTATCATTAGCACTGGCGCTTGCTGAACGCAGGTACAGGTAGGGCGTGGTGAGCGCCCCCTCCAAAGAACCGGTGAGCATACCGCCAGCGATGGGTAGAGCCGTCTTCACCCCCAGCATATACCCGAGTCCATCCCCGAGGGCAGTATCATCTATTCCGGGAACACTTTCTCCGGGGAGGGCGTATTCATCAAGAGCGAGCTGCCCGTAAAGGTTGAGAAACGGCATTACCGCAAAGTCAACCTCAAGACTGAGCAGGGAATTAGAATTCTCTTGCCGGTATTGGTTATGCAAAAAGGTGAAGGGAAGGAGGTACTGTAAATCAACCAAGCCGGTATCATCCTGATACATAACGGCTTCGGTAAGGACAAGGTTGAGCTTGTCATACAAGGTACGCCATTCAAGCCGGTGCGCGATAAAGAGGTTTATCCCGTCTAGTTTGGGCCAGCCCGGTATGCCGTTGATAAGAACGGCATGGTCGTTACTCCAGCCTTCAGTAAAGTCTTTGGTGTAGTATTCATTGGGATTAGGAAAGCCTGAAACATTGAAGGTATACTTCACACTTTTATTGTATAAGCTTGCATGGACGGTGTTGTGGTAGTGTATATGATCGCCGACCGTGAAGTTGCCGGACTCGCCCGGTCCCCAGGAGAGTTTGTCCCGCCCTGCCTGCACAGACCAGCCCTTTCCACCAAAGACAGCAAAGGAACGGCTCGGAAAGTTAAAGTTTAGGTCCGACAATTCCGCCGGCGGAACGACTGGGACATTGGTGCTGAAGGCGGTTTTCCCGAAGAAGTTTGACGCCACTAAATCCGAGCCGCCCGGATACTTTTTCTCCGTCTTGTTTATAATCGCATTACCCAGTGAGAAGGTAAACAAACCGTATAAATGATCGGTTATTCGCATCTCCGTATCAAAATCAATGAGGTTATTGATACGGTTTGGCTCACGAATGTAATCGGACAGCAGCGTGAAGTCCTCTGTATTGGTATGCCCATAGGCTTCAAGGTTCAAATGAAGCGAAAAATCAAGGGACGATGATTGTTTAAGCAATGTCTCAGATACAAAGTTATAGGTGGCGTGTTCATCTGCCTTGAGCTTTTCAGGATCAAGACGGTTAAGCATGAGCAGCAGCTCATCTTCACTCCAGGGACCGGTTGTTGAAGGCAGCGCCATACCATGCGCTATGTAGAGGGCGGTAATTGCACGGTATACAGGCGAGTCAACGGCATGGATTTTCTGATAGTTTTGCGCAAACAAGGACGTGCTGGTGAGCAACACTGAGACAAGCGCAGCGGTCAAGCGCCGGTGAAACTTTGTAGGGGGGGGGGGGGGGGGGGGGGGAGACTTTTTTACATAAAACGTAAATTAAAAAAACCCGGTTTTAGACAGTACAAAATATTTAACTAAA
>JAISMB010000049.1 GCA_031276945.1 Spirochaetaceae bacterium | reverse complement strand
TTATAACACCAATGATTGTGCGGCGAACCGGGGAAACATGCTTCTCTTTTGATCATGGTAAAGAATATATCGTAATTTCAAAGCATACAGGTATATCGGGTTGCTACTCTATTGTAGATGAGTCAGGGGAGGATTATGTGCATTCTATCGAGAGATTTGAAATAGTTAGAGAAGGGGACGGTCCACCACCAAAAGGTTTTGAACCGGTCTCATACCCGGAAACAGACAATAATCAAGAAATAAAATAGGAGACCTCTTATGGCAAAACACTATACTCTCAACGATTTGAAATCCCTCTTTTACGACCCTTTCTCTCTTGAACTCAATTATCATAAACACCTTAAAACCATTTCTCCTTACAACGGCAGACTTCTTTCCTACTCTCTCCTCCGCCGTGTCTCTGAAAAAGCGTGGATACTTAACCTTTGTATCCAGAATATCATTAAAAAAATACGTCCCTTCCTTAAACCTGTCTCTTCTTCTACTGAAAACGCTTGGAAGGAATAACTATCTTAATATCTCTTGAATGGGCTGTGTCTCCTCCCTGGTTCACGTCATACCCTCTATCGGCTAACAAGAGTTTTACCGATAATCCTGCCATTAAGGGCGGTGCATAGGTGCAATCCGCCTCCTGCCTCGCTGAAACTATGATACGTACTGGCTTTCCCCGCTTATCTATAGCAAGGGGGACTTTGGTATTGATCCCCCTTTTGTACGCCCTATTGCTTGATTTCCTCCAACAGCTCCACATCCATCCGCATGGACTTTACTATAAGTTGCATCTATCATAAGCCACTGGGTATTTACTTCCCCGATAACTTCAGCGGCTATTGTTTTCCAGACATCTCTATCCCGCCAGCGGGAAAATCTTCGGTGTGTATTTTTCCAGTCTCCGTATTCAGGAGGTACATCTCTCCAAGGAACACCGGTTCTGATAATCCAGGATACTGCATTGATAAAGCGTCGATTGTCATGAGCCATTCGACCCTGTTTACCTGCTGCTTCTGGCAGTAAGTCTTTTATTTTTTCCCACTGGTTATCACTGATGTCGTGTCTGTGCAGTGCTTTTCCGTTTTCTTTCATGTCGTATATTCTGGGTTGATTGTATCATACTTAGGTTTGAAAATGCTACACCCATCTTTGGAGGTTCCATACCTGTCTTTGGAAGTTCTACACCCATCTTTAGAAGTTCTACGCCTGTCTCTGGAAGTTCCACACCCGTCCCGGGAGCCGGTATACCCGGCTTGGGATGATGCGGCACTGCGGCATAAA
Source organism: Spirochaetaceae bacterium (assembly GCA_031276945.1). Taxonomy (GTDB): domain Bacteria; phylum Spirochaetota; class Spirochaetia; order Treponematales; family Breznakiellaceae; genus BOBG01. The sequence goes on along the minus strand of JAISMB010000049.1, from coordinate 3,954 downwards.
CACCGCCCGCTACGCCTTTCCGGTGTTTTTCTGTATCATCAGCATACAGACGGCAGTTACCGCAAAACTGATTCCGCCGGCTGCCATAAAGAAAAACAATACTCCAGGCTTCCGCCGCCGGTCCGGCGATAAGCAGCCCCAGCGGCATGGCAAGGCTCATAAGGCAATTCAAGAGAGAAAACACGCGCCCCTGTTTTTCGGGGGAAATTGTCTCCTGCATATAGGTCATAAACGGGATACTGTACACGTTGTTGGCGGTGCCCATAGCGGCGCAAACGCCGATGCAAAGCTAAAAGCCGGTTTGTGTCGGAGGAAGTATGCCCAATAAAAACATGATGATAGAAAAGAGAAAAAGTCCGAACATGTAGATTTTCAAATATTGTATACTTTCCCCTTTAATTTTTGAAAAACGATAGGGCTGGGTATATCGTCTAACGTTTCCAGACTGCGGAGAATACCCTAAAAATCCTCTTTGCAAAAAGCCTAGTGGGTTTTATACCCGACTTTCCGATTCTGTATGGTAACTAGACAAGCCTGTCAATGCTTATAAGGAGGAGTAGATGTATACAAAGCGGTTGTGGCTCTTAGTCTTGTTCGTGGCGCTCACTGGTTGTCTCTCGCTTGAAGGGGAGCAGGAAGCGCCGCACCGGAGCGAAGAGAACGCCGAGCCTGAGCAGACGTTCAGTTTTGAGCAGGAAGAGGAGCGCGATACGCCCCGCATTCTCACGCTTATCAATGCCGGTGATTTTGATATATACAGTCTGTTTATACGGCGTTCGGGAACGACTGAGAACACAGGAAAGGATTTTCTCTATGCGGATATTCTTTTTAAGGGGGAGAGTATTGCGCTGCCCTTTCCCCACGCCGGACCATGGGATATTATACTAGAAGATGCAGAGCGCGCCCGCTATACCATCTCTCAGTACACGCTGAACGCCGATTCGTCCTGCACGCTCACGGAGGCTATGCTTGACCATTGAGGAACGAGAGTATATACGGCAGCCAAGTAAGTAGAACCGCCGCTATGAGGATAAGGGCACCGGCTCTGCTTGTCCGTGCAATGCGGGCGCTCTGTGGCGCGGACGGCTCGGCGTTCAAGGCGCTGAGGAGCGCATCCAGTGAGGCAACGATATGGTGGCGGTCAAAAGGCATTTTCTGCGCTGAAAGACGGGCAAAAAGCCGCAAAGACTCGCTTATCAATTCTCCGAACGTCCCCGGCAGCCGTAAATCATCCCGTATACTTACCCGCGAAAGGAGGATAAGCCCTTCCAAGGTTACCGCCCGCTTTATGCCTTCTTTGAGGGCGCCGTCAGTAATCTTGAATGAGCCGATTGCATACAACACCCGCCCAAACGGGGCGAGCAGATTAAAAAAGATTATGGTAAGCATGACGAGAACGGTCATAAGGGCATTGTTTTTTTTCCCGGACAGTATAAGAAAAAGCCAGAAAAGCAGAAATTGATACCCGCGGGCAAACGTATCGGGGTTAAACACCAGAGCCGGAAGCATAAGCGCTCCGGTTATACAGAGGGCAGTACTGGAAAAAAGCTTATAAGAGCGTTCCTGCTGCCGTTTTCTCATCTCTTCAAAGAGACCAGCACAGTTTTGCATACCTTGGTATATACCAAAAGGCGCTCCGCTGTCAAAGCTCATTCCCTCCTTGTCTTGACAGATACTGCCCAAGCTCTTCATACTCATTTTGAGAATAACTATGAATAGAGAAACGAAACGAAAATTGATAACCGCAAGCATTACGTTTATGGTGCTTTATTTCTTTATAGCAGCCCGTCCTGTCCCCCCTGAAACGGTTTTTATACCGCTACAGTTAAGCTCTTTGGAAGCAAGCTACGCTCCCGTAGCGCAGGAACCGGGGCAGCAAAGCGCACTCATCCCCTTTAATCAGGATAAACACGTCGGCTACATAAGCCGTGATGGGGTCATTATCGCCAATCAAGTACAAAGAGGCTCTGTTTCTCTCTCATCGGAGTACTGGTCTGATTATGAAGCAATGCCTGAGACGATTGAAATCAGGGATCCGTATGATAATCTGGTGCTGACCATCAAAGACGTGCAGGGCTATCCTTTTTTTTTGGATAACCGGCTCTTTATCATCGGACCTGAACGGCAAATCTTAGAGGAAATTAACGCTGAGGGGAGCAGGCTCTGGACCTATACTTTTGCCGCCCCCATAAGTACCCTTGATGCCGCGGCTGACTTAATCGTCGCCGGTGCTTTGGACGGGACCGTTGAAATACTTTCTAATCAAGGGAAGTCGCTCTTCACCTTTATACCGGGCGGCTCACGACTTTCTGTTATCACAGGCTGCGCCCTTTCAAAAGACGGCACCAAACTAGCTCTTATTTCAGGCGTCGATCAGCAGCGCTTTTTATTTTTGGAACGATTAAACAATGCCCAAGCCCTTGAATACAAAGTGGTCTACCACGAGTTTTTGCAGGAAGGCTTGCGGAAAGCCATGTATCTTGAATTTGTCAATAATGATACCGGCGTTGTCTTTGAGCGCGAGGGTGGGCTTGGTTTTTATAATATCGCCTTGCGCTACACTGTTACCACTTCTTTTGGCGGCGATATAGTAGACCTAGATGCTTCCGGGAACGACGGGCTTGTTTTTCTTATTACTGCTCGCGATGAGCTGCAAAAATACTTTGTTGCCGTCCGTCTGCCGCATACGCTCATTATAGAAGCGCCGTTTAAGAGTCCTGACAGTTTTCTTGCCCGATCAGGCTCGCGGGTTGTTCTTGGCGGTGGTACAGCTTTAGTGCTTTTTGAATTGGAAAAACGATGACGCTGCCAATGAATCCTTATACGGCGTGCCAAGTCTGTCCGCGCCGGTGCGCCGTGAACCGGAGAGCCGGTATGCGGGGGCGGTGCGGTGAAACCGCCGTATTACGACTGGCAGCCGCTGCACTGCACCACGGCGAAGAGCCGCCGCTGATCGGAACAGGCGGTTCCGGTACTATTTTTGTTTCAGGTTGCAACCTCGGCTGCATTTTCTGCCAAAACCGGCAAATATCCCATGACGGTATGGGCAGAGCAGTCAGCACCGAGGAATTTGTTTCAATCTGCCGTATGCTGCACGATGCGAGGGCTGAAAATATCAATATAGTAACCGGCAGCCACGCTGTTCCCGCACTGGTTGCCGGTATACAAGCCGTCGCCGCAGCGGCTATCCCGCTGCCGGTGCTCTGGAATTCTTCGGCTTATGAAAGTAGCGCGGCGCTTGAAATGCTCGCCGGTCTGGTAGATGGGTATCTGCCTGACTTAAAAACATTGGATTCGGCTCTTGCCGCGCGCTTTTTTTCAGCCCCTGACTATCCGTCAGTTGCCGTTTCCGCTCTGGAACAGATGATGCAACAGACGAGGACTGTAATCATCCGCCATCTGGTTTTACCGGGTCTGCTCGATTCAACCTATACGGTACTGCGGTGGTTTGCCGAACGAGCTGCCGGAAAGGCAGTACTTTCACTGATGATGCAGTACACACCAGTAGATGCAGGTGGTCGTGGTGCGCCGGATCGCATGGTGAATGATTATGAGTACGAAACCGTACTCGGCTGGCTTGACGAATTTGGTATTGATGAAGGCTTTTACCAAGAATTACAAACGGACTCAGACTGGCTTCCTGATTTCAGCAAGCCCAATCCTTTTTCTGCGCACTTGTCAAAACCGGTATGGCACTGGCGTACTGGCATGGTTAGAGACGGTTCAGAGGTTTAAGCGGAGATAGCACTTACTTCCGGTCGTTAGTTAAACCGAGGTCTGACCTGTCCTGCTGTCCTGCTACCTTGCGAGGTCTTATAGAAGCAGCTTAAGGTCTGTCCACCAAGCTGTGTCAGTTACCAGCGAGACAATGCTGACAATGCCATGTTCCCGATGGTATGCGCCGCTGTACTGCCAGTCTTCAGGCTTCTGTACTAATTCTGCTGCAACCGGATT
>JAISMB010000117.1 GCA_031276945.1 Spirochaetaceae bacterium | reverse complement strand
TTGGAGGTTTTAGCTTCTGCAATCACGGTGAGAAAGAGTTTTTTCATCTCATCCGGCTCTAATTCAAAAGCGTCTCTGTTTACTTTTGAAGTAACATGATAGGTCAGACCTTGGTCTGTAAGCCCACGAGGCAAATTATGACTAGACATAATACCTCTATAAGGGCGCAACTGTGCTTTTTGATTCAATGAGAGTGAAATATTTTTTATTTATTTTTGACGGCGAGGTCTGTCCTACCTATTTTGTCCTGAAAGCTGGAGGTCGCTTATTATCATCTGCGGCGTTTCAATACCGTTGTACGAGTTCAATGATAGTTGGAATACCAGATCGACCCGACTGCCAAGGTCAAAGTCTCGCTTGACCCGAGAAGCTGCATTCCAGTACAAAGCGGGCCACTTGTAAGTACCGGTATCAAGACTTAACTTAACGTGCTTGGTCTCCATCTTACCAATCAACAGAATATCAGCGATGACAAGCCCGCGCGCTAAAAAGTTCAAAGGTTCATTGCCCGCTCCAAAAGGTTCAAACCGGTTCACAAGCGTTAAAAGAGCGGGAGTCAGATACGAAAGGGGCAGCTCCGCGTCAATGGAGAGCGTACGCTCTTCCTCAGACTCTTCAAGTTCTATAGCCGGCGCAAGCATTTTAAGCCGAGCCAATAACGCCGGCGCCTGATCTCTCTGCATCTTAAAACCCGCCGCGTAATCATGCCCGCCCCAATCAATAAATAAATCTTCGCATTGGCGCAGTAGACTGCATATATCATAACCGCGGGTAGAACGGGCTGAGCCTATAACATCATTAGAAGAGAACGACATAATCAGAGACGGTACCTTGAACACATTCGTTACCCGACTTGCTATAAGACCGGTTATACCCCGGTAAATATTTTCACCGTAGGCAACAGCGAGCTTGTCGGCATAATCGGGCATATTTCTTTCAATGAGCGGCGCGACAATATCCCAACCTTCGGCGCCGAGCTTTTTACGTTGTTCATTCAGATTAAGCAATTCTACAGCCTCGTAATCCCGCTTCGCCGGTTCTTTTTCTAAAAGAAGCGCCAAAGCTTTCTCAGGCTGTCCCATGCGCCCCGCCGCATTAAGAGCCGGACAGATATGCCATGCCATATCTGAAACGGCAATATGACGACCCGACAACCCCAACTTAAACATAAGATCAGACAAGCCGGTTCGCGGTCCTTCCTGTAAAGATTCAAGACCGGTCTTGAGCAAAATCCTGTTTTCATTGCGAAGCGGCATAATATCAGCCACAGTTCCTAAGGCGACTAATTGCAGGTCCCGTTTGTCTTCAGCGGAAAAAAGATCATCCCGTTTCTGAATAGCGGAAATAAATAGATTAACAAAAACGTCCAGTTCACTAAGCGAGGAGGCGGCATAGCGTCTCAGCCGTGAAAGCTCCCGTATCCGAATAAGACTTTTACCAGCGCTCCGCGGAATGAGCCTGCCAATCTCAGGCGCACTATCGATCAAGGGCAGCTGAAAATCAGCGCCGAATATCTTCTGCATGAGCCGGCTTTGCAAAACTCCATCCCAGACGCGGATTTCCTGCCCTGCTAAAAAAGCCGGCAGTCGTGTTTCTGCAAAACTTACCATGCCCGGTACGACCGTTTCATACAAAGTATCCAGTACCGCAAGGTTTTGTATTTTTGCAAGTTCAATACTATAAGCGCCCATGGCTGGTCGTACATTGAGCAAACACAAAGGCTTATCGTACAAATCGCTCTTGAGGGCAAAGCGCAGGGCTGACACGAGTTTGTAGGCAACGCCGCACCCGGCTAAATCCCGAAAAGGATAGCGGGAGCCGGCGCGCTTGGGATTGATAATCGCACACGCATCAGGCAGCGCCTCTTGCGGGTTGTGATGATCGGTAATCACGACATCAATGCCATGCTCATGGGCTTTTTGGACTTCAGCAACGTTTGAAATACCGCAATCAACCGTTATAATGAGGTTGCCGCCTGCTTTTGCAAAATCCTCAACCGCCTGCATTGAAAGCCCATAGGATTCGGCGCCGGTCGGAATACGGCTTTGCACATCCATGCCCCGCTCGGCAAGAAAACTTGCTATCAGCACGGTGCTGGTAATGCCGTCAACATCACGATCCCCAAAGACCATAATTTTTTCTTTTTCTCTTTCTGCCTTGAGGATACGCGCAACAGCCTTGTCCATGTCAGGCAAAAGATAGGGGAAGTGCAGGTAGCGCGGTTCTTCCTCAAGGAAATACTTAATATCTTCGCCGTCAATAATACCGCGCCGCAGCAAGATTGAGGCTGTCAGCAGATCGCAGCCATACTGCGCCGCTAGTTTTTTTACCTGTTCCGGCAGGATTCCGGTTTTTATCCATCTCATGCATGATCCTTTGTGCTTGATTTCTGTAGCCGAAGCCTGCTCTCTTATAGTTTCGACTACCATAAAGAAGCATAATTTGAAAGAAAGTACTTGTCAACCAAAGGGTGCGCAAGCTCAAAGGCTCAACGGACAGACCTCGCCCCATAGGTCAGACCTCGAAGGTAGGAGAACATCCTTCTCGTTGGGAGTGTCGCCTAAGATACGCCTAAGATAGGACAGACCTCGCCGTCAAAAATAAATAAAAAATATTTCGCTCTAAATTGAATCAAAAACCACATTTAGTTCCCTTATATAAGTAAGTATTATGTCTAGTCATAATTTGCCTCGTGGACTAACAGACCAAGGTCTGACCTATCATGTTACTTCAAAAGTAAACAGAGACGCTTTTGAATTAGAGCCGGATGAGATGAAAAAACTCT
>JAISMB010000048.1 GCA_031276945.1 Spirochaetaceae bacterium | reverse complement strand
AAAGAGATAGCCGCGTACGCAAAGGAAAAAGGACTCGGTGGCGTTATGGTGTGGGAGTATGCTCACGACATGGAAGGTGATCTCTTTAAGGTCCTGAACGAAAGCGTACAGTGATGGCGCATCATCTAAAAACGCGCTTGTAAGTTTACAAGAAGAAGCTGGCGTCCGCCAGCTTCTTCTTCTTTCCCGCTTTTCTATTTTTCTAGTATAGCATGTATCAAGAATTCGCATATAAAATTGAAACATTTTCAAAAAAAATAAAGAAGCTGCCGTCATGCAGTTAAAAAAATATTTACAAAAGCAATGGCTTCCAGCAAACGATGTAGGAAAATCACGTGGAAAACCGTATCTATTGTGGTTATTAGAGTTTTGAGAGCGCGGCAATAGTAAAAATATTTGATCTTGACGATACAATAATAAAGGACTGAAATTATTATTCTTAAATACGTTGCATCTATCATAAGCCACTGGGTATCTACTTCCCCGATAACTTCAGCGGCTCTTGTTTTCCCGACATCTCTATCCCGCCAGCGGGAAAATCTTTGGTGTGTATTTTTCCAGTTGCCGTATTCAAGAGGTAAATCTCTGTCTGGAACGCCGGTTCTGAAAATCCAGGATACAGCATTGATAAAGCGTCGATTGTCATGAGCCATTCGACCCTGTTTACCTGTCCCTCCTGGTAGTAAGTCTTTTATTTTTTCCCACAGCCTATCACTGATGTCATGTCTGTGCAGTGCTTTTCCATTTTCTTTCATCTCTTTAGCTTACTTTATTTCCTTCCTTTTGACGACACCCCCTAGGTCAGACCTTGACCCCTTACGCCTCCTCCCTTCCTGTCTGCTTAAACACTTTAAGCCGCACTGTATCAGTACTTTAAGCAACAACATCCGGATCATATGCCACACTGCATAAAGACTTTGCACAGAGCAGTGCAAACACTGCGTACAAGACAGGCAGGACAGACCTTAAAAGTAAGGCAGGTCAGACCTCACCCTCTGAACCGAGCCATGTCAACCTGCCAAACCGAACCATTTCAGTAGCGCTACATATAATTCTGTGTCATAAGTCCGTGCCACCTTCTGCTTCAGCTTTTGACTAAGGGGCTTAATCAAATGACTAACAAATGATAAGACAGAACTCGCAAGGTAAGTCAGACCTTGCCGTCTCACCTTAGCCTGTGATGCAACTCAGCCTAGCCCGCGACACGAGGCAGGGTAGGACAGACCTTAAAAGTAGGGCAGGTCAGACCTCACCCTCTGAACCGAGCCATGTCAACCTGCCAAACCGAACCATTTCAGTCTGTTGAACCGACCTATATCAGCCCTCTGAACTGAGCCATGTCAGCCTGCTTTCAGCAGGTTAGGATAGGACAGACCTCTTGCCTCCTCACCTTAGATCGCTTGGTTAGGTCAGACCTAGCCCCCTGCCGCTTCTCTTGACAAAGCGGGGTATGAAAGGCATGCTCTTATAAAGAATGCGTGTATTGATAGTGGATGATGAGCGGAATATCAGGACCTCGCTAAAAAAATACCTTGGATTAGAACATATTGACTCGACGGCTGTTGAAAGCGGAGAGGCTGCCCTGTGCGTTCTGGAAAAAGAATGTTTTGATCTGGTTATTCTTGATTTGAAATTACCGGGAATGAGCGGTCATGCGGTGCTGGAATGGATGCAGACACGCGGTATTCCGGCGCCGGTTATTATGATTTCAGCGCATGGACAGATACATGATGCGGTGAATGCCCTCAAATGCGGCGCAAAAGATTATTTGGTGAAGCCTTTTGATCCGGCGCAACTCGTGCTTAAACTGCGCGCTTTAGCGGAAGATCATGAGCCTATGTTTGTCGGCACCGAGCGCCCGCAAGCACGGGAAAATACGCTTATCGGTAATACGCCGGCTATGCAGCAGCTCTCACGGCAGATTGATAGAATTGCAGCGACCGATGTTACGATACTTATAACCGGCGAGAGCGGCACGGGCAAGGAAATAAGTGCGCGGGAAATCCATGCCCGCGGTTTAGCGCCGGATGCACCTTTTGTGGCGGTAAACATAGGCGGTATTCACGAAGGACTTATGGAAAGCGAACTGTTCGGGCATGAAAAAGGGGCATTTACCGGTGCGACAAGCCGCAAGATCGGGCTTTTTGAACTTGCCGGACAGGGAACTTTGTTTCTTGATGAGATTGGGGAAATGCCGCTGCCTTTACAGGTTAAACTCCTACGGGTCTTGCAGGAACGGAAGATACGCCGGCTTGGCGGTATCACTGATATTCCGGTTACTGCCCGGATTATATCCGCTACCAACCGGAACTTGGAACTCATGATTAAAGAAGGCAAATTCAGAGAGGACCTCTATTATAGACTGAATGTCTTGAGGCTGGCACTGCCGCCCCTGCGCGAGCGGGGAGAAGATATTCCGATGCTGACTGATTTTTTACTCAAAAAGCTCAGTTGCCGTATGGGGCGACCGGTGCCGGTTCTGAGCAAAGAAGCGAGGGATCAGTTGCTTGTGTATTCCTTTCCGGGTAATATCCGTGAATTAGAAAACATTTTGGAGCGTGCTTTGATTTACAGCGAGGGGACGATTATACAACGTGCTGATTTAGGGGACTTAGGTGCGCACTCAACAGAAAACGCCCTGCCTTCATCGCTTGAAATCATGGAAAAGAAAGCCGTGCAAGAAGCGCTTGAACGCTGCCGCGGCAACCGTACGAAAGCGGCACAGGTATTAGGCATTAGCCGTAAAACTCTGTTGAATAAAATACGCTTATACGGATTAAGTTAATGCTCAGCGGCGCAGGTCCAGTGTAGAGCAATGAGAAAAACTTGCCGGTTGCCATAGAGGGCGTATTCATGGTATTCTGCCGCTATGACACTCCGTAGACGCGGACGTATGATAGCATTTCAGGCTCTTTATGCATGGGATATAAACAGAGCGCCCCTTGATGAACTAGTGGATTTTTCATGGCTTGATCAGGAAGAAAGACCAGAAGTGCTGGATTTTGCACGCTTTTTACTCAGCGGCACCGTGGAACAGAGCAAAGCTGTTGATACAATGATTAAAAAGCATTTACATAATTGGACTTTTTCCCGACTCAAACGTGTTGATCTTGCCATTTTACGAATGAGCGCCTTTAGCCTGCTGTTCCAGAAAGATATTGCACCTTCTATTGTTATTGACGAAGCTATTGCGCTTGCCGTTGACTTTGGGACCGATGAGTCTTTTCGTTTTATCAACGGCGTCCTTGACAGTATAAGCCATGACTGCCAGCCTCCGACAAACGAAGCCTCCCCTTGAAGTACGAGGGGCTATCAGGTATGCTGTGAAGCACAGCCCCAAAAAGAGCTGTGGCGGTTCAAAGACAATCCTTCTTATGAGGGGTTATTTATCAAGAGGAGGGCAGGGGTAAAAACCCTGTTATTTTATGAAACGATTTTTTTTCACTTCAGAGTCAGTTAGCGAGGGACATCCGGACAAATTATGCGATCAAATATCTGATGCTGTCTTAGATGCCTGCTTGGAAGTAGACCGGCACAGTCGGGTTGCTTGTGAGACCTTTAGTTCTACCTCACTTGTTCTTGTTGGAGGAGAACTAAGTACCACGGCGCAGATTGATGTCAAGAAAATTGTCAGAAAAGTAGCAAAAGACATAGGCTATACAAACCCCGATTACGGACTTGATTATCAATCCATGACCGTTATGGATATGATCCATAGCCAATCACCGGATATAAGTCAGGGCGTGTGCGGGACCGGGCTTCCCGAATACCACGGACAGCAGGGCGCAGGCGATCAGGGCATGATGTTCGGTTTTGCCTGTGATGAAACGCCTGAACTCATGCCGCTACCGCTTATGCTTGCCCACAGGCTCTTGCGTCTTGCAGCAGAATTACGCAAGAACGGCACTATCCACTGGCTCAGACCCGATGCAAAAGCTCAAATTACCGTTGAATATGAAGGCTATAAACCGCTGCGCATTGATGCGGTTGTTGTCTCGCATCAACACGATCCAGATAAAAGCTATGAGGAAATAGCAGAAACGATCAAAAACAAGATTATCAAACCGATTTTAGAGCCGACCGGCTTGCTTGATAGTGAAACCAAATATTTTATTAACCCTACCGGACGCTTTGTGATAGGCGGTCCGTTCGGCGATGCAGGACTGACCGGTCGCAAGATTATCGTTGATACCTATGGCGGTATGGGACGGCATGGAGGCGGGGCATTTTCCGGCAAGGACCCGACAAAGGTTGACCGGTCAGCAGCATATATGGCGCGCTATCTGGCAAAAAATGTGATCGCTGCTGGATTTGCCACGCGGTGCGAACTACAGCTTGCCTATGCTATTGGCGTACCGTTTCCTGTCTCCGTTATGATTGATACCTTTGGCACTGGAACGGTAGTCGAAGCCGCCATAGTAAAAGCTGTTAAAAAAGTCTTTGACCTCAGTCCGGCGGGCATCATTGCTACCTTGGACTTGTGCAAACCCATTTATCAGAAGACTGCGGTGTATGGGCATTTTGGTCGTAGCGATTGCCCTTGGGAGCAGACTGATAAAGCTACTGCTTTGCAAGCAGCTCTGTAATTGAGGCATCTCTGATGGTTCCCTATTCTTTTACGGTCGGTCCTTTTAGTACGAACTGTTATTTTTATATGCTCAGCGCCCAAAGCTCGGAATGTTGCATTATTGATCCGGGAGAGGAGGGGCAGCGACTTATCAATGAACTTAAAGCTGCGCACTTAGTGCCACGGATAGTGCTGCTGACCCACGGTCATTTTGATCATATTACTGCTTTGCCCTTCTTGCGCGAGGAGTACGGTCAGTCGCTTGAAATTGCCATACACCAAGCCGATGCTACCTACCTTGGACCTGATGCTCAAAGCAGGCATTGCGCTGTTTTTGCCGATCTGCCGCAAGTATCTGCCTTTGTTGCGCAGTATTGGAAGCCGATTCCGCCTCCGAGCCGGATTCTCAGCGAGGGGGATCACATTGGTTCATTGGAAGTTCTGCACGTACCGGGGCATTCACCCGGTTCCGTTGCCTTTTATGATAAGGAGGCTGGCATAGTGTTTACCGGCGATACGCTTTTTAAAAACGCTGTTGGCAGCACAGCTTTTGCCGACTCTGATGCGCGTCATTTGACCACCAGTCTCAAGCGTCTTGCCGGTCTTGCAGGGAATCCTACTATTTTTCCGGGGCATGGTCATCCGGCATCTTTAACAGAAAGTATACAGTATAATCATATTGTTTAACGTTAAAGTGAGTTACCCAACGCTCAAGCGATGGGCTTCTTGTTTCACAGACTAAAGTTAGACCGACAGAGCAAAAGCTTCAGCTTTTTATATAAGCCAAGCGAAAACAGTGTTTTTGTATCGCCGCTCTGTGCAAAGAGCCGTTGAGAGGGCGCTGCCCAATCCTAGCGTTCCGCGTATTGCAAAGTCCAGATATGGTAATAGAAGCCTTTGTTTGCAAGAAGCTGTTCGTGGCTTCCCCGTTCAACAATGCGTCCATTGTCCATGACCAGAATAAGGTCTGCCCCTCTGAAAGAACTAATCCGGCCGGCAATAATGATTTTAGTACAGGGAAAGTCAAGGTTCTGGAGTTGTTCCTGAATATAATGTTCGGTTTCGCTATCCACTGAGGACGTTGTATCATCAAGAACAAGCACGGCGGGTTTTATTGCCAATGCCCGCGCAAGAGAAATTCGTTGCCGCTGCCCGCCTGAAAGCCCGACACCGCGTTCTCCGACAAGGGTATCATAGCCGTTTTCCATTGACTGAATAAAATGAGCAGCATCTGCCTGTAAAGCACGCAGCTTCACCGAATCTCTATCCAAATCGGTCCTGCCATAGGCAATATTACCGGCTATTGAATCGGAGAATAAAAAGATTTCCTGCATGGCAAGTCCTATCCGGCGGCGCAGCGATGAAAGAGTATACCGATTCACATTGACCCCATCCAGAAACACTTCACCGGAACTTGGTTCATAAAACCGTATCAGCATATTGACAAGCGCTGTTTTGCCTGCCCCGGTGCTGCCTAATATGCCGATGGTCTGCCCCGGCTCCGCCTTAAATGAAATATCTTTAAGGATATGATTCCCGTTTATAGCAAGATTAACGTGCCTGAATTCAATACGCCCCGCAGGACGAATAAGCTTTATGGGATCCGGGCAGTCAACGATACTTGCTTTTGATTCTAGCACTTCAATGATCATAGCTGCCGCTGCATGAAAACGCTGGAGGTCCGCAAGGAGCATACCGAGCATACGCAGAGGATTTGAGAGCGCCCATGTAAGCGAAGAAAAGGAGAGGTACTGCCCGGCAGTCATTGTCCCCTTGATCAAGAAAATCCCGCCTATCATAAGGGTAATAACACTCAGCACTTGACTAAAGAATTCGAGTACCGGCTGGTACTGCGCTGAAATCAGGGCGTTTTCGTAGCTGGTATCCCGATAGTCGGCATTGTGCTTTTCAAATTGTTGTTTTTCATAGTCTTCGCGGGCAAAAGCCTTTACTACCCGGTTGCCCTCAATATTTTCCGTTACCTTGGTACTTAGTTGCGTCAACTTTTCACGCAGCAACATGGTGCGTGGACGGAAGCGTTTGATGTACTGACGGCTCAAGAAAAGGATAAACGGAGTAATGACGGCAAGGGACAAAGCTAGTTGCCAGTTGATAAACAAAAGAAAGATCAGCGTTGAGGCAAAAAGTACCACTGCATCCACAAATTGATAACTTATCCAGGCAAGGGAATGGCGGATCATCTCCAAGTCTGAGGTCATACGGGTCATCAAATTGCCGGTACGAAACTGTCCAAGAAAGTGGTAATCTTGATTTTGAACGATGTCGTACATCCTGCGGCGAATATCGGTAATCACATCGGTACTGTGCAGTTCCATAATGACAACCATAAGGTAGCGCAAACTCAGGCGTACTATCTGTACCACCATCATAGTAATCAAAAGCCGCGGCAGCAAAGCCGTATTACCCGGTGTGATCACATCGTCTATCAATCGCTGCGCCAGCATAGGATTGATTATCACGGTGCCGGCTGAGATTGCTGTAAGGATCAAGCCTATTATGAGCCTGACCCGTTTTTTACCCATATCATTCCAAAGCCAACGAATCGGAGACATAGCAGTAGTACTACACAATAAGAAAAAGAAATACAAGCTGTCCGTCCTACCTCCGAGGTCTGACCGCTGAGCAAGATAAGCGGAAGCGGCACTGATCTTCCTTTTGTGTCGCGCCCTAGGGGGTGTCGTCAAAACGAAGGAAATAAAGTAAGATAACAAGATGAAAGAAAACGGAAAAGCACTGCACAGACATGACATCAGTGATAACTTGTGAGAAAAGATAAAAGACTTACTACCAGAAGCGGCAGGTAAACAGGGTCGAATGGCTCATGACAATCGACGCTTTATCGATGCTGTATCCTGGATTATCAGAACCGGTGTTCCAGACAGAGACTTACCTCCTGAATACGGAGACTGGAAAACAATAGCCGCTGAAGTTATCGGGGAAGTGGATACCCAGTGGCTTATGATAGATGCAACGTATAGTAAAGTCCATGCAGACGGATGTACAGCGGTTGGAGGAAATCAAGCTATAGGGCGTACAAAAGGGGGCTCAATACCAAAGTCCACCTTGCTATAGATAAGAAAGGAAAGCCGGTACGTATCATAGTTTCAGCGGGGCAGGAGGCGGATTGCTCCTATACTTTGCCCTTAATGGCAGGTTTATCGGTAAAAGTCTTGATTGCCGATAGAAGGTATGACGTGAACCGGTAATAGACACAGCCTGTGCAAGAGGTAGTAAGGTAGTTATTCCTTCCAAGCGTAGTCGGAAGGGGGTAAGGACTTATGACACAGAGCTGTATAAGAAGAGCCATCTCATTGAGAATGTATTTCGGTGGCTTAAGCAGTACAGAGGTATTGCTACTCGGTATGCTCAACGCTCTGATTCCTTTCTTGCCGCTCTCTATCTCAG
>JAISMB010000044.1 GCA_031276945.1 Spirochaetaceae bacterium | reverse complement strand
ATAGGGTAGCGGATAGTGAGCGGTCTCCCTTAATAACAGAAGGACTAATCACTTACCACTAACCACGAGCCACTAAAAGGCAAGGGCAGCCCTCGAAGGCGGGTTAGGTCAGACCTCGCCGTCAAAATAAGGTAGTGGATAGTGAGCGGTCTCCCTTAATAACAGAAGGACTACTCACTTACCACTAACCACGAGCCACTAAAAGGCAAGGGCAACTCTCGAAGGCAGGATAGGTCAGACCTCGCCGTCAAAATAGGGTAGCGGATAGTGAGCGGTCTCCCTTAATAACAGAAGGACTAATCACTTACCACTAACCACGAGCCACTAAAAGGCAAGGGCAGCCCTCGAAGGCGGGATAGGTCAGACCTCAGTCTGCACTGCCGCGCAGATTCAGCGCTAATTCCTGCCATACGATTTTATCGCGGTCAGATAGGGCGGCAAATTCTGCCTGATGACCGTAAGCGGACAGTTCAATGAATTGGTTGATACGCTTGAGCAAAGCATTAAACTTGCCTTCGTGGAATTCAATAAGCCACAGGGGCGGTCGCTTTGTTGTTTCTAAGAAGCGGGCATAGTGCGGGGCGCATAAGCCTTCTGAAGCAGTGAAAATCGTTTTTAAGTCCCCGATAGTCTGCTCGTCCTCGTGCCGGCTTGAGGATTGTGTCTCTGTTTCAGCAAGGAAACTGAGGTACTCTTGTTCAAGTCTATTCTGTTCAGCACAAACCGGACAGACACCCTTGGGCTTCCACGCTTTCCGCTTTTTGAATGATTCAATCCTTTCTTCAAGAATATCGCGTCCCAGAATTGCCACCGCAAGCCCATCACGGAATGTTTCAAGGTTTTTGGCATGAAAAGAACAAAAACCACCGGACTGACGGTGCGCTGCCCGAAACGCACGATCCGAAACATGCTCAAAAAGCATATTATCAAGGTATTGCCGGGTTCTTGCAGAAACAAGCGTGCAGAGCGGACAGCCGTGTTGAGCGCAAGCTTTCTCTAATTCAAAAAAGTTGATATGGCGGGCTAACGGCATAGGTTCTCCACTTTACCGGATTCATCGCCCACAAAAACAGTGGGTTTTATGCCGGTGAAAAAACCGCTTTCCACAATACCGGCAATCTGCACCAAAGCAGCCTCCCATTCAGGAGGGTTAACCGGCTTGGGGAACAGCACATCAAGGAGTATGTTGCCGTGTTCGGTGATAACCGGTCCGACTTTACGCACCGCTTCACGCACCGTTACCCGCAGTCCGCGCTTCTCCAAAGCCTGTGTAACCGGAACACGCGCTTCTGGAATAACTTCAAGCGGTACTGGAAAGACAAGTCCGAGGCTTTCGACACATTTACTCTTATCGACTACAAGACAGTAAGAGTCCGAATTATAGGCAATGATTTTCTCAAGGAGCAAAGCCCCTCCGCCTCCTTTAATACAAAAGAGGTTCCGGTCGACTTCATCAGCGCCGTCTATACTCAGATCAAGACGCCCCTTGATGCAAGGCGAATCAAGCGCATACACGGGAATATTACTCCGGTAACATTCCTGCGCCGATTGAAAACTAGTCGGTACTGCGCAAATGTCGTGCAAGACCCCCTGTTGCAGCAGCAGTCCCACGTGCCGGATTACATAGAGCGCCGTTGAACCGGTCCCCAGCCCAATCTTCATACCGCTTTTTACCAGCGCTTCCACAGCGGTTTTGCCGGTCTGTTCTTTAATTTCTTGAATAGTCATAAAACACTGAAGCTCTCTGCTCCCCTTTTGCCGGGGATGAAAGCCGTGCGGGTTTTCCCGCCCTCCTTTTCATTTACGTTAAAATCTATTAGTGCAAGGCAAAACGCAGCGGATACCGGTAACGAACCCCCACTGGAATACCGCCTGACTGAGCCGGCGTCAGCGCCTTTACTCCCTCAAAGGCTGCACGTGCCGCCTCTGCAAAACCCCAACCTGGTGGCTCCTCGCGCAAGACCGCGATCTGCCGGATTATACCGTGTGCATCAACAAAGAGTTCCAAAAATACCCTCCCTTCCAGATTTGAGTTACGGGCAAGAGGCGGATAAACAAGAGCCCTCTTAATCGCATCAGTATCAAAGACCGGAAGCTTTTCAACTTTAGCCTGATTAATGTACTCAGTACCGCTTGATGCCCTGCGCTCAGAGAGAGGGGCTGAATTGGGGGAGCTTTCTACCGGTGCTTTAGGCATCGGGTCAGGAGCATCTTCAGTTTCTACTACTGTTTCAGCAAGCGGCTCCTCCACAGTATCAGGAGGCGTTTCCGGCGGCGGCTTGGGAATATCCGGCAACGGTTGCGGAGCCGGCGCTGCCGGCACCTCTTCTTGAATGGTAACCAGCCGTATTTCCCGCGCCGGCACCTCTTCTTCCGTGAGTGTGCCGGTATTAACGACAACACCAAACAGCAATCCGGCATGGATTGCCCCGGCTACCACAAAAACAAGAACCCGTTCGATAGTGATAATCTTAATATCAATCAACATGAAACGATTCCTTAAAATGATCTTGTTTCTTTTACGACAAGACTGACATAGTTGTAGTTCAGCGCTTGCAGCAAGCTCAACACGCGGTTAATGTGTTCAAAATGAGTGTTTTTATCCGCAATAATATGCACCCGCGGCGTGCTGGAGGCTGTATTGAGCGCTGCAATAAAATCACGCTGAAGGGACTCAAGATCGCTTTTTTCTCCCGCTAAATATACCATACCATCTTTATCAACCCATATCTCTATATTCTCTTCCGCATCATGCGGCGCTATTTGTTCTGTTACCTGTGCATACTCTATGTTTACTTCCCGCCGGTAATTGATCAAAGATACCAGCATAATAAAAATGAGGAGTAAGAAAGCGACATCAGACATAGAACTAGTCGGTACTACAAAGGCTTTACGCCGGTTTCGTTTGATATACATACTTCCTGTACCTAACCGCTTTCGTCCATTTTGAACGAAAATGACTGTATTCCTATCTTTGCCTGTAAAAGTTCAACAAAAGAAACGACTGACTGCCACGGCGCCTGCGACGCAATACTGAGGGATACGACCATATCAGACTGGTCCGGCTCTTCACCGAAGAGACCGCGCAGCTCCTGTTCCGCACCTGAAAAATCAAGAGGAGCGTCCTTGTACCACAAAGTACCGTCCTTATCGAGCCTAAAGCGTATAACGTTCTGCGGTTTGACTATCCTTGTGCTTTCTTTTGCCGGAAGTCCTAACAGGAACCCCTTGTTGACGGTAAAGCCGGCAATGACCAAAAAATAAATGATCAGCAAAAAAGCTATGTCGCTTGAGGCGCTCGAATCAGCAATACCGTGGCGCCTGCGCCTCTTGAGCTTCACGTGTAATCCTCAAGAGAAAGCAGCGGAGGAGTCTGCCCCTGCCGAGTCAAAGCTCTCGCTTCAGGTGAGAGCGGCATTGCATAATACTGTGAACTTATGGGTGCCGACGCCGATTTTTTGTTGGTACTTGCCAGCTCGAGCATCAAATGGGAACAGGTCCGTTCAGTATCGGAGGCGAATTTATCCACAAGATGACTGAACAGAGAATGGGCGACCATAGCGACAATCGCAATGGCAAGTCCAAAGGCTGTGGTAATGAGCGCTTCATAAATGCCGCTTGCGACAATTTGGGCGCTTACATCTTCGGCTTCGGCTATTGATCGGAAAGCGCCTATCATACCGGAGACAGTCCCCAAGAAGCCGGTTAAAGGAGAGAGAGAGCCTAAAGCGGTAAGAAAATTAAAGCCGCTTTCCAAATCGGTGATACATGCCATTGCCTCGGCTTCGACTGCCTTTTCAAGCTGGTAGTCCGGCATACTAGCCCGATTGACCATAGTTAAAAGCACGCGTGCGCCCATACGCCGTTTAGTCAAAAGTTCCAAGTTTTCTTTTGCCTTGGCAAGGTTTCCGGTACTGATACACTTAGCAACCTGTTCTTCAAGGTCATCCAAGCTCAGGTTATGGTAAAGCAGGAAAATTGCCCGCTCTAATGTAATGGCAACGGTTACTACTGAGAAAAGCAAGAGCGGCCACATAAAGGCTCCGCCCATCTTAAACAACGTTAACAATGAAAAAGCCATGATTACCCCTTCAATTTTGTTACATTATACTCTTTTGTAAGCACTTGTACCAGATCGTCCCAGCGGTATTGAAAATATATCCACCCCGCCGCTTCCTCCCAATCTCGAAGGAGCGTGCCTGAATTACGCACTGTCCCTATATCCTGCGGAAAAACTGCTTGTGTATAGTTTGTATTCCAGTTAATATCTTCAGCCTGTTCAAAAACCGCATGCTCCCCGCTCCATGAGGGCGGACGGTGTTTTGCCGTATATAATTCAGGCAGCAGGAGGGGGCGCCAGTACGACTCAAATTCCTGCTGATTGGCATAGACCGGTTGGTCCGGCTGTTCATGCATCCATTGCACCAGTGTATGAATACGATCGCGCCGGCTTCTCAGGCTTCTGATCGCCTCCTCGTCCCTGAGCCGTTTGGTATTGTACAGTATTTTCCCCTCGGTTATATCTAAAGGCGCAAGAGAGCTGATATGCAGCGCTATAACATACTGTCCTCGAAACATGCCTGAGCCTGAAAGTTCCATGGTCCATTCATTCCACCCTGAACTGCTGGAACAAAGAAATGAAAGTGAGGAAAGATAAAACCTCCCCTCAGGTGTCGGCTCTGTTGCACGCACCGTTACGGTGGGAAAGGCATCGGTCGTAATGAGCAGGGATTGTTTCCCGTTCTTCTCCTGTACCACCTGCACCGCTATACCCGCCTCATTTTGGTAGAGCGCCAGAGTCTTTTCGGCAAAAGCGCTTCCTTCAAGCACCCGTCCGCCCGCCTCAACCCAGCCCATACAGCCTGAGAACAGGAGGCACGATACTACAATTATACTGTACATACTTTTTTATTAAACCATAAAAACAAATAAATGTATATCTTTTTTTGAAGCTGCCTTAAAAGATACGCTCTCGGCTTGAGAAAGGTCTGACTTATTCTGCCTTCGAGGTCTGACCGTGCTGCCAAGTGGTTAGTGGCAAGTGGCTCGTCCGTTGTTAAGGGAAAATTGCTTACCCTGCTTGCGAGGTCTGTCCGTGAGGGGCGAGGTCTGACCCATCCTACCAGTCGTGTCGCGTACATGGTAAAGGAGCCGGCAACTACACATGAAACCAAGTCATTCTCAGATAAAAAAAGCGCCGCCGATGAGGGCGACGCTGGTGTTTTCTGCACAGCAGTAGCGCTTACCGGCGCTGCTCTGCACAGGGGACTGGGGCTGGCACGTCTCTCATTCTTATTTTACCCGAGCTAGCGTTACCGCCGCTGTTACCACGATATCCTCGACCGACGCGCCGCGTGAGAGATCGCTTATCGGTTGAGCAAAACCCTGTAAAAAAGGACCAAAAGCCTGAGCGTTACCGAGACGCTGAACCAGTTTATAGCCGATATTACCGGCGCCGAGATCGGGAAAGACCAGCGTGTTGACCTTACCGCGGATAGGACTGCCGGGCGCTTTTTTATCGGTAACAGCGGGAACAAGCGCTGCATCAGCTTGCAGTTCGCCGTCAATGATGAGGTCCGGCTCTTTCTCCTTAATAAGGTCAAGGGCGCCGCGCACTTTAAGCACATCCGGATGATCGCCCCCTGATCCTTTTGTGGAAAAGGATAAAAGCGCCAAAACCGGCTTTGCCGCAAGCAATTCACGGCAGGACTGGGCTGCGCTCAGGGCAATATCAGCCAGTTGTTCCGGTGTTGGGTCAGGCACAACCGCGCAATCAGAAAAAATCAGAGCGCCTTCAACGCCCCAGTCTCTATCCTGAGCCTGTATCACAAAACACGAGGAAGCGGTTTTTAAGCCCGGAACAGTACCGATAATGGTCAGTCCGGCACGCAGAACATCGGCGGTTGCATGCTCCGCGCCAGCAACCAGCGCATCAGCCTCTCCAAGGCGCACCATCATGGCACCCCAGCGCAGAGGAGAGACAATATCAAGCCGCGCCTGTTCAGGGGTCATGCCCTTTTTCTTTCGTAACTCGTAGAACGCATCGGCATACTGGTCAATGAACGGTGAAGTCGCCGGATCAAGAACGATCATGCCGTCCAGTTTGACCCCTTCCTGTACCGCAACGGCGCTCACCAATGACAAGCTGCCCAATAAGGTAACGGATGATGCAAGTTTTTCATCCATAATGATCCGAGCTGCCTTAAGGGTACGCGGTTCAGTACCTTCTGGCAATACCAAACGCTTTTGTAAAAGCGCCGCTTTTTGGCGCATATCTTTAACAAAATCCATAAACGCTCCTCTTTGTCTATCTGTTTTCTCACGCACCTGTAGCGATGCGGGCATATTAAAGAAAGTATCGGTGAGTTACGGCGCTTTGTCAACTGCTATCCCCTTCCTGCGCTTGAGGTCTGTCCGTCTGAATATGAGTAGCGGTTAGCGGTTCAAGCGCGATCTGCCGCCGTGGCGGGGTAGATGCTTCCATGCTGCAAGGACTACAAACACGATAAGCGCAGACAGCGCCGCCTCAAGGGAGCCGTTGGTAAGAGCTATGAGTCCTATCATAGCCCAAGGTATTACCTTAAAGAGAGCCAAAGCCGAAAGCACCAAAACGGTATTGGTCAAACTGCCGGCTATGGCGCTGATAATAAGAGCGAGACTTTCTCTCAAAACCGGTATTTTTTTATCTGTTATGCGCAAACTACCGCTTATTGAAGCGTACACAAGCCATGAAGCAGGTCCAATAAAAAGCCGCGGTACGACTGAAATAAGCGGATTGATGAAAGCCATGTCTGCCGGATTGACTGCAATAAGCGAAGCTTGGATGAGGCTAAAAACACCGAAGAGTAAGCCGATTACCAGCCCCACGATCGGTCCTTCAAGAATTGCGCCTATGATAACCGGCACGTGCATGGTCGTCAGTGATGCGCCCGGAAACCAGGTGATAAGACCTAATCCGGTTATACCAAGTACGATTGAAAGAGAGGCAAGTACTCCGGTAACGGCTATTTTTCTCATTCTTTTGTCTATCAATTTTTGTCTCCTTAATTTGAACAAGAATATAATAAAAATAGAAAATAATTAAAAGCCCCATGCCAACTGTCGCTACAGTGCGCCTCAAAGCTAAAGCGGCAACCACAGCGGCGCTCTCGCTTGATAGAAGGATCCGCGCAGTTGCAGGAAAATAATCCTGCATTGACAGGGAATTTCTCTGGAAGTATCATCATTTTATGCGTATAAACAGGGCTGGTATTTCCTATTTTATTTTTTTATTCTGTCTTGTACCAGCCTTTACCCAAGAAAGCGAAAATATTCTCAACCTTGATGAAGTATTAGCGCAGCTTGCATTTTCAACAGGGAATGTTGCCCAATTAAGCTGGGATTCTCTGTTTCAGTCCGGCGCTTTTTCTTTTATGGGGCATAAGCTTGTGTTTTCTACCGGTGCTGCCGGTTCTTCAGGCTACGCACTGCTTGACGGCAGTGAACTCATTATCCTCCCGCATCCTTTTATAAAAGATGGCGAACTTTTTTTTCCGGAATCTTTTCTGACAACGCTTAAAAACTTCCTTGATAAAATCGACGATCCCGACTCAGATTTTCGTATCGCAGCAATCGTTATTGATCCGGGGCATGGCGGTAAAGATCCCGGTGCTACCGCCACGCGTATTATCAAAGAAAAACAGACACGGGTAGCGGAAAAGGACATTGTGCTTGCCGTCTCAAAAAATGTATACAATCGGCTTTTAGCTGCTTATCCTGACAAGCAGGTGCTGCTTACCAGAAGCAGCGATACCTTTTTAAGCCTTGAAGAACGGGTAGCTATTGCCAATGCCATTCCCTTAGGCGACAATGATGCCATTATCTACCTCTCGATTCATGCGAATTCTTCATTTAACAGAGCGGCTCGTGGTTATGAAGTGTGGTATCTTGATCCGCACTACCGGCGCGATTTGGTTGATCCTGAGAAATACAGCGATAGTAAAGAAGTGATACCCATACTCAATGCAATGCTGGAAGAAGAATTTACGCGGGAAAGTATTTTAATGGCGGAGTCTATCATCCATAGGTTTGATGAGATTCTCGGTAAAGAGCTGCCCTCCCGCGGTATTAAAGCTGAAGATTGGTTTGTCGTACGAAACGCCCGGATGCCGTCAGTTTTAGTTGAGTTAGGATTTATCAGTAATGAACAGGATCTGCTTTTAATGACCAATCCGCAGTATGTTCAAAGCTTTGGGGAAGCTTTATACCAAGGCATTGCCGACTTTATTGTTAAATTTGAACAGCACGGGGGATTTATTACGATTGAATAAAAAGGTCTTGTTTTGGTTTAACCACAATAGCGCCGTCGGCTATGCCGACCGAAAAGACTGTTCCTCGTGCAAGTCCTTTAATAATTGCCAAAGAAAGCGGTTCTTCAAGTTCCCGTGCCAGAACCCTCCTCAAAGGACGCGCCCCATACTGAGGATCCCAGCCTTTTTCTAAAAGGAAGCGCCGTACTACAGGCTCAATTTCCATGCCATACCCTTGTTCCGCAAGCCGCGTCTGTAATTCTTTAATTTGTATTTCCAAAATAGCTTCAAGGTGGGACAGTGCTAAAGGATGAAAGACAAGACATTCATCAATACGATTCAAGAATTCCGGATTAAAAGTACTGCGCATTTTTGCAAAAACCTGCGCTTCAATATCTTTATGACTTACTGCGTTTGTGCTGTCAAAGCCTATCTGCCGTACAAATAGTTCACTAGAGCCTACATTACTGGTCATAATGATCACGGTATTGCGAAAATTCACCGTATGTCTCAGATTATCCTTAAGCTCACCTTCTTCTAAAATCTGTAAAAGCAGATTAAGAACATCATGGTGCGCCTTTTCTATCTCATCAAAGAGAACAACCTGGTACGGATTGTGGTGTATGTGTTCGGTTAAAATACCTCCTTCTTCGTAGCCGACATAGCCCGGCGGTGAACCAACAAGCCGGGCGGCATTGTGTCTTTCCATATAGTCCGACATATCAATCCGTATGATAGACTCTTCACTGCCAAAAAGATAAGCGGCAAGAGATTTTGCCAGTAAGGTTTTTCCTATGCCGGTCGGACCTAAAAACATAAAAGAACCCAAGGGGCGATGAGGAGAGGAAATTCCGGCACGGGAACGCCTGATAACAGAGGCGAGTTTTTTTACCGCATTATCTTGTCCAACGATATTTCGGTGTAATTCTGTCTCAATGTCCAAAAGCCGTTTAGAATCCTGTTCTTCTAAGCGCATGACCGGAATGCCGGTAATTTCAGACACTACTTTTCGTATATCACTCTCTTCAACAACAAGCCATGCAGTATTCGAAGCCTCTTCCCAAGAATGCCTGATTACTTCAAGTCTTTGACGCAGACTACGTATCTTATCACGGATACCGAGTGCATAAGTATAATTGTGAGATATAAGACAGTCCTTTTTTTCACGGTCTAGGTCCAAAATCTCAAGTTCCATGCCGGTAATTTCCGGAGGATTAGTGTTTTTTTCCAGTTTTTTCATGGCACCGGCTTCATCAAGCAGATCTATTGCCTTATCCGGCATGAACCGGTCGCGGATATAACGTCCGGCAAGCTGTACTGATGCATAGACAGCTTGCTTTGTATAGCGAACCCGGTGATGTTCCTCGTACCAATGTTGAATACCTTCTACCATCGCAAGCGTCTCATCAAAACTCGGCTCTTCTACAAAAATAGCCTGAAAACGCCGTTCCAATGCAGGGTCTTTCTCAAAATATTTACGGTATTCATGTAAGGTAGTCGTTCCAATACAGCGGACATTCCCTCGCGCCAATGCCGGCTTGAGTATGCTGGAAGCATCTATAGTGCCTTCGGCATTGCCGGCTCCTATGAGTGTATGCAGTTCATCAATAAATAAGATGATGCTGCCTGAGTCGATAATCTCTTTTATAATTCGTTTGAGCCGCTCTTCAAATTCACCGCGGTACTTGGTGCCGGCTACCAATGAGGCAATATCGAGCTTGAGAATACGTCTGCCGGATAAAGACTGCGGTGGATCCAAGCTGCCGAGGAACTGGGCTACCCCTTCAACGATTGCCGTCTTACCGACACCCGGCTCACCTATCAAAAGAGGATTATTTTTCATACGCCGTGATAAAATGCGCAAGACTCGGTTTATCTCGTGCTGCCGCCCTATGACCGGATCAAGTTTACCGGCTCTGGCATACTCGGTTAAATCTTGTGCATATTCGTCAAGAAGCGGCGTTAAACTGGGATAGAGCACTTGTTGTATCTGACTTGAATGCTTGGTAAACCGTGTTTGTATAACAAGCTTTACCATATTATTGTCTATTGCTTGTGTCTTAAGATAATCAGCAACCAGTGAATTAGGTTCTTGGACAGCCGCCAATAAAAGATGCTCGGTCCCGATATAATCATTCCCCAGGTTCCGCGTCAGTTCTGTCGCTCTATCAAGCAGGGATAATGCCCGTTCAGACAGAGGAATAGGATCAAAAGCAAGTGCCGTACTGCTTTTCGTATTCTGAGTATACTGTTCAAGAGCACGCTGAAAATCAAATATATTGACTTTAAGACACTGCAATACTTTACAGGCTGTTCCTTCACCGTCTTGCAAAATTGCCGCGATAATATGTTCCGGCATAATCGTATCCGCACCGCACCGGCGTGCTTCTTTCTGCACAATACCGGTCATTACCATTTGTGCTTTTCTACTCAAACCCTTAAACACAAAAACCTCACAGAAGTTCTCTATCCCTTTTAGTTATTACTGAATGCCGAACTTTTTCTCTAAAAGCTCTACGGATTCTTCCTGAAAATCATCAAAAGAAAGAATAATGAGCTCCCTTTCTAAGGAAACGTATTTTTTAGAGAGCGCCCGTATAACTTTATTATTCTGATTCTGATCCCTTATGCTGACAAGAACCGTACATACTGTTGTACCGGCTGGCATAGACCAGGTATCAGTAAAAGAAGCATCCACTTGCTGCGCCATGCCTGTTGTAAAAGCAGTAGCAGGCGCTATGTTGTTATGCAGCGAAAGCATAAAAGAATATTTTATAAGCGGGGCAGGCTTTGAGTCCTCCGTAAAGGGAAGCGGCGGAAGTCCTGTAATAGTGATACGTCTTTTCATCTGTTCATCCTCTGCTTGATTTTCCAATACCGTATCAACCGGTTCATCAGCTCTATACGTATCTTCATTGTAAGGTTCTATGTAGACTATTTCGATGATTTCTTTTCCTTCTTTACCGGTAAACTGTATAGTCCCATACACGGTATACGTCTCTGTTTTTGACACCGCACGGTTTTTTCCTGTGTACCGTGCGGTCATCCAAGAGTATTCTTCCTCTGTCTGCCATTTATCACTGAGCCTAAAGTGTATTGACCACCCTGTGTATAAAACACTGTCCGAGTTTATAGAAACTGGTCCGCCCCAGTAGTAGACCCCGTTCTTGAACGTACCATCAGGTGAATCATCAGGACCAATGCGTATACCTTCAACATCAAACGTGCCAGCTTTGACGAATTGCTGAACATTTGTCGGTGTCCATTCATTTACCCTATACGGCTGTCCTTTGTATTCTCGTATTCCCCCGGCACCTATACTAGAGACGGCAACAAACACGAAGAACATTACCGTTAAATAGTATCTTTTCATTCTCGTTCTCCTCAATAAAAATATACTAAAAAGTATACTCATTACAAAAGGTCGCCGTAAAGGACATAAGGCGCAGATGAAGGGTTGGGGAAGAGTGATACAGCAGTAGATTATGGGCGGAATTGAGAGACAGAGGAAAATTGTCTCAGACGGTCATAGAGGATAAATGGTTCGCCTCAACTCAAAGTCTGTCTTAAGTGTGGGATTAAGAACAAACTCACGCTGGAGGAGAGAAGGTATACGTGCGGATGCGGATACTCAGAAGAGAGGAGAGATAGGAAAGCGGCGTACAGTATACGACATGCGGCTTGATAAGGACGGACAGACCTCTTTTCTTCCTGTCTTGAGACTAAAAGAGAGTGTCCGAGAACTGACAGGAGCGTGATAAGGACGGACAGACCTCTTTTCTTCCTGTCTTGAGACTAAAAGAGAATGTCCGAGAACTGACAGGAGCGTGTCTGGACACTGAAAAAGAATGTCCGTGCTTCATTGTCTAAAGACAGCAAGTCATTGTCTCAAGACAGCGGGGCATTGTCTAAAGACAGCAAGTCATTGTCTAAAGACAGCGGACTGAAAAAGAGTGTCCGAAGACTCAAGGGGAGACCGGTTTTATTCACGAAAAATAAAGGACGAAAAAGAATTTTGGACCGTGTATAACTACCTTGATCAAAGTCCGGCAGCCGCAGAACTGGTGCAGCAGTCTGAAGACTGACAGTACAGCGGCGCATACCATCGCGAACACGGCATTGTGCGCCTTGTCTCTCTGGTAACTGACACGGCTTGGAGGACAGACCTTAAGCTGCTCCAGTGATGGACTTAGCTGCTTAGGACAGTCCTTTCTAAGATTACTCGGTAGCAGACACAGCACAGAGATAGGACAATGCCCGATTAACATACGCGCAAGATTTAGTCTGACCAAGAAGACGGATAGAAGCGAAAAGTGGCGGACTGATCCGGGAGCCGGTGATGGCAACACGCAAAGGCATCATCAAATCACCAAGCTTAACACCGGCACGCTGTGCCGTTTCTTTTACAAACTGTTCTGAAGCCGTATCCTCATCAAAGCTTGCCAGAGGAGGGACCATTGTTTGTGCAAGAGAAAGCAAGGCAATAGTTGTTTGAAGCGTCGCTTTCTTAGGAAAAAACTCTTCCGGCGCAGGTATAACGGGATCAATAAACAAATACCGTATCTTAGCCGGTATTTCGGCTAAAAAAGATACCCGTTCTCTAATAAGCGGCATAGCAGCGCTCAAAAGCGCCTTCTGATCCGGGGTAGGAGAAGCGCCCAGCTCACCGAATAGCCCTTCTGCTTGTGCAAAAGGAAGGGCAAGACTTGCAAGAGCATCGTCAGAGTTCATACGGATATACCGGGCGTTGTACCATTCGAGCTTTTTATAATCAAAAACAGCCGGCGCTTTGTTGAGTTTATCCGGATTAAAGTTCTGTGCCAGTTCATCCAGACTGTAGAGGTCTGTCCCTTCTTTATAAGAAGCGCCCAGAAGCGCAACATAGTTAATGAGAGCCTGCGGCACATACCCGTTACGCCGAAACTCATCAAGACTGGTAGAGCCATGACGTTTGGAGAGCTTTTTCCCATCCTGCCCAAGGACCATAGGAAGATGGCAGAATTCAGGAATAGTCCAGCCGAATGCCCGGTAAAGCATAATGTGGAGCGGTGTCGAAGAAAGCCATTCTTGGGCGCGCAGGACATGCGTAATACCCATACAATGATCATCAACCACATTAGCTAAATGATAGGTGGGGAAGCCGTCAGATTTAAGCAGAACCGGATCAGGATTCACATCGTCATTGTTCCATGCAATGGAACCGAGCAGACGATCGGTAAACTCTGTACGCTCTCCCAAAGGGATTTTAAGACGGATTACATGCGGCTCGCCAGCCGCTACCCGTGCAGCAGCTTCCGGCACAGAAAGAGCGCGGCAGTGCCGGTCATAGCCTGTTTCACTCGCATGGGCAGCCTCACGAGCAACCCGCAACTCTTCAAGCCGGCAGGCGGAACAAAAACAGTAATACGCCTTGCCTGAATCAAGCAGTTGCTGGGCATACAGGCGGTAAAGCTCCGTACGTTCCGATTGTATATACGGAGCCGCCGGTCCTCCTCTATCAGGTCCCTCATCCCACGCTATACCAAGCCATGCAAAAGTATCGTACAGATTTTTAACAAAGCTTTGATCGAAACGGGTACGATCCGTATCTTCAAGACGGAGAATGAACGTGCCGCCCTGAGAACGGGCAAATAAATAGTTGAACAGTGCGGTTCTCAAGCCGCCAATGTGCTGGAGACCGGTAGGTGAGGGGGCATAACGGACACGAATCTGCGTCATACACTCAAATCCAAGAGGAATCCCAAACTTGGATCGACTATCTCTTGCAGATTCTCAATTACGGCAGCCGAAACCCCTTGTTCCTGCGCGCTCAGAGGAGAAGCCTCTTGTGTTTGGCTTAACGCTTCTCCATAAAGCTGTTGTTCAGACAGTTGTAATGATGCTACTGGTGTATTCATAGTATGAAATATCGGACTTACCATGAAAAAAATTGAATGAGAAAATGAATAGCCAACCCTAAATATGAACTTGCCACAATAGAACGCCTGAAGTACTAGGATGAGGACAGAGACAAGCACCGCTACGCTGTTTGGGTGTATACCAATTTGCTGTTTGAGTACAAAGCCGAGGTCTGTCCTATCCTCGTAGCCGATGAACAGCTCGCCAAGAATGACGTTAAACCTGCTGTAAAGGACAATTAAGTTTAGCAT
>JAISMB010000038.1 GCA_031276945.1 Spirochaetaceae bacterium | reverse complement strand
CACCATAAGACCGGTCATTTTTGGGGAGATCGCTTCTATTCACGCGAGATAAAGGATGAGAGAGACTTTTGGACTGTATTTGAGTACATAGACCAAAATCCTGTTGCAGCAGGATTGGTACAGAAGCCTGAAGACTGGCAGTACAGCGGCGCATACCATCGGGAACTCAGGATCATGACGGTTGTCTCTCTGGTAACTGATACTGCATGGAGGATAGACCTCAAGCTTCTTCTCTGAAACCTCGTCCTCATAGCCCCTTCATATAGGTCAGACCTCGTACGCTCAAAAGTGCATAAATTACAACAACTTGAGCTAGATGCCTTGAGGCACGCGCCGCAATTTTTATATGTTTTATCTAACATTAAAGGAGGTACTATGAAGGCTACAAAACAAGCATTGATAATCTTTTTGGATGAAAACGTCCTTCTTCCAGCGGAAAATCATCCACAAGCAACCCCAATAATCAAGCGAAAAGTGCGGGCGACACGGATGCGGTTGAACAAATTAACCTCACCAGAAAAGGTAGAGGAATTCTTTTGGAACGCGATGGCTTCTGATAATCCAAGATACAGCATTGATAAAGTGTCGATTGTCATGAGCCATTCGACCTTGTTTACCTGTCCCTCCTGGCAGTAAGTCTTTTATCTTTTCCTACAGCCCTATCACTGATGTCATGTCTGTGCAGTGCTTTTCCGTTTGTTATCTTACTTTATTCTCTTCCTTTTAACGAAACCCCTAGGTTGTGGAGTCAATTTCAATAAGGACGGACTTTTGATTCCAATAAAGACAGACCGACTCTGAGGTCAAGGTCTGACCCTTGCTTCAAAGTGGCTCGTGATTAGTGGCAAGTGGCTAACCGCTGATAGAAGACAATTACCACTAGACAAGTATGCAATAAGGGCTTAGTCTATACTTATGAAGATTTCTACCTATACAGTTAAACCGAAGTTGCCGGATTCTTTGAAAGCACTTGAGGAACTAGCCAATAATCTCTGGCTTTCATGGAATTATGATGCGGTGCAGCTTTTTATTCGCTTAGATTACGATACTTGGGTCAGATCGCAGCAAAGCCCCGTACGAACATTGGGTATGGTAAGCCAAGAAAAACTCGAACAGACTGCCAAAGATGATTCTTATATAGCAGCGCTTGATGAAGTGTATCAGCGCTTTCTTAAATATAAGAGCAGCGGCGATACGTGGTATAAGGGGCAGACAGACAATGTTGTTGCGTATTTTTCTATGGAATACGGCATGGACGTTTCCTTGCCCATCTATTCAGGTGGCTTAGGGATTTTATCCGGCGACCACATGAAAACTTCTTCAGATATGAGGCTGCCACTGGTCGGTGTAGGACTGCTCTACCGGCAGGGCTATTTCACCCAAAGGCTCAACAATGACGGGTTTCAACAAGAATACTATCCAGAGAACGACTGGTACAATATGCCGGTTGCCTTGAAAGTCGATAGTGAGGGAAAGCCGCTCAAAATCAGTGTGGACTTAGCCGACCGGATAGTCCTTGCACAGATATGGGAAGTAAAGGTGGGGCGCGCTTCTCTGTATTTGCTTGATACTAACATTGAGGAGAACACGGCTGATCTGCGTGATATTACCGCAGCTTTATACGGTGGTGATAAAGAGACTCGTATCTGTCAGGAGATTATTTTGGGCATAGGCGGCATACGGGCATTGCGGGCGCTGGGGATAAACCCGGCGGTAACCCACATGAATGAAGGACATTCAGCCTTTTTGGTGCTGGAGCGGATAAGAGAGCTTATGGTTGAGCGCGGCTTTAGCTTTAATGAGGCTAAAGAGGCGGTCTGGGCAACCAGCCTTTTTACTACCCACACGCCGGTTCCTGCTGGCAATGAACGGTTTGATATATGGCTTATTGAACGGTATTTCAGGACTTGGGCGCAGTTGCTCGGTATTTCATGGAATGAATTCTTGGGATTTGGGCGTGTCGACCCCCATAATAACCAAGAGACGTATTGCATGACGGTACTTGCCTTAAAATTTGTCGCTTATGCTAACGGTGTCGCTAAACTCCACGGTGATGTGTCACGGACCATGTGGAAAGGATTATGGCCCGGTCTGCCTTTAGATGAAGTGCCTATTAAGCATGTTACCAACGGTGTGCATCCGCGCACTTGGATATCCAATGGTATGACGAACCTGATGAACCGCTACTTTGGCAGGCACTTTGAAGATGCGCCTACCGATCTCAGTATCTGGGAACGTATTGATCGTATCTCAGATGAAGAGTTGTGGCGTACCCATGAACGGCGGCGCGACCAGCTCGTTGCCTTTGCCCGTGAACGTATCCGCCAGCGTATTATACGCACCGGAGCAGAGGAACGGCGCCTGCAACAAGCCGCTGATGCGCTCTCTCCGTATGTCTTGACCTTATCCTTTGGACGCCGGTTTGCGACCTATAAACGCGGTAATCTTTTACTCCACGATCCAGAAAGGCTCATCAAGCTGCTTACCGATAAAGACAAGCCTATTCAACTGATCTTTGCCGGCAAAGCCCATCCTATGGATATGCCGGGCAAAGAGCTTATTCGGGAAATCATCCATTTCTCTGAAAAACATGAGATAGGCAGCCGGATTGTGTTTATTGAAAATTACGATATGACGGTTGCCCGCTACATTACTTCCGGCTCTGACGTATGGCTTAATACCCCGCGCCGACCCATGGAAGCATCTGGAACAAGCGGTATGAAAGCGGCGATGAATGGGGTGCTGAACTGTTCTATCCGGGATGGCTGGTGGGATGAAGCTTACAAGCCTGAGATCGGATGGGCAATCGGACAAGGGGAGCAGTACGAAAACACCGATATACAGGATGAGGTAGAAAGCAAGGCTCTCTACGAGCTTCTGGAGCGTGATATAATCCCTCTATTTTATCAACGGGGGCATGACGGGCTGCCGCGCGAATGGATCAAAAAGATGAAAGCATCTATCAAAGCCATCGGGCAGTCAATGTCCAGCCATCGTATGCTCATGGATTATGCTAATCAGTTTTACCTACCGGCGCTTAAAAATTACCAGCATTTGGTCGAGGGAAACTATGAGGATGCAAAATCACTCGCCGCATACTTTGACCGGCTCAGTAAATCCTGGGATGCGATACGGGTTATCAGCGTTGAATCCACGGCAGCTCCGGTTATGCTGCGCGGGGATACCCTGCTGGTAACCGCCTACCTTGAACTCGGTCAGTTGACCCCTGATGATCTCTTAGTCGAACTGTACCACGGATCAGTTTCTAATCAGAGCGGCGGCTATATTGAAAAAGCACACCGGGTAGAAATGCAGGTTGTGCAACAAAACAATAGTCAATACCGCTATCAAGTGCAAATTGAATGTACAGACACCGGCTTTCAAGGAAACACCGTCCGTATACTGCCTAAACATAACGCCTTGGTACATCCGTACCGACAAGGCTTTATTCGTTGGGCATAGATTCAAGCAGAGTAAAAACCAATGCAAAGGGATGCCTTGAAGAGACAAACGACCTTCATCAGGGCATCCTTTCCCTTATCTACCTTTTAAGACTATGAACTTTGATCTACACACCCATTCAACAGCTTCCGACGGCAGCTTAAGTCCAGTCGACCTTATTGCAAAGGCTGCATATAAAGGCTTGTCGGCAATCGCACTCACCGATCATGATACGATAGCCGGTCTTGAGGCTGCCGGTGCTGAGGCTGCTCGGCAGGGGATACGGTTTATCCGGGGTATTGAGATTTCCATTTCATGGGAACCGGGTGAATTTCATATCTTAGGGCTAGGGCTTCACAATCCGCTGCCGGATACCTTTTCTCACGCTTTGTCTCAACTCATTGTGCAACGAGAAGAACGTAACCGGCTTATAATCGAACGTATGCAGGAAAAAGGCATCGCCGTTCAATACGAAGATATTACAGCTTTAGCCGGCGGAACCGTGGTTGGACGGATGCATTTTGCAGACTTTCTAAGACAAAAAAAGATAGTTAAAAATAATGAACAAGCCTTTTCCCAGTACCTCGGTAAAGACGGAGCGGTGTATGTACCAAAAGAGAATTTAAGTTTTGAGCAGGCGGTTAGCTTAATTCATGAAGCTGGCGCTCTTGCGGTACTAGCGCATCCTTTATCGCTCTATGTTTCATGGGGACATTTGCCGAATCTTGTGGCGGATTTGCGCGATCAAGGACTTGACGGTATTGAAGCATGGCATCCTATGGCAACGAAACAAGCCTGTATGCGCCTTGAAAGACTTGGTAAAGACACCGGCTTATGTATCAGTGCTGGCAGTGATTTTCATGGCAACTCTCGTCCGGACCGCAAACTCGGTATTACCGGCGGTGGGCGCACTATTGACGAATCACTTATCAGTGAAGACCTGCTGTTAAGACTTAATTTTTAAGGAAAGGAACGCTAATCTGTTCCCAGATTTACCACTGAGTAATCAACAATGGTCCAAATATCATCCCTGCGCTGGAGGTAGTACGTGTAGCGCTTGCGCTCAATGTAGGTCCCGACCTTAAAGCGTTCCTGCACGATAACGGTACCTTCCGTCATACTATAACTGGTGCGCTCGATTTGAAAATCCATTGGTATAGTGGCAATATCACCGTCTATGGTAGCATTCTGCAACTCAAGGCGGTAGCGGGCAAGCATACGCTGCCGACCCTCTTGAGACTCTGCCTGCCATTGCCGTTGACGCACACTATCACGTGAGACAAGCGCTTCAAGATCGAGGTAAAGAAAAAACTTCTCCCATTGCCCTTTCTGCCGGGCTTGCAACAAATACTCCACCACTCTGTCCGGGGACAGTTTCTCTCGCACTAAGAGGGCATTGGTATCCGCATCCATCTCAAGCGGTATCCCATCCGGACCAAGAATCGAAGGTGGACGGAGACTGAGGGAGAGCCTGTTTGACTCGAGCTTTTGATCATTGATACCGGTGCGGTATAGCTGCGGGTACATCTGCGCTTTAACCACAAAAATACCCGGCTCCTTCAGATCAACATAGTTACGGATATCTTCTATAAATGAGAAGGACTCGCCTGATTCTATAGCAATTTCTCTAAAAAAGACCTGCTGGCTTGTGCTTCGTTTCCGTATCAAGACAGCGGCAGGCTCAAGCGTCCGGTTTGTCATGGTCCGTACATCAAAATCAACGGAAAAGACCCGTTCATCGGAGAGCTTAAAATGGAAAGGAGAGGGACCATTGTTAATGATAGTCATTTGAATAAAAATAGGATCAGTTGTCGAACCTTGCACATAGTATATTTTCTTATCAAAGTACTGGATATTAAAGATAACCTCAGACGAGGCGGTGGCAGCTACCGAGCCTGCAAGAATCAACAGAACGATAAATCTATAGTATTGTTTCACCCAAAACCTCATTGAAAAATGATACTATCAAAATCGGCACGTCAGAGCAGATAAGTTAGCAATTTTGTCGGTTTCGCCGGAGAGACAGATGATCAAGCGGCAGTCTCAGTGGGCTGAATGGTTGAATTGATATATCCGGGTACCACGGCTTGGTTTAGTAAATTGCATACTCATAGTATAAAAATGTTTCTGTCCGAGGAAGAGCAGGCTTCCGATAAACGTTATGATACCGGTAAATAAACCGACCGCAAAAAAGAGGGCATTTTGCGTATAAGGGCGGACAATGGTGATGAGTTGACCGGCATCCGGCAGTTGTTGGCGGCTTCCGCGCAATCCTACAATACGCAGGAGCTGTTCATCTTTCGCTACAAAACCCAATTCGCGGGCATACATAGATATAATCTCTTGATCGCCTCGTTCAAGGGCATTCTTAATCTTATTTAATTGAGCATACGTCCGATCGAGAGCTGCATCGTTTGCTTGCAGCTTTTCTATCTGTAAGGTCATTTCATTACAAGAAATCACTCCTTTGCTGCCAAAAACAAAGGTAATCGTAGCAGACATTATAATTGCAGTGCCTATAGCAACGGCAAAAGATTTTGCAACTATATGATATGGTATACTCATAATATTTAATATAATGTCGGACGGATTTGCTCATTTCTTAAATGCCTGATGAACGAACAGGCAAAAGCCCCGCTCTCTTATCCCGCGGTTAGACTATCTCTAACCCACGCGTTAGACCACCTCTAACCTCTGCGTTAGACTGTCTCTAACCCACGCGTTAGACCACCTCTAATCTACGCGTTAGACTGTCTCTAACCAGCCCGAGGTCAGGGCTTCTCTGCACCAGCCGTCTGATCCGCTCTATACTATTTTTGAAAAAAAACGTATTGTGTTGAGGGGTAATATCCAAGCAAAAATAAGAGTACATTTTTGAAGATAATAGTACTATTATAGATACAAGGCGGATTAAGATGACTGAAAACAGGATACGCAGTACAACGGTTATTGCGGTACGAAAAGATGGTAAAGTAGCAATGGCCGGAGATGGACAGGTAACCATGGGTGAGACGGTAATAAAAAACAATGCCCGCAAGGTGCGCCGTCTTATGAATGATACGGTCTTGTGCGGTTTTGCCGGCGCGACTGCCGATGCATTTACCTTGTTCGATCGGTTTGAAGCTAAACTCAAAGAGTATTCAGGCGATCTCTTGCGAGCTGCGGTCGAATTGGCAAAGGAATGGCGCACTGACCGAACCTTACGCCGGCTTGAAGCTGTGCTTTTAGTGGCAGATAAGCAGAAAACCTTGCTCCTCTCAGGAACCGGTGATGTTATTGAGCCGGCATCCGATGCCCTTGCCATAGGTTCAGGGGGTAATTATGCGTATGCAGCGGCGCTTGCCTTTCTGGAAGGCAGTAGTTTTTCTGCTCGTGAGATTGCTGAAAAGGCATTGAATATTGCCTGCACTATCTGTATTTATACTAATAATCATATTACTGTGGAGGAATTGCAGTGAACGAGAATATAGCGGATCCGACAATGGCAAAACAAGAACTGACGCCTCGGCAAATTGTCGCCGAGCTTGATAAGTATATTGTTGGACAAAAGAATGCAAAGCGTGCCGTAGCTATTGCCCTGCGTAACCGGATACGCAGGCTCAAATTAGAAAATGATATGCGTGAGGATATTACCCCTAAGAATATCTTGATGATAGGTCCCACCGGTGTTGGCAAAACGGAAATTGCACGACGCCTTGCCAAACTAGTCGGTTCTCCCTTTATCAAAGTTGAGGCGACAAAGTACACTGAAATTGGCTATGTGGGACGTGATGTCGAATCAATGATACGCGATCTCATGGCTGCCGGTATTCTTATGGTCAAGCAGGAAATGCAGGAAGCAGTTACCGTTGAGGCGGAAAAGCGTGCCGAGGATATACTCTTAGATATGCTCCTGCCCGGTAGCAGAAAAAAACGGCACGGCGCACAGAAAGAGCAGTCCAGCCCTGTCGTGAAGCCGGTTGGGACATTTTCTCTGAATTCCGAAACGCCCGGTGGACCCGGTATTATGGGAGCAGCGATACAAGTCGGTCTTCCTAACAATCTGTTTAATAATAGCCAAGATGAGGAAGAACAGTCAGATATGTCTGCTCAAGAAGAGAAATATAGAGAGTATACCTCACCGATACGGGAAAAGTTCCGCCAAATGCTCCGTGACGGACAGATGGAAACAAGGACAGTAGAGCTTCTCGTTAAGCAGACTCCGCAATTCCCCACCTTTGAAATGATGGGAGGAAATTTTGAAGACCTTGAGTCAAGCCTTTCTGGTATTGCCGGTATGCTCGGCGGAGGGAGCAAGAAAAAAAAGGAAGTAACTGTTGCCCGCGCACGGGAGATTTTAATTGCCGAAGAGCTTGAAAAGCTCATTGATAGGGACCGGGTTAATGATGAAGCTAGACAGCGGGTAGAACAGTCCGGCATTGTGTTTATTGATGAAATAGACAAGATCGCAAGCGGCGGTGCGCGGGGAAACGGTCCTGATGTTTCGCGTGAAGGGGTACAGCGGGATATTCTTCCGATTATCGAAGGCGCTACGGTCAACACCAAGTGGGGACCGGTTAATACCGAGCATATTCTCTTCATTGCCGCAGGCGCTTTTAATGTGAGCAAACCCTCTGATCTCATACCGGAATTGCAGGGACGTTTCCCGCTACGGGTAGAACTGGACTCTCTGGGAAAAGATGATTTCCTGCGTATCTTAACCGAGCCGAAAAATGCCCTCACCAAGCAGTACATAGAACTCTTAGGCACAGAGAATGTGGTCATTGAATTTACTGACGAGGCAATTAACCGTATAGCCGAGCTTGCCGCGGAAGTGAATTCCCGTCTGGAAAATATAGGAGCGCGGCGCCTCCACACTATTATGGAAACTTTATTGGAAGAATTGTCTTTTGACGCACCGGATATTGCTCCTACCAGAGTCCCTATAACCGTCTCGTATGTGAATGAGAAGCTGAGTAATTTGGTTATGGATCAGGACCTTGGGCGTTACATTCTGTAATATGAACAGCCACGATTTATTTATCCGGCGTACTGCCCCCATCCTCGGTAATGAGGTTGCTGAAGACTTGTTTCACAGTATTGATTCTCCTGAAAAATACGATAGTATTGTCGCATTTCTGCGCGGAGAATTCTGTGATGCTACCATGCACCTTGAGCCTGAAGATTGGTCTCTTATCTTAGAAACAATAGAGCGGGTTTCAGGCGACATGGAACTTAACATCTTAACGATGCTTATGAATGACTTGCTGGCACGAGGAATACTACACTGAATCAAATGCCTTTCTTTTTTTTTATTCCTACACTATAGTACTCACCATGCGATTGTGTCTGTATGCACGCCGGTTTATGATACTACTGTTTCTTGAAACAGTAGTATCGTGTCTCTTGTGGCCTCAGTCTCGTGATGCTAACAGAGATGAGACCACTGTGGATGAAAGTACTGAGATTACCCAAGAAGACAAAGAACTGGAACATGAGATAGCTTCCTTTATCGGCTTAACGTTGCATGAGTTAATTGCACAGTTTGGAGTGCCGCAGGAGGTGTATGCTTTACGCGGATCGGAAGCGTGGCAGGATGATGTGGTTTTTGTTTATGAGCAGGGAGACTTTTATATTTATCGGGACCGCGTTTGGCAAGTCAGTGTCAAAACTGCCGGCGCTATTGTGTGTGGAGACGATTGGAATACTGTCCAGTTATTCATGGGCATGGCACGCTATGAACTTGACCACTGCCTTATCTATTCCCTCTCTGGAAGCGCGTGGCCCCTTATGATCCGGTTTAATTTTGATGAAACGAATAGTGTCTCTGAGATTTTTGTGTATAGACCGGATTTCTAACCGCGTGTCCAAAATAATCGTACTATAACTATACTATTATCCAAGGGCTACCGCACGGTATCTCGGGGAAAATCACACAGGCTTAGAGGAGGATGAGTATGTCTAAAATTTGTCTTTGTTTAACGGGAACAACGCTTGCTCACGACCTTGAAATCATTGAAAAGAACCGGAAATACGTTGATGTAGCGGAGCTTCGGGTCGACTGCTTGGATCCTGATGAACGGTTTCATATCAGGCGTTTTCCTGAAATGGCTGGATTACCGGTCATTTTGACTATCCGGCGGGAAAGCGATGGCGGCAAGTACCGAGGAGGTGAAGGCGCACGGATAAGCCTTTTAGCTCATGGGCTTGCCAATGCGTTTACGGATCCGCGCCTTAATTTTGCCTATGTTGATTTGGAAGATTATCTTAATGTTCCGGCTCTTGAGGAGGCGGCACGAGTTTTCGGCACTAAGATAATCCGTTCTTATCATAACATTCACAGTGTAGATGGCGACATTGTAGGAAAACTTAAAAGCCTTTACCATGTTGGCGATGAATTAGTTAAAATTGCAGCTATGGCAAATTCTTTATCCGATGTGCTGCGTATGTACCGGGCATCCCAAGAAATGGTTGGTATGAATAAAACCTTGATCTGTATGGGACCATTCGGTATTCCAAGCCGTATATTAGCGGACCGTTTCGGCTCAGAATTTTCTTATACGACTATGGCTGGTCAATTCCTTGGAGCGCTCGGACAACTTGAACCTCAAGAGCTGTCCGAACTCTACCGTTTCCGCACCATAAGCGATAGAACGCGGATCTTTGGTATTACCGGTTTTCCACTTACCACAACCTTTAGTCCTGTTTTTTTTAATACTATATTCAAACTGGAAAATACCGATGCGGTGTATGTTCCTTTTCCTACCGATGATGTTAAAACATTCTTAGATCTTGCAGAAGCCTTAAACGTATCAGGCGCATCAGTAACTATCCCGCACAAAACCGCCATTATACCGTACCTCGGTTCACAATCCGAGAATCTCCAATCAATCGGCGCTTGTAATACTATTATTAGCAATCCTCACGGCTGGATTGGTACTAACACCGATGCCTTGGGCTTTTCTGGTTCTTTACTCAATTTTATTGAGAAAAAGAACTTAAAAGGGAAACGCATAACGATAGTCGGCGCTGGTGGGGTTGCTCATGCTGTCGCTGCCGAAATACACAGGCTCGAAGCACGAGCGTTGATTGTCAACCGGACCGCGGTTAAAGCAAAGGAACTTGCCCTGCCGTACGGTTTTGCGTGGGATGGATTGGATCACCGGTGCGTTGAACACATCAAAAAATATGCTGATATAATCATTCAGACCACCTCTGCCGGCATGGAACCGCATATTGATGAGGATCCCTTGGCTCTCTACCAATTCTCCGGTAAAGAAGTTGTCATGGACCTTATTTACAAGCCTGAATGTACCGCGTTTTTAGCGCGCGCCGCCCAGGCCGGCTGTCGAACCCTTAATGGCTACGATATGCTCATCCGACAAGCTCAGGCACAGTACGAACTATTCACGGGTAAAGAT
This sequence comes from Spirochaetaceae bacterium, assembly GCA_031276945.1. Taxonomy (GTDB): domain Bacteria; phylum Spirochaetota; class Spirochaetia; order Treponematales; family Breznakiellaceae; genus BOBG01. The sequence continues at coordinate 8,188 of JAISMB010000038.1, read as the reverse complement.
TTCCCTTCTCATCTTTTGTCGCGCTTTTGATGAGCCATGATCTGAAGCGCTTGCTCATAATGCGCTGCTAGGCTCTGGACGAGGAAGTTCAGGCTGCTTGCCACTTGGCGCATTAGCGAATGCTGTCCGTAATAATTCCTGAGCGTACGGGTGATGCGGGTAGTTCTATAATCTTGCTGGTAACGCCCGCCTCCACGACGACACCTTCCTTCATTTTAACCCATACGCCACGGCTTTTGACCCATCCGCTAAAACTTCTCGGAAATAAACTTCTGAAATAGGACAGACCTCGCCGTCAAAAATAAATAAAAAATATGGAGATGATCCACAAAGTATGATGGAGGGGTAAAGACAACAGGGGGCATAAAGAGATATTATGAAGCATACAAATAACCATAGAAATCAAATGCCCCCATTGCCCACAGCTCTCCGCCATAACCCGAAATCTGAAAAACGCCCAAAAATTGAGCAAGAGGATAAAACGGCTGGGGATAAGGCTATGACCGGATAGCAACGGACGATTGGGACAGCTTTCTTTCAGCATTCGCGGAAGACAATTTGTTTTTCCAAGAAGCTGTTCAATTACGGCTTTGTTTGAAGCTCATCATACTTTGTGGATCATCTCCCTATTTTTTAACCGCCGGCGCAAGTATTAGCTCTAACACCCGCCGATGAACAACTTTTGAAACAGTCAGTACGACAGTGTTGAGCTGGAAACTATCGCCTTCTTTAGGAATACCACCGGACTGTTCCATAACCCAGCCGCCGACAGTCGTACTATTGTATTCATAATCCGGTAATATGCCGGGGAAGAGTTCCTCTATCTCTTCAAGACTGGTGCTTCCCCGAATCCGGTAGTGGTTTTCTGCGATTTTCGTTATCGGCTCAACGATCTCATCATGTTCATCCCAAATTTCGCCAACCAGTTCCTCAATAATATCCTCAACGGTTACAATACCGACTGTCCCGCCGAATTCGTCAACGACTACAGCTAAATGGCACTTCTTTTCTTGGAGCATAACCAGCAGCTTGGCAATTTTGATTGTCTTTGTAATGAAAATAGTCGGCTTTATGAGATCAGTAACCGGCTTTTTTATACAAAAAAAGTCTTTGAGTAAGAGAACGCCGATAATATCGTCAATCGAATCCTCATAAACTGGAAGCCGCGAGAAGCCGGTGTCGCTGAATTTCTTCTCAATAACCGCAGGCGGATCCTTTATTGAAAGGGCATCGACATCAATCCGGGGGGTAAGAATATCGCCGGCGGTTACCTCATCAAATTCTATGGTGCGGCGGATCATCTGTTCTTCATTTTCATTGATGCCACCATCCTGCCGCGCTTCTTCAACAAAGGTTAATAATTCAGCTTCGGTGATGGAACGATTGCTTTTTACCCGGAACAGCCACATGATAGCGCTGCGCCAGAGTCCGGCAAGCAGGTTAAGCGGGCTTAAAATAAGTATAAAACACCGGAGAAGCGGCGTAAAGAAAAGGGCGAATTGTTCAGGCGATTCTTTAGCAAGAGTTTTGGGTGATATTTCCCCAAACAGTAAAATAGCTGCGGTCATTATGATGGTGGCAAAACTTGCCCCCTTGCTACCATAGAGGTTGACAAACAGGACGGTACACAAAGCGGATGAGGCAATGTTGACGATGTTATTACCGATAAGCACTGTTGATAAAAGTTTGTCGTAGCGTTCGGCAAGTTTAAGAGTACGGATCGCTTTCTTATTACCGCTGGCAGCCATATTCTTGAGTTTTATCCGGTTTAATGCTGAAAAAGCCATCTCAGCCGCCGAAAAGAACGCTGAAAAAACGATCAAAATGCCCAAAAAAAGGAATGTTACTGTTGTATTCATTAATTTTTGCAAAGGCAGCTCTCATGCTTTGAAAGCTGCCTTTATACTACTATACGCTACTTGAGATGTTCCGGCAAGGCTTTAATGACAGCTTTAAGCTCTGCCGTCCATCCGCTTATTTCAGTTTCCTGATAAGCTCCCAAATCAGGAACGTAAATCTTAGGCAGAGGAATTTCTTCAAATACCCCCGCTTCTAATGAAGGCACAGTTTCGCCCAGGGTCAGTGTGGTAATGCCTGACCCTTTGAATACCCGCACACCAAAAGACTTAACATTCGGCAAGACGAGCGTCTGTAACGAAGCACAATCATAAAACGCATAATTGCCTATGGTTTCAGCCTTAGGAATAATGACCGTTTCAAGAGACTTAGACTTTGAAAATACTCCGCGTTCAGTGCTGTTGCTTGTGTACTTAAGCTCCCGTGCTTTTGGAAAGACCGCTGATTTGAGGGCGGGACAGCGGGCAAAAGCCGCGCTGCTTAGGCTCGTAACCGCCACCCCTTCAACCGCTCTTAAATTGGGACAATCGGCAAACCGGTTATTTTCTATTACCGTTACTGTCTCGGGGAATATGATAGAAACAAGCTGCGCCATACCAGGATTAGGATTTTTCTCATCAAGAAAAAGCGCATTGCCAATGCTCGATCCGGTGCATTCTCTTAAATCAAGGGCGACAAACTTGCTCAAGACGGCATACCAAGCCATAAGGCTATTCTTTTTTGAAAGGTCAAGCCCGTGTATCCTAATCGGATACGGCTCTTCAGGAGTATTTTTAGGCAGCTTTGCAAGATAATCCTGTAAAGCAAGCCTATCCTCAAAGACAGGAACGGGTTCTTGCGAAACCGTATCAGCCGAATCCTCAGACTCACCGCCTGTGTCGGCACTGTCCTCTGTGGAACTGTCAGGCTGCTCGGGTTCTTGCGAAGCCGTATCAGCCGCACTGGGAAGGAGTGAATCAGTACTCTCATCAAAATCGCAGCCGATAGTGCCGCCTAGACACAAGAGTATCAGCACGAAACCCATAAGGTATTTTTGCATTAAAAACCTCCAAAGTTATTAATCTCGTACTATAATGAGTCAGAGAGGGCGTTTTGCTTCAATTTTCCAGAAAGAATCTGTGATTTTTTTGATAATTTTGATAAATAGTCTTGGTTTTACCGGAACGCCTGTTTCCAGCAGTATACCGGCACGCAAAAAGTATTAAACGGCAACTGGATTCTCCGTCCTTGTTGGATTGAATAGATTGAATAGGTCAGACCTCGCCGTCAAAATAGGTCAGTCCTTATTGGATTAACTGGAAGTCAGAATAGGTCAGACCTCGATAGCAGGATGGGTGAAATATCCCACCTCTCTCTTGAAGAGAGTCCCTAGAGCCATGCTTTTCCGGCAAGTGCTGCGGCAGTATCTGCCAATTCAAGCGGATCAATAAAACGTTTGCCAGTAGCACAAGCAGCAGCAATAAGAAGTGCTGCCGAAGCAGAGGCAACGGTGTAGCCGTCAAAACTATGGTTTCGGTACATGCGTGCTGCAAGAGCAGCGCAAAAACCAGCAAGCAAGTCGCCTGAACCGCCGGTTGCTAAAACCGGTAACATGCCGTCAAGATAGGCTACTGTGCCTTTAGGGTCTGCGATAACTATGACATGACCTTTGATGATGATTGTAGCGTTTTTTGCAGAGGCAAGTTTGAGCGCAAAGTATTCAGGATCTGCGAGTATTTCTTCACGTGGTGTACCGGCAATGGCTGAAGCTTCACCGAGGTGCGGCGTAAGAATGGCGTTACCATGAAATACAGAAGAGCGGGTTAGAAAAAGTCCATCGGCATCAAGGATAAGAGGAACACCAGCTTCTTCTTGGGTTAATGCTTCTTGTATTACAGCTTGTCTATCCGGTTTTATGCCCCAGCCCGGTCCTAAGAGCAGGGCATGAGGCGTAAAGCGCTTATCAAGGTTTGACGCCGGTACTACCATAATACCATCGGCAGGGCTTGCTACTATCGGATACAAGCTGTCATCGACAATAGTACGTACTAAGCCGGCGCCGGCAGCTTGTGCGCCGCGTGCTGCAATTCGTGCGGCACCGGCACTACCGGCTGCTCCAGCGTGAATCTCGACCACGCCGCGGTCATATTTATAAGCATCCGGCATGATTTTTGCAATATGTTTCTGACTATCTTCCCAAGAAAGCAATTCGTTGCCCGGCAGTGTGTTAATAAGCAGTTCAGGGAATATGCCGCTTATCGGTATGATCTCTCCGCTAAAACGCCTGTAGGAGGGTCGATAGAGCATACCTTTGAGCGGCTCTATAGCCAAAGTAAACGTGGCAGGTACTACAGGAGAGTCAGGTCTCCACTCTTCATACAGACCGGACGGGATATCTATTGAAACAAGACAGCACTTCATTTGTGCGACAGCTAAAACCATCTCTTTTAAGGTGCCGTTGAGCGGACCTGAAAGTCCCGTGCCGACAATACCATCAATAATAATATCCGCATTCTTCAAAATCCTGAGGACAGACTTATCCCATATAAAACTCGGCACGGTCATTTTTGTGAGCGTTAAGAAATTTGCCGTCTGGGGGGTGTCTGCTGTTTCAGGGGGAAACCGATTTATGATTATTGCCGATTCGGCGCTTGCTTTGCCGGCGATAATCAAAGCACGGAGCATGACCATAGCATCCGCGCCATTATTCCCTGAGCCGGCAAGTACGACTACTCGTGCCGGTGCGCTCCATAAAGACGGAACATGCTCAATTAAAGCCTTTGCGCACAGGCGACCGGCTGCCTCGACTAAGGCAAAAGCATTCAGCCCCCATGCCTGAGCCATCGTAGTATCAAGCTTATGAGCAGTCTCTGTGCTAATAAGTTTTTTCATAATAGACTCCTTTTATATTTAGTGAGGCATCGGCGCTTACGACTGTGCGGGGGCGAAGTCTGACCTATGCGTGAGAGCGCCTCTAACCCTGCGAGGTCTGACCTAGGGCGTGTGTTTTTCCTTTCAATTTATCCTCTCAAGGTTAAAGAGCATATCCGAGCGCCACCAGACAATCTGAGCCGCACTTTCATTGAGCAATAAAGCTGAAATTATGCCTTCAGGCGAAACACTGAACACTTGAAATTGCCGCTCATCATCATGCACCTGAATGAAGCTGTGCTTTTGTTCATAGGAATCCAGCGAGAGGATCATGAGAGCATAGCCCTGTTCTTCTGGAAACGAAAAAAAAAGCCGGTTTGACCGTACCGCGCCCATAAGGGAATAGAACATTTTTTCAGTAACGCGCTGCTTATTGCGGATAACGGTCTTTTCATAGAACGGCACTTCAATAGTCTGCGTGTAAAGACCAGTTTCCACATCCATAATCCAGAGACAGGCGCTGTCAGGCTCTGTACCGGTTTTAGTATTGGTCGATTCATCAAAGGTATTGCGGTAGTAATTGACGAGCAGGTAGACTTGTCGTGCATCAGGGGCAACAGCAAACGAGTCAAGCGCGGCAAAAACCATATCGCGATCGGCTGTTATCGGCACCGCATCAATACCCAGTGTTATGAGGTAACGGAGCAGCCCGTCAGGAGAAAACCAATAAATTTTCCAGCCGGTAGGAAGATAGCAGATAACCGCCAATTCATTATTGATTGACGGGTATAGATTAACTATGCGGGGAAACGGACGTCCGCCTAAGCCTTCTTGTCCTAGGTATTCAACAAAGTTCCCTTCCTCATCAAAATGTACAACAACACCATCCAAAATAGCATTGCTTTCCGGATCAATACCTGAGTGATCGAGCGGGTAGCGGTCTTCAATGTATATATGCTTACGTTCATCGACGGCAATATGACCGGGTCTGATAAACGGATAGGTCCATGACCAGCGCGTGGTACTCATATCTGATTTTCCCCGTGCGGTAAGCGGCGTCGGATTGGTCTTGTTGTTGTAGATCATAAAGAGCAGATCGCCGTAGGAATTATACCGTAGCACTTTCTGCCCTTTGGCATCGCTTAAATAAAACAGACCATCGCTCATAACAAGCTGTGCCGGAAAGACTCCTGAATCACCTTCAAGATTATAAAGCGCAATCTGGTCCTCCAGTTTGCCAATATCCAGTCTAAAAAGCTCTTCCCGTTTAATCGTAGAAATATTCTTTGATGAGCAGGCGCTCAAGGCTAAAAGCGTACAAAGCATCGCCGGTATTTTCATAATTGCTGCTACGCCTTGTGTTTAACGCCGTTTTTGCAACTGAGCGATCATAGCCTGCGCTGTTTTCTTGTTTTTGCCTATCTTTACCGCTTTCTTCAGATCGGAACGCATTTTTTCAAATCTTTTAAGGAGCCTTACTACTTCTGCCACTGAAGTGCCTGACCCGCGGGCAATACGGCTGCGCCGGCTTGGACCGATGATCAGATGATTAGCCAGTTCTTTTTTGGTCATTGAAGAAAGAATAGCCTCGTACCGGTTGAGTTCGGCTCTATCTAAATCATCTTCGTTGATTTGCCCTGCCATACCGGGGATCATATCGACCATAGCCTTTAATGACCCCATCTTTTTAACCGACCGGATTTGAGAAAGCCAATCCTCAAGGGTAAAGGTTTCGTGTTCTATTTTCTTCTGCAAGACAGCCGCTTCTTTTTGGTCAATGACCGCTTGCGCTTTTTCAACTAAACTAACGACATCACCCATACCCAGAATACGCCCTGCAAGCCGCTCAGGTCTGAAAGGCTCAAAATCCCCCGGTTTTTCACCAGTGCCAATAAATTTAATGGGTTTTCCGGTAATTGTTTTAAGGGACAGCGCCGCGCCGCCTCTGGTGTCAGAGTCAAACTTTGTCAAGATCACGCCGGTCAGTCCTATCTGTTCATCAAAGGTCTTAGCAATATCAACAGCGGACTGTCCGGTCATAGAATCGGCGACTAAAAGCATCTCATCTGGATTAACAAGCGTTTTAAGCCTGACCAGTTCCTCCATCATGGCTTGGTCGATCTGTAGGCGACCTGTGGTATCAACGATCAAAGTATCAATCATGTTTTGTTTTGCCCAGCGCGCGGCAGCAGTATACACCGCGGTACTGTCTTTTTCATTATCCGGCGCCCGATAGACCGGAATACCTATCTGCGCCCCTAGTACCGCAAGCTGTTCCACAGCCGCCGGTCTGAGCAAATCGCAGGCAACCAGCAAAGGATGCCTGCCGTCTTGTTTTAAGCGCAATGCCAGTTTTGCAGAACTCGTGGTCTTGCCTGAACCTTGCAGTCCCAGCATGAGGATAGAAGAAAGAGTGTCCGGTCCCTTGAGTTTAAGGTCCTGTTGGGTATCGCCTAAAAAGGCAACCAGTCTGTCGTGGACAATTTTGATAAATTGCTGCCCCGGATCAACAGCCTTTAAGACTTTCTCACCTCTTGCCTCTTCCACGGTTGCATTGATAAACCGGCGCACCACCCGCAAGTTCACATCAGCCTCAAGAAACGCCATCTTGATGGCTTCGACCGCCTCATCAATATTCTTTTCGCTAATTGTTGCCTTTCCCGCGATGACACGAAAGACATTGGATAATTTCTCAGTAAGTTTATCAAACATACCGCAAGTATACAGGGCTGCCTTTAAGTATGCAACAGGCAAATCAATCTGCTGCGAGGCGGCATTCTCAGTATGACAGGGCAGATCTTGCAGGGTAAGTCAGACCTCGCCCTCAAAATAGGTCAGACCTCGAAAATAATATGCGTCAAAATAGGTCAGACCTCGAAAATAATATGCGTTAGGGGTGTCGTCAATAACACAAAAGCAGCTTGAGGTCTGTCTTCCAAGCTGTGTCAGTTACCAGAGAGACAATGCTGACAATGACATGTTCCCGATGGTATGCGCCGCTGTACTGCCAGTCTTCAGGCTTCTGCACCAGTCCTGCTGCAACAGGGTTTTGGTCAATATACTTAAACACAGTCCAAAAGTCCTTCTCATCCTTTATTTCACGTGAATAAAACCGATCTCCCCAGAAATGACCGGTCTTATGGTGCTTCTTATTCCACCGAATAGCAAAAACCATTTTGATCCATTTCAATATATCAGAGAGACTCTGCCCTTTTTCAGGCGTAATGAGAAAGTGGAAATGGTTGCCCATGATGCAAAAGTTCCATAGCTTAAACTTGAAACTTTTCTTGGTTTTAGCTTCTTCAATCACGGTGAGAAAGAGTTTTTTCATCTCATCCGGCTCTAATTCAAAAGCGTCTCTATTTACTTTTGAAGTAACATGATAAGTCAGACCTTGGTTTGTGAGTCCACGAGGCAAATTATGACTAGACATAATACCTCTATAAAGGAGCTGACTGTGCTTTTTGATTCAATCTAGAAC
>JAISMB010000140.1 GCA_031276945.1 Spirochaetaceae bacterium | reverse complement strand
GGTATTTTGTGATCACCGTCATCGGATGAAAATGACAACATGACCGGCGCTACATATTTTTGGACTTCCTCCCAGTTTGTTTCATGTTTTTTGCGGGATTCTTTGAGTTCATCAAAATTATAGAGTATATCCTCGTCGGTTATGCGTAACCAAATAACAAGTATAGAGATAGTTAAGTTTTTAAGTCTTCTTTGTCGATATATGTATAGCATTGACTAATCAACGCACGTTCAATAACTAATCAATGTATGGTCATTGCTATACAATACTCAGCCCTTTCTTGCCTCTTGTTAAACAAAGATAAAAATATTATACTGAAATAAAGAAAAATTGCAGCCTGCAATAAAAGGAGTATTCTATGTCGGGCCACAGTAAATGGGCGACTATTAAACACAAGAAAGGTGCCGCGGATGCTAAACGCGGACAGATGTTTACCAAATTAATCAAGGAAATTACCATCGCCGCCCGTATCGGTGGAGGCGATATCGAAGGGAATCCGCGACTGAGAACAGCAGTGTTAAAGGCACGGACGGCAAATATGCCGAAAGATAACATTACCAATGCCATCAAGAAAGGAACTGGTGAACTCGAAGGCGTCAGCTACGAGGAATTGGTCTATGAAGCCCGCTTCGGTGAAGTAGCGATTTTCATTGAAGTCCTCACCGATAACCGCAACCGTGCGGCAGCGGATATCCGTAATATCCTTACCAGAGCCGGTGCCGAACTTGCAAAATCCGGATCCGTATCGAGGCTTTTCAAACGTCAAGGGATTATTACCCTCGATGGTGAGAAGTATACGGAAGATGAGATTATGGAAACTGCTATTGAGGGCGGCGCAGAAGATGTACTGCTGACAGAAGGCATGATCGAGGTTACGACCGCGCCTGAAGATTTTGAATCGGTGCTTAATGCCTTGAATGAAAAAAATTTTGAAAGTATAAGCGCTGAAGTAAGCATGGTCCCGGAAGCTCCCGTTTCTCTGGATCCTGATGCGACAGCCAAAGCTTTAAAGCTCATTGACCGGCTCGAAGAAAACGATGATGTGCAGAATGTCTATTCAAATATCGAAATACCGGAAGGCTTTGACGCTGAATAACCTCAATGGAGCGGTTTATCTACATCTATGCCTTCATCTTCTTATGATCTAAGAGCCGGCTTCAATGAAGGCAGTAGCCCGGCGCATTATTGGTGTTGACCCCGGTCTAGCTTCTTGCGGATGGGGTATTGTGGATGTGGGAGACCAGCGGATTCGGTATGTGGTACACGGCTGTATAGAGACAGAAGCCGCTACACCGCGCGCCCAAAGATTGCTGGCTATTTACCGGATGTTTAAGACGGTGCTTGATGAATACCAGCCTACAGAAGCGGCTATTGAAACGTTGTATTTTGCCCGTAACGTGAGCAGTGCAATTCCGGTCGCAGAGGCGCGAGGAGTTTTATGTATGACATTAGCGGAACGAGGATTGCCGGTCCGGGAATTCACCCCTAATGCAATTAAGCAGGCGGTTGTTGGGCGGGGAGCGGCTGATAAAGTGCAGGTACAGGAGCTTGTGCGCATTATTTTGGGGTTAAGTACCATTCCCAGCCCGGATCATGCGGCGGATGCCCTCGGTGCTGCTCTCTGTTGTGCCAATACACAGGTATTCAGAGATATTTTAGATAACTGATAATTCTTTTTGAAGGAGGAAATGGTATGTCCGATTCGGACGATGGCAGTAGTTATCCCGGTCCTAGGGCGGGGATATATCTTACCTATTAAGCAGCCTCCTGTTATAAACTCACAATCAGAGGAGTTTCTTCTGTAAAGGCTGCTTAACACTCAGCTTACTATAGAGGAGACTACTATGATCAGTATTCATATTCAAGGAAAAGACGGTATTATTGAAACAGAGTCGGTCATTAAAGGCTGTTGGATAAATGTTCGTAATGTTGATAAAGATGATCTGACCCAGCTAGAACAAAGATTCGGCATTGATAGCGAACTGCTCACTGATATTATGGATCTTGATGAGCAGGCGCGTCTTGAAAAAGAGGACGAATACACCGGTATTATCGTGCGTATTCCGGTTTATGACGATTCGCAGGAAGTTCCTTTCTTTACCGTGCCACTAGGCATTATACTTTTTTCTGATAAAATCGTTACTATTTGTCAAAAATCCAGTGATGCCCTTGATGATATTCTAAAAAATCGGGTCAAAGGTTTTAGTATTTGCAATCAAAATACTTTTGTGCTTAATCTTTTAGGGAGGGCAGCTTTTACGTTCCTTAAATCCTTAAAAGAAGTCAATAAACGCACTAACACCATAAAAGACGAACTACAGCGTTCCATCCGGAACAACGAGCTTATTCAACTTTTGTCATTACAAAAATCCCTTGTGTACTTTACAACGAGTATTAAAACCAATGAGTTACTGCTGGAAAAGCTCCAAAAATCACCGGTAATTCGGTTTAAGGAAGAGGAACAGGAGTTGCTTGAAGATGTTTTAATAGAAAACCGGCAGGCAATAGAGATGGCGAATATCTATTCGTCTATTTTAACCGGCACTATGGATGCTTTTGCTAGTGTTATCTCAAACAATCTCAGTATTGTTATGAAACAGCTCACCATTATTTCCATTGTTATGATGATACCAACCCTGATTTACAGTTTTTTTGGTATGAATGTAAGTTTTCCTTTTAGGACTGATGCGATCATTACCGGCTTTATAATTATGGCAGGAAGTTTATTTGCCTCCGCGCTCGGGGCGATTTTACTCAACATCCACCGTAAACAACGGAAAGGTCTCAGGAAAAAAATCTAACACCAAGGGTCAAGCCTGTTTCAAGTTTGACCCTGTAAGCAGAGGCTGCGACAAGCTTATCTACAGTTTAACATACTGTCTGACCTGACCCTTGGGGCTTTAGCGAGCATTAAATTTAAGAACTAACCCCCATGGTCAGACCTCACACACTGGGCTTTAGACTGCATTCACTGAAACTTCAGGAAATGCAGTCTCCATCGAGAGATGCGGGAGTCTCCGTCAGACCTCGGCTCTGCATATCAGAGACATGCGGCAGTCTCGCCTAAGAGATGCGGGAGTCTCCACTCAGAGTTGCGGCAGTCTCCACCAAGACATGCGCAAGAGTCCTACTTAGGATCACTCACTAAAGCAGAGAAAAGATAAAAAATAATTGCATAGTTCTAAAACCGGTGTATGAAGCCTCGCTTAGTGCGTTGCATCTTTGCTCCCGAACACTTTATCGCAGTCCAGATCATCAAACTTATCTTCATAGGTACTAATACGTTCACGCATTTCATTCATTTTTACCTGAATTTCGTTCAATTTTTTATTGATAAACTGGTATGCCTCTTCTAATGCTTCACAAATCAAATCTTTATTTTCTACCCACTTGTATAATTCACTGTTGTCCAGATAAGAACGGCGTTTGATCAAACTTTTTCTTGATAAGCTGTTTCCACAGCGTATGCACACGTAACTAGAACGCCCTTCACGATCAAAACTCCATTTGTATTTTGAATATTTATTGAATTCCTTAAGATCAACTTTCTCAAGGTATTCAAAAGTTCTCCGGATGGTACTGTAGCATTTATTGTAATCTTCTTTCAAACCGGCAATGGTTTCATCAAAATCTGTTTTCATACATACCCCCGAAGATTTTGTGTAGGCGCTGTGCAAATAAATTTACGAAATATTTGCCTCTTCTGCCAATTTTGAAAGCGCAATAGGCTGTGGCGCATCATTTGCCGCTTCTATGAGCGCAAATTCTTCTATTAGTTCCTTACCATGTTTAGAAAGCTTAGTGGGTATCTGGATTATCAATTTGATATAAAGGCTTCCGCGGCGTCCGCCATTCACCGGCACCCCTTCATCACGGATGCGCAGCAATTTACCGTTTTGTGTGCCGGAGGGAACTTTTACCTTTATGGTCCGGTTATCAAGAGTCGTTACGAGGATTTCGGCCCCTAATATTGCCTGAGTAATGGAGATAGGCACTGCGCAGTAAAGATCTGCATCTTGGCGTTCAAAATATTCATGAGATTTTACCCGGATAAATACATAGAGATCGCCGGCAGGACCTCCTGAAGTACTTGCATCACCCTGCCGGGGAATGATAACCCGTTTACCGTTTTCTACACCCGGCGGTATGGTGATCATAATCTTCTGCCGTTTCTTTTGAACGCCTGAGCCTCCACATTCTTTACATGGATGTTCTACGATAGAACCTTCGCCTCCGCAGGTCCGACAGGTTGAGGCTATCGAAAAAAAGCCTTGGTTATGCCGTATTTGTCCAGTACCGCCGCAACTGGGACAATTTTTTTTGCCAGTACCCGGGGCAGCACCTGAACCTTTACAGCTGGAACAGGTTTCATTATGTGAATATTGTATTTCAACTTTAGTACCAAAGACAGCATCCTTAAACGCAAGTTCCATATCATACTGAAGATGATTCCCCTGCCGTGGTTCTGAAGCTGACCTTCGCCCTCCACCACTGCTACCAAAAAATGTTTCAAAAAGGCTTGAAAAATCACCGCCAAAAATATCTTCAAAACCGTGGAATGTCCCGGAAAAGTCTTGAGGACCTCTGTTCATTCCTTCCACACCAGCAAAACCAAATTGATCGTACGCAGCCTTTTTTTGGTCGTCTCCGAGAATTTCGTATGCTTCAGTCGCTTCCTTGAATTTTTCCTCAGATTCTTTATTGCCCGGATTTTTATCCGGATGATACTGAATAGCAAGCTTGCGGTATGCTTTTTTTATCTCATCCTTGGTAGCATTTTTGGGTACACCCAAGACCTCGTAATAATCACGTTTAGCCATTGTTCATAAGGATACAATATCCTAAGGAATTAGAAGAAACCATAAACCTTTAACGGTCGCCGTCAGATATACGGGCGTTTTTCATCGCTCTCCTTGAGAGCTTACGAGTTTTTTCACGCCCGATTGTATAAAGAGCACTATGCAAGATTACACGCATTATTTCACTGTTTTTTAACTTCTAAGTCCTCAGTGTATCTTTCCTTCTCCCCCTTATTTATTCGTCTACGACCTTGTAGTCAGCATCTTCGGCGGCTTTTGGACCAGTTGCTTGAGAGCCTGCAGCACTGTAATTTTGTCCCTGCTGCTGCTGGGCGCTTTGTTGTTTATAAAGTTCTTCGGAAATTTTGTAGGCTATTTGCTTGAGCGCCTCGGTTTTATCTTTAATTGTCTGAATATCTCCTTCTTCAAGCGCCTTACGCAGATCCGCTATTGCCTCATTTGCCTTTGCTTTATCAGCCTCACTGATTTTATCTCCTAGCTCTTTGATATTTTTCTCTGTCGCATAGAGCATAGAATCAGCTTCATTACAAACCTCAGCTCTTTCTCTTTCTCTTTTATCTTCTTCAGCGTGCGCCTCTGCTTCTTTGATCATGCGATCAATATCGCTGTCTTTCAATCCGGAAGAACTTTCAATCCGGATCTTTTGTTCCTTGCCGGTACCAAGGTCTTTTGCCGATACATGGACTATGCCGTTGGCATCAATGTCAAACGTAACTTCTATTTGCGGTATACCACGCGGCGCTGGAGGAATACCTACCAAATCAAATCGACCAAGAGTTCGGTTTTGGCTTGCCATTTCCCGTTCACCTTGCAGAACTTGGATAGAAACAGCCGTTTGATTATCGGCAGCAGTAGAAAAGACTTGGCTTTTACGCGTAGGTATAGTCGTGTTACGGGGAATAAGTTTAGTCATAACCCCGCCCAATGTTTCAATACCAAGTGAAAGCGGGGTAACGTCCAGTAATAATACATCTTTTACATCACCGCCAAGTATACCGCCTTGAATCGCAGCACCAATAGCAACAGCTTCATCCGGATTAACCCCTTTATTCGGCTCTTTCTTGAACATATCACGGACAATCTGTTGCACTGCCGGAATACGTGTTGAACCGCCGACAAGGATAACTTCATCAATTTGATCAGCGCTCAGTCCGGCATCGTTCAGCGCTTTTTGACAGGGGTCTTTTGAGCGTTCTAAGAGATCAGTAACCATTTGCTCAAACCGCGCCCGTGTAAGAGTCTTTTGCAAATGCTTAGGACCGGCACTGTCCGCAGTAATGAAGGGGAGGTTTATCTCGGTTGTCTGCATGGAAGACAGTTCAATCTTAGCTTTTTCTGATGCTTCACGGAGGCGTTGCAGCGCCATACGATCAGCACCAAGGTCAATGCCGGTGTCTTTTTTGAATTCGTCAATGAGCCATTCCATAATCCGTCTATCAAAATCATCACCGCCTAGATGGGTGTCGCCATTCGTTGATTTTACCTCAAACACACCATCACCAAGTTCCAAGATCGAAATATCAAAAGTACCGCCGCCTAAATCGTAGACAGCTATTGTCCTTTCTTTTTTCTGATCTTTGTTAAACCCAAAAGCGAGGGAAGCTGCAGTCGGCTCGTTGATAATACGCTTTACTTCTAGTCCGGCGATTTTACCGGCATCCTTAGTTGCCTGCCGCTGCGCATCATTAAAATAAGCCGGCACTGTAATAACTGCTTCGGTAACCGGTTCTCCCAGATAATCTTCAGCGGTTTTTTTCATTTTTTGCAAAACAAAAGCTGAAATTTCTTGAGGCGAGTACTTCTTTCCGTCAATGTCTACCCGGACATCGTTGCCTTGTTCAGTTACCCGGTAGGGTACTAATTTCATCTCATTCCCCACTTCGGAAAAGCGCCGCCCCATAAACCGCTTGATAGAATAGATGGTATTTTCCGGATTGGTAATCATCTGATTTTTTGCCGGCTGTCCTGCAACACGTTCACCTTTGCTGGTAAAACCTACAATAGACGGTGTTGTGCGCCCACCTTCTGAATTTTGAATAACAACCGGCTCGTTACCTTCAAGTACCGCAACACACGAATTGGTTGTTCCCAGATCAATGCCAATAATCTTACTCATAATTTTTCTCCTTTATATTCATTCCGGCATCAATACTTTGACACGTGCCGGTCTAATGACCTTATCTTTAAGGATGTAGCCTTTCTGCAAATCCTCTACAACCATAGGCTCTGTAATTTCCGCTGATTTTTCCATCAACAGAGCTTCATGACGGTTGGGATCAAAAACTTGTCCCGTAGAATCAAAACGTTTAAGTCCCCATTTATTTTCTAAAAGGGAAGAAAAACGCCTTTCTATGAGAACTATGCCATCATAGAAGCTGTTAAAATCAGGCGATGTTTCAGCAGCTTTGAGCGCTCGCTCAAAATCATCAATAATCTCAACAATGTCAAGAAAAACATTCCGGTTAGCATAATCAATGGCTTCTTGTTTTTCTCGATTTAATCGCTTGCGGACATTATCAAATTCTGCCGCCTGCCTGAGCAGCTTGTCATGTTCTTGGGTATATTGATGTTCTAATTCCTCTATTCTTTGAAGAAGTTCTCTCTGTTTCTGCTCTAGCTCTGGGGTACTGTCAGTTACTACCGGCTCTTGTTCAAGAACCGTTTCTGTTTCTTGCACAGGAGAATTCGGCACGTTTATCTGATCCGTCACTTTTTTCTTCCCCTTCTTTCTTTTATCTTTATATTTACGGCTTTTATGCTTTGACATAGGTCAGCACCTCTTTTTTTCAAAAATACGTATTTCCCTTATAAAGGTCAAGAAAAACAGACAGAGCCTATTTTAAATTCGCAGGTCAAGTTACTTCTAAGCTCTGATGTTGCTAGGGCGTGTCTTCAAAAGGAGAGGGAAATAAAGTAAGATAACAAGATGAAAGAGAGCGGAAAAACACTGCACAGACATGACATCAGTGATACGCGGTGGGAAAATAGAAGCATCACTGCCAGGAAGGGCAAGGAGGGGCGAGGTCTGTCCTATAAGGAACATTTTGCAGCGTACCTTGAATATTTATACCAGAGCGTGCTATAGTTTATAGCAGAGGGACGTAAAATACTCCGTCCTTCAATGGTATAAGCAGGGACTACCCGCGAAGCGTCCTTGAGGGGCGCATGGTTTAAGCCATACCCAGCTAAAAAAGGTTGGAAACCCCTCCCTCTTGAGGGAAAGAGAGTATGCACATTATCTATGTACAAATACCTGAATTTGACGAAACAGACACTCCTTAAAATTAAGATACCTCGTCCCTCGCGCACGCAGCTCGCCCTTATGGGCAGGGATATTGCTATCTTTGCCGTTCTGGTCATTATTACCGTTGTCATAGTGCAGCCTCTCCACAAGAAGATGGTGGAACGCATAACCGCGCTCCGTGATAGTTTCATCACCTCCCTTGAAGACTTCTTAGGACGCCCTGTCTCTTATGGCAGTATCAGACCTTCCTTATCCCATTGCGATATAGACACACTCACCATAGCCGGTTCTGCCGCCGACCTGCCGCCAACCCTTTCTCTTGCCAATATCCGGCTCTCCTATTCTCTGCGCGCCTTTCTCAGCGGAGAAGGCATAAAGGCGCTGCGCACCATCTCGATAAAGAACCCGATTGTGCGGATAAACCTTGAACACGATGCCGATCTCATAAGCCGTCTGTTTCCCGCTCAGGACACTCTGGAGCTTGATCAGTTCTTCAGCGCACTCAATAAACGTTTTTCGCTCATACTCAAAGACGCCGCCCTTAGTCTCGTACAAGCACGGCAAGAACTCGCCTTACGCGCTCTTGATTGCGAACTTTCGTTGCATAATGAAAGGATAGTGCTGCGCACCAAGCTAGTAGGATATGGAACGACCGCACAAGATGGCGCCACCCCCTTGTCATTACAGGCGGCGCTGCAATTCGACGGCTCAAGCACGACTGATTTACAAACCGGCGCAGGTACTCTCAACATTGCCCAAGCATCCGTATCCTCAAAAACCGAAGCTCTGGTACAACAGCTTAAACCGCTCAACCTTTATCTCACGATGCAGGAGAGCAGTATTACGCTCTCAAAACAAACGGATAAGCTCCCCTTCGCTTTCTATGCCTCCTATGATCGGCAATTCAAGGCGTTATCCGGCAGATTTGACTGTGATAACTTTAGTCCCGGCTCTTTACTGTCTCTTGCCTCTTCAGTGAAAGGGGGAACCGCGGCGCTTGCCGCTACTCTCTCAGGCAGCGCCCTCGTGTACAAAACCGTGGATAAGCCGCTTTACTACAGCGCCGCACTGACCGGCACTGTGCCTGAAACCCTGATTGGCAAGCAGCTCTCCTTCTCGCTTATTGGCAGCGGCGATACCGATAAGATAGCCGTTACGCAGTTGCTCTGTGCCGTTCCGCAGGGGACGGTGCAGTTTCAAGGCAGCATTGCATTCAAGCCTTTTCTTCCCGATGGTATTCTTTCTATTACCGACTTTTCACTTTCCGGTACTGAACGGTGCAATGGGGTCTTTGCCTTTGCCGCACATGAAAATACGGTACTGCTTACCGGAAAAGATGCCTTCATAGGCACGGTCCCGTTATCAACGGTACAAGCATCCTTTCTGATAGGAAAAGAAAGCCTCAAGTTTAATCTTTCTGCGGTTCGTCCGACCGAGACCGCCCTGCATGGGAGGGTAGCGCTAGACGGCTCTTTTGATTACCGGCACAGCTATCTTGATCTCACTCTGAGTTTCAAGGCATGGTCACCTTTGGATATACCGGAGATGGCGGCTCCTTTTGTTGACATGAGTAGCACTCAAGCGTTTCCGGCACGCGATATACTGGGAGCAGTTACTGCCGGCAGCGAGATTTTTATCGCCACTGATTTTAAGCATCTATCTTTTAACATACCGCAGTTTGAGCTTGCCTATCAGGGGGAGCAGTCGGTATGGGAAGGAACTGTCATAAGCGCCGCCCTCTCAGGCACAGAAACACGGGTCGTCTTACATGAAATGAGCATAGGCAAAAAGGGGCATGATAAACTCACCATGAACGGCGAGCTTGATTTTACCGATATAAACACCATTATCTTTAACCTTGCTACGGTATACCAAAATATCCCCTACCAGATCAGCGGCATACTCTTGGATAGGCAGTCACTGAGCATACAGGGACTTTACAATATACGGGTACAAGTGGAGACTGATTCCGGCGCCTTCGCCGGTTATATTGAAGCCGATGCATTGCCTTTCTCGTATAAAGGACAGTTAAGCCAAATCAGTACCACAGCTTCATTCCGCTACGATTCCGTTACTGCATGGTCTTTTTATCTTGATAATCTGGAGGTTCTTAATCTCAGTTTTCCCTTATCAACGCATACATCAGTCCGTATTGCTGGTAGGGCGAATCAAAACGAAATGGTACTGAACCGTATTTCCTTTGATGATGGACAGGGATCCCTTAACGGTACGTTAAGCGCATCATGGAATACTGATTTTTCTGATATAAGCGGTACGATCAACCTCTCCAATGAGACCGGTAGTGAATACTATGCTTTTTCTGGTAATCGTAAGGAGGAGCGTCTTGTCCTACACCTTGACGGCAGCCGGATGCGTCCGGGACGCTTTGCTCCTGTTAATACCTACAATGCGGTTCTCACCGGCAATATTGATATTGTTTGGGATTCACCGTCTTCCTACCAGATATTGGTGAACTTTCCTTCGGTGAACGGAACGATTGGAGGTAACGAAGCACAGGCACAGGGACGAATCGTTATTGATAATAATACGGTATCGATAGAAGATTTTAATGCGGCGTATCTTGGCTTAGAACTAAGTATACCAGCACTACAGACTAATCGGAGCGAGGGACTGATTGAGACAAATGCCCAACTAGGTGGCAAGTTCATAGGATGGGATATAGGCGCACGGTTACACCTAAACGTTAAGTATAAACCGGTTGATTCATGGCTTGATGTAGACAAGATATTCAGTGTTTTACAGGGCACCGTTGTTGCTTATGAAGGGAGATTTAGCCAAAGACCGGTAGCATCTGAGCCGTTTTATTTTGAATTTGATCACAAAGACTCGGTGCTATCGCTTATAGGCGGTCCGCGCGAGATGATCCGGCTTAAATTGTTTGATACCGGTGATCTTTATATAGGTATTTCTGCGCCTTCTGCAATACGAGGCGCAATAACCGGTACGGTGGTAGGCAGCGATATTAACGCACAGATCAGCAATGCCTATGTTGATTTAGGCTCGTTGTGGGCTATTCTGCCCCCTGATTGGCAGCAGATTATCAATGTTCCCGGAGGTTTTGTTACAGCTCAATCTATACAGGTTACCGGTCCTTTAGTTAATCCAGAATTCTTTGGTACGGCACAGGTTCACAGTCTGCGAATGCAGGTGCCGCTTTATCTTGAACACGATATACGCCCCACCCCTTTCACAGTCATATTCAATGGCAGTGATATGTTCTTTAATACAGTTTTTGCATCCATTGGTTCAGGCGTGGCATCTGCTACCGGTTCTTTCAAATTCGATCGCTGGGTACCGGATGTCTTTGATCTTGCTCTACAGATACCAGACGCTTCAACTGCGGTACCGTTTCAGGCTACTATTAACGGCATACATGCACACGGCAATGCAACCGGCACTTTACTGCTTTCTATGAATAAAGATCTCTTTATGATAACCGGTGCTTTAACCGCCCATGATGCGGAGGTTACCGTAAACACTGATGAACTTATAGAACAGGAAGCGGGAACTAATACGCCGGACGCTCTCAATACTATCATTGATCTTGCATTGCATACCGGCAGTAAAGTACGGTTTTTGTGGCCGGATGCAAAAAATCCTATAATACAAGCGAATGCCGGTGCTGGCAACAGTCTTGCCATTAAAAGCGATACCGCTTCCGGGCGCTTTTCCATAGTCGGAGATATTAAAATACGAAGCGGCACTGTTTTCTACACGCCCCGAAATTTTTATATCCGGGAAGGGACCTTAACGTTTAATGAAAATGAGGTGCAGATTGCGCCAAAATTGAGCGTTAGAGCTGAACTTCGTGATCGCAATGACAACGGTCCGGTTACGATACGTATGCTTTTTGAGAATGTCTCGCTTGCTGATATAAGAGAAGTAGAACCGCGCTGGGAGTCGGACCCTGCACTTTCGCAACTGGAAATTGTTGCCTTGTTAGGACATGATCTGGCTGGCAATCCTGATGAAGGCACCAGTTCGCTTATGAAATCACTCATTGCAGTCTCTACTGATGTTTTGTCTCAATTTCAAGCAATCAGGATAGCTGAGCAGTGGATACGTGATTTTTTAAAGCTTGACATGTTTAGCATACGCACCCAAGTACTACAGAATATGGCTTTACAGAGTTGGGGCTTGCGTAATGTACCTGAAGGGATAAGCATAGCCGGTAACTATTTTGATAATACCACTGTTTTCTTAGGAAAGTACCTCAACCCGAATATCTTTGTTCACGCTATGCTGACGACGCGATACGATGACGGCTTGCACCATCGTAAGGGATTGCGACTCGGTGGCTTGATGTTTGAACCTGAATTCGGGATAGAATTAGGTACTGTTTTGAATTTAGGGATATTGGGAAATCCTCGATTGGATATACGCGGCAATATCAATCCGCTACATCCTGAAAATTTATTTGTAAATGATCTTGCGTTTACATTTTTATTCAATTGGTCTTTTTAAGGAGCATTAATGCGTGTTAGTTTTTCTGTTGTAGGTTTACTACTGGTAGTAGTATTGTCTTTTCCGCTCTCTGCGCAAACAAATAATAACTGGTCTGAAGGAAAAACGATCAGTAAGATCGTCTTTACCGGCTTAAAAAATACCAAAGCATCGGAACTTGATGGAATAACTGCTCCTTATATAGGAGGAGCCTATAGCAATGCGGTCGGCGAGGAAATAGTCCAGCGCCTTTTTGCACTGGGCTATTTTGCAGACATCAGCGCTCCTCGTATTGAAGCTGCAAGCTTTGATGGCACTGAAATTACCTTGCGCTTCACGGTCGTTGAATATCCGGCGGTTTCACAGATAGTGTTTGTGGGAAATAGCCGTATAACTCGCAGTGATTTGATGGAAGTTATTTTGCTTAAAACCGATGACATTGTGAACGATATGAAGTTACGCATAGATGAAGAGGCGATCCGGATGAAATACCTTGAAAAAGGCTTTCCGGGGGTACACGTACGTGCAGAAAAGAAAACCGGCGCTCAGTCAGGCGATGTCGTAACGTTTTATATTACTGAAGGCGAGAAAATCGTTATCGGCGCAATCCAATTTGAAGGTGTTACAGTCTTTCCGATAAATACAATTAAAAGACTGCTTTCACTGAAACCCAAAGGGCTTTTTAATGACGGCGCTTTTCAAGAAGCAAAACTGCTTACGGATCAGAGAGCGATCCTACAATACTACCGCGATCGCGGCTATATCGATGTTGAAGTACTTGATGTTCAACGTGATACCGTTAAAGATGAAAAAGGTAACACCATAATGACTGTGACCTTCAAGATTGTTGAAGGTAAACAGTACACCTTTAATGGCATAACATTTGAAGGAAACCGGATATTTTCTACTAAACAACTCTCTGATTTAATACACTCAAAGCCCGGTGAAATAGTGAATGCTCAGAAACTTGCTGAGGATTTTCAAAGGGTAGCGGATTTGTATTTAGAAAATGGATACATAAACAATAATATGCTACAAGACGAAATTCGGGATACTGAGCAGGGAACAATAGCTTTTAAGATTTCTATTATAGAACACAGCAGGGCGCACATTGAGAATATCATTGTTAAAGGCAATAAAAAGACTAAAACCCCTGTCATACTGCGGGAGATTCCTTTGGAAGCCGGCGATATTTTTTCTCGTACAAAAGTCATGGATGGTCTGCGGAACTTATATAATTTGCAGTACTTTTCTGAAATTATCCCGGATATACAGCAGGGCAGCGCCGATGGGTTGACCAATCTGGTCTTTACCGTTGAAGAGCAGCCAACTATTAATCTGCAATTCGGCTTAACCTTTTCCGGCGTTATCAACACAGGCACTCTCCCTATTTCCGGTCTTTTGGAATTGCATGATCGTAACTTTCTGGGCAGCGGTAATATATTCGGCGGAAAAGCAAACCTTGCGCCTGATGCACAGAGTTTTTTCGTTGAATATACCCACCGGTGGATATTTGGACTGCCTTTATCCTTGAGTTTTGATTTTAATGTCCAGCATGCCAACAAACAAGCTGCGCTTGACATCTTAGCGCCGTATTTTAACGGTGATGAAGCCTATGCGTATCCGGATGGGTTTAACTCGTATGAAGATTACTATAATGCTGCTAAAACCCCGCCGGATGCCTATCTGATGAAGTACGAACAATGGTATATCTCTTTGGGTATGTCAACCGGCTACCGCTTTAGCACGCTGCTGGGAAACCTCGGTATAGGCGGCGGAGTCAGGATCGGAGCTATTCTCAATGAGTTTGATGAAGCGCTCTTTAGACCGTTTGATCCGACTCTGCGCAATTCAAGAGGCGCATGGACGCCGGCTAATTCGCTCTGGACTACTGTGTACTTGGATCAGCGGGATATTGCCTACGATCCTTCTTCTGGTTATTACGGAGTGCAACGCTTTGGTCTGTACGGTATTCTCGATAACGAGCCTGAACATTACAGTATCAGCGATAGTAAATTAGAATTCTTTCATACCTTATTTCCCCCCATAAAGATTGGCGAATCGTACGAGTTTAAGATGGTATTCGGCATACATACTGGCTTTTCGTTCATACTGCCGCAACCGTGGCGCACGGAAATTAGTATTGAGAATGCCAATAAATTAGCCATTAACGGTATGTTTAACGCCCGTGGCTGGAGCGGTGAATACAGTCTCAAAGGCTTGGCTCTCTGGGAAAACTGGGCGGAGATTCGTATACCGATTGTGCCGGGTATTCTGGCAGGCGACTTCTTCTTTGATATGGCAGAGGTACACGATACGCCAAAGTCCTTATTTCAAAGTTTCGGGAGCGCCGCTACCTTTACCGAAAACTTACGGTTTAGTTATGGTTTTGGCATCCGCTTTAGCATGCCGCAGCTTCCTTTCCGTTTGAGTTTTGCAAAACGCTTCAAAATAGTTGATGGACAAGTCCAATGGCAAAGAGGCACTCTCTTTTCCAGCGATTCTGATCCTGGTTGGATGGGGATGGACTTTGTGCTTTCTATTACCTTAACCTCTTACTAATTTCAAGGAGCAGACTTCCCTTCTCAGGTCATAGTTCTCATTATGCTGTTGTAGTGCCGCAACAGTTTATGCAGTAAGATAAGTCAGACCTTAAGACTAGATAAGCTAGATAAGTCAGACCTCGAAAAAAAAGTACAAACTGCCGAAACTAAAGCAAAACCCAGAGTCAGCTCCATTATAGCTAGTATGTCTAGTCATAATTTTCCCCGCGGGCGCACAGACCAAGGTCTGACCTACCACGTTAGTTCGGAAGTAAACCGGAAAGCTTTTGAGTTAGATCCGGATGATATGAAAGAACTCTTCCTCATTGTGATCGAAGAGGCAAAGACGACCAAAGGTTTCAAGTTCAAGCTGTGGAACTTTTGTATCATGGGTAATCATTTCCACTTTCTCATCACACCTGAAAAAGGAGAGAGTCTGTCCACTATATTGAAGTGGATTAAGATGGTTTTCGCTATTCGGTGGAACAAGCGGCACAATAAGACTGGTCATTTCTGGGGAGACCGGTTTTTCTCACGGGAGATAAAGGACGAGAGAGATTTTTGGACTGTGTTTAAGTACATAGACCAAAACCCTGTCGCAGCTAGTCTGGTGAAGAAGCCTGAAGAATGGCAGTACAGTGGCGCATACCATCGGGAACACGGCATTGTCAGCATTGTCTCGCTGGTAACTGATAGTGCATGGAGGACAGACCTCAAGCTGCTTTTATGAAGGGTAGACCTTACGCGACACGAGGCAAAGTAAGTCAGACCTCGCATTAGCCTGCGACACAACTAAGTATTAGCCTGCGACACAACTAAGTATTAGCCTGCGA
>JAISMB010000097.1 GCA_031276945.1 Spirochaetaceae bacterium | reverse complement strand
TGAGTAAGGAGCTGGACGGATCAATGCCCAGCATCCTTAGAGTGAGAACAGCACAGTAAGTGATTAAAAGCAAGAACTCTTGTTCATAGGTGGGAGTCCTCCGCACAAAATATGTTCCCGCACAAGCAGGACTATAAAAAGAGGACTACACGAAGTACTCGTTGACAAAAAATATCGCTTGTCGGTATATTTGTCGCTGTACTTCGTGTACGTTTACCGTAGCCAGATCCACCGTGGCAGGTAATTACTGGCTGCGGTCCTCTTAAACACAAAGTCATCTAAGAAAACCTAATCTTCATCTGTTTCATAAGTCTGCGAACCGAACGTCCGCCTTTTTTTATCTCTAGTTAATATATACCACAGTTTTTCGATTATGTCAAGTTTCTTTGTATATTCGTTATTTTATTTTTTTGCCTGCCGCTTCTGGCGTGAGAAACCCACCGAGGTCTGACCTACCCTACCCCGCTTGCACTTCAAAGAGCATGGTCTTTACTTTCAAAGATACTGCTCTTTGATTTCAAAGATACTGCTCTTTGATTTCAAAGACCATACTCTTTACTTTCAAAGATACTGCTCTTTGATTTCAAAGAGCCTATGCTTTAAGGTCTGACCTACCCTGCTCTTGAGGTCTGACCTACCCTCCCTTGAGGTCTGACCTACCTGCCTTTGAGGTCTGACCTACCCTGCCCTTGAGGTCTGACCTACCCTGCCCTTGAGGTCTGTCCTACCCTGCCCTTGAGGTCTGTCCCACCCTGCCCTTGAGGTCTGTCCCACCCTGCCCTTGAGGTCTGACCTACCCTGCCCTTGAGGTCTGTCCCACTATCTCCTCTCCTTCAAGCTTGCCCGTGCATCAAGCCTTGAGCGCTAGTCCGATTATAAACTTGACATAATTTGTAGATACGGCAATACTGTTGAAATATGACCGGAACACAAATAGCACAGATTTTACTAGTGGGAGCTTCTCAGATACTACACGGCAAGCAAGATTTTTTAGAATTGCTCATTGCCGGTATCCTTGCCCGTGGACACATCCTTATTGAAGATAATCCGGGTCTTGGCAAGACTACCATTGCGAAAACACTTGCCCGACTTATTGCCGATGATTCGGTGCCGCTCAGCTTTAAGCGCATACAATGCACCCCCGATCTGCTTCCTTACGATATTACCGGCGTTGATATCTTTGACCCTGAAACACACTCCTTTCGCTTTGTTCCTGGTCCGGTCTTTGCGCATATAGTGCTGGCAGACGAAATTAACCGCAGCACCCCCAAAGTACAATCAGCACTGCTTGAAGTCATGGCAGAACGGCAGGTTACCGTCGGGCAGAATACGCACAAGCCTCCCGACCTCTTTTTTGTCCTTGCCACTGAAAATCCCATTGAAAGTGAAGGAACGTTTCCCTTGCCCGTTGCGCAGCTCGATAGGTTTATGATGCGCCTTTCATTAGGCTATCCTGATCGTGATGCTGAATTACGAATACTCAACGAGAATCCGTCTGAAACCGTGCTTTTTACCCTTGAGCCGGTTATTAGCATAACTGATTTTATAGCTGCGCAGCATGAGGCAGCAGCGGTGTTTTGCCATCCGGCGCTTCGGGAAACAGTGGTGGATATTATCCGTGATACCCGTATTCACCACAGCTTTGCCTTAGGCGCATCGCCACGGGCAAGCTTATTCCTGCTTGCAGCCTGCCGCTCCCTTGCCATGATACGGGGGCGTTCTTTTGTGAGCGATGAAGACCTCGTAACTCTTGCCGTTCCCGTCCTCGCACACAGGCTTATCATGCGCGATCCGCATCAAAGCGCCGAGAAAATTATCAAAGATATATGCTATGCACGAACCGAAACGCTGCACCTAAACCAGCTCAAGCATCCTTAGCGGCGCAGTCAACTTGTGTTTCATAAAGTTTCAGCAGAATGGTAAAAGCGACTTTTTGTTTCCCAGAAACGGCAGCTCAGCGTACAACTGTAGTGTCTTTTACACAAGGTCAGTGTAAAGGATATAAGCCGCAACGATAAAGATAGATAAGAGAGGAGCGAAAAGGTGTCTGAAAAGGACTGAAAGAGAAGCGGGAGCGGCATTCCGCTCTGAAATGCTCATTCTTCCGCCTTACAATAGACGCTTCCCGCCTCTCAAAAGAAAAAAAGGACTACCTTGCAAGTCTCTTCCTTGAAAAGAAATGGTTTAGGAATGCCGTTATCGCATCCGAAGACCTCTATGCCTTTGATTATAAAACTAAAACCGTCAAATTTAAGAAACAGGAAGCGTATGAAAACCGTGAAATCAAAGTCCTCTCAAGTCAAATACGGTAGCCTGTCATAGAGGAAGTCCACGGCAACATAAAAGCCTTGTCCGTATTGAAAAAACATGGGAAGAACGTAGGGAGGCTGAAGTTTCTCTTCCGCTGTAATACGGTAGCATTGAAGCAGGCAGGGAAAACCTACCGAATTATCGGGAATAGGCTGTTTGTGCAGGGCTTCAAGAAGCCGTTCAGATTAGAAGGCAATGAGCGGAGGGCTCAAACGCAAAATTGGTTCTGCATATCACCGATTATATGGAAAAAAAGAAGCTGGAACAGATAGAACTGGACTTCGGGAATAAAAGACAATATCGTAGACAGTGAAGGAAACTGGTATAAAAGGTAAGAAACGGACGAAGAACCATGAAAGACGGCGGAAGATACTCAATAAAGAATACGAAAAGATAGGGAACAAGAAACGAGGTGAGAAGAATAAGTTCGTAGCAACAGGGAAAGAGAACGAGGTGATAGCGGTTCAGGACAAGAATATCGCTGGATGGAAATCGTTAAAGATGAAGGGTTGAGGGAAACAGATACAGCGGTCAATTATGGGCGGAATAATGAAAGACATACAGAACCTGTCTCAGACGGTCATAGTGGATAGATGGTCCGCCTCAACTAAAGATATGTCCTCGGTGTGGCATAAAAAATAAACTCACGCTGGAGGAGAGAAGGTATACGTGCGGGTGCGGATACTCTGAAGACAAAGATAGGAAAGCAGGCGTATACTACAGGGAGGAATAAAGATTCTTGCGGGGCGCAGGAATACAAGGCGTGCGGAGACTGAAACCGCACTTATTGACAGGGCTTGCGCTGTCGGTTTAAGTTTAGTCTGTGAACCAATAAGCTCACCGCTTGAGCGTTGGGTAGCTCACCTTTTTAGCGGAACACTATTTTTGCAGGGAGCATTGTGTCTATAATCGGTAGTATTCAAAACATAACGGGAAAAACAGTAACGATCCTGTGCCATGAAACAGCTCTGTGTTCTGGCTGTCTCAACCAAGACTGTAAAAGAAAAGAGCGCTTTATTACCGTGGAAAACACTAGAGAGCTTCCTCTTGCTCTGGGGCAAAGGGTAAGGGTAAAAGCCAGTCCTTCGCTGCTGGTTAAACAAATAAGTGGTGCGTTTGTGCCGCCGGTCTGTAGCTTTATTGCAGGTTTTATCACGCTTCGCCGTGTCTTTCCGCAAGCCGGCGAAGCTTTAGCGGCTTTTTGCGGGCTTGTAGGCTTGTTTGCAGCGGCTTTTTGCGTATACCGTTTTCGTCTGCGCTTTCCGGCACAAGACGATCACTATACCATTGACAGAACGTGAGCTACCCAACGCTTTTAGCGATGGGCTTATTGGTTCACAGACCAAACTGAAATCGACAGAGCAAACCCTGCCAATAAGTGCGGTTTTAGCCTCCGCACGCCTTGTATTCCTGCGCACCGCAAGAATCTTTATTCCTTCTTGTAGTATACTGTGCGCCGCTTTCCTATCTCTCTATCTTCAGAGTATCCGCATCCGCACGTATACCTCTTCTCATTCAGTGTGAGCTTGTACTTACTCCCACACTCAGGACAGCTTCCTGTTGAGGCAAACCCATCAAACCCATCTATCCACTATGACCATTTGAGACAGGTTGCGTATCTCTCTCAATTCCATCCATACTTGATGACTTCCCTTCAGCGATATTCTCGTCCTGTACCGCCCTCTTGAACCGACATGGGACAGACCTCAGTGGTTAACCCGCGATACGAGGCAGGATGGGTCAGACCTCGTGGGTCAGACTTCGAAAGCAGGCAGGTCTGACCTTAGAAAAAAAATAAGAAAATACTGCCAAGATTGAAGCAAAATGCCCAGTTGTATCCATATATAGCTACTATGAACCATAATTTATTACGAGGCAGAACAGACCAAGGTCAGACCTACCACGTTACTTCAAAAGTAAACCGAGATGCTTTTGAATTAGAGCCGGATGATGTGAAAGAACTCTTTCTCAGCGTGATTGAAGGGGCAAGCAAGAAAGGTTTTAAGTTCAAGTTGTGGAACTTTTGTGTCATGGGTAATCATTTTCACTTTCTCATCACGCCTGAAAAAGGGGAAAGTCTGTCCAGTATAATGAAATGGATTAAGATGGTGTATGCGATACGGTGGAACAAGCGGCACAATAAGACCGGTCATTTCTGGGG
>JAISMB010000079.1 GCA_031276945.1 Spirochaetaceae bacterium | reverse complement strand
GGGGCAAGGTCTGACTTATGGGGGGCAAGGTCTGACTTATGGGGGGCAAGGTCTGACTTATGGGGGGCAAGGTCTGACTTATGGGGGCGAGGTCTGACCTATGGGGGGCGAGGTCTGACCTATGGGGGGCGAGGTCTGACCTATGGGGGGCAAGGTCTGACCTCTCCCTCAGCTGAAGCCCTTAACTTTTGTTAATCAATAGAGTATTTTTATGCTATGAATGATACGCAAAAAGAATTTGAGCCGCACACGTTCAAGGCTCTCTATGATGCCATAGTAAAACTGCGCTCGCCTCAGGGTTGCCCGTGGGATAGGGAACAAAATCCGCAGAGCCTGCGCGGCGACTTGATCGAAGAGGTTTTTGAATGTGTTGAAGCCATTGATCAGCGCCAGCCTGAGCATATTAAGGAAGAGTTAGGCGATATTTTCCTGTTGGCAACCATGATTTCCTATATGCACGAGCAGGAGGGCGACTTCTCAGTCGAACAAGTGCTTGCCGCGGTTACAGAAAAAATTATCCGCCGCCATCCGCACGTCTTCGGAACGCTCAAGGTTAAGGATAGCGCTGAGGTTTTGGAAAATTGGGCGCGGGACAAAGTTTTCAAGGAAGGGCGCGCCCCCAAGGATGGTCTTTTGGATACCGTGCCGCGTGGTATCCCGCCCTTGCAAAGAGCCTACAAACTCCAGCAAAAGGCGGCACAGGCGGGCTTTGACTGGACGTGTATTGAGGACGTCTTCGATAAGGTGCAGGAAGAACTACAGGAACTGAAAGCCGCGCTGGAAGCCGCCGACTCAGAGGCGCTTGAAGCTGAAGCAGGCGATCTCATCTTTGCCGCGGTGAATCTCTGCCGCTGCCTGCATAAAGACCCCGCCGTTGCCCTCCAAGGGACGAGCGCCCGGTTTAGCGCGCGCTTTGCCTTCATTGAAAAGAAGATGAAGGAAGCAGGGAAAGACTTGAACGCCGAGAACAGCGCCCTTATGCAAGAGTATTGGGAACAAGCCAAAGGCGCTTTGTAAATGGTCTCTGCAAAACGCGGCGGCGGAAGCGCAAGCAGCAAAGCCGATCCAGCACCAAAAAACTAAGGAGTGAGAACCTATGCCTATCCCGCGGACGGTCGGTTCGTTTGTTCTGCTGCTGGGATTTATTGCAGGCAGCGCCGGTATACTACGGCAGGAAACAAGTCTTTTAGTCATTGCCACGCTCTTGCTCTCAATAGCCGGTTATTGTTTGTGCGCGCTCTTGATTCTTAAGCTGCTTTACTATAAACGTTCCCTGCTCTTATCATTCAGTATCGCTCGTCAGCGGATTTGTGCCGGCGAGCGTGCCGAAGTTTTTTATACGAATGGCGGCACTGTTGGACGCTTTTTGTGTCTGCCGGGCATACTCGTACGCTACGAGCTGAACCTTACAACTAAAGATGGTCGTCTCATTCAGCAGAGTTTTAATCCAAACCAGACAGACGTCCTGTCTTTTGTAGTGCCGGAACGGGGCGCTTATGTTCGCAGCGCTGATGCCTTTGTGCTGCTTGACAGCTTCGGTTTTTTCCGCTGTGCATGGACGGTTTTCAAGGATACAGCGCCCTGTATCCTTGCATCGCCTGTGCCGGATAAGACGGCGCTTGCCATACCGGTGCGCCCCGGCGGAAAAGCATACCGCAAGTACCGTACCTTTGAGCGCAGCGATCAGTTGATAGACAATCGTCCCTATATACCGGGGGATGACCCACGCCGGATAAACTGGAAACTGTACGGTCATGCCGGCGATCTCTTTGTCCGTGAGGAAGAGCGCGAACCGCCGCCTCATTCTCGGCTTGTCTTGCTGCTTGATACGTATGCGGATGAGAACTTATTTACCAGCGCGGCGCAATCCCGCCGTGCCGTTGACATGCTCTGTGAAAAAGCACTGGCGCTAGTGCTTGATTTAAGTAAATGCGGTATGGAGCTTGCTCTTGGCTGGAACGGTGCTGAGATTATTGAAGGCAGTGCTGCTGTATTAACCGAAGCATTAGCCTATCCTGTTGCGCTTTCCGGTGAGGATAAGAGTGCTTTACCGCAGCCTGACAGTCCGGGCGCTCTGGTTATTTTTGCCTTACCGCGGGAAATAATCGGGGACAAAGCGCTGGATCGTTTTCACAGCGAACAGCAGCCTGACATCATCTTTTTGTACGAAGAGGAACGACTTGCCGCCGCAGCGCACGCTTGTACAAAACTATACGCGCGAAAAAAGCGCAGAGCCGCTGGCTAAACTTGACCTATGGGGCTATGGGGACGATGTCTCATAGAAGAAGCTTGAGGTCTGTCTTCCAAGCTGCCTCAGTTATCAGCAAGACAATGCTGACAATACTGTGTTCCCGATGGTATGCGCCGCTGTACTGCCATGCTTCAGGTTTCTGCACCAGTCCTGCTGCAACAGGGTTTTGATCAATGTAGTTAAACACAGTCCAAAAGTCCTTCTCATCCTTTATTTCGCGTGAATAAAACCGATCTCCCCAGAAATGACCGGTCTTATGATGCTTTTTATTCCACCTGATAGCAAAAACCATCTTAGGGTGTGTCGTTAAAAGTCGAGGGAGATAGAGAGAGACAAGAAAGGAATCGGAGCGTTGAGCAGAGCGAATAGCACTACCTCTGCACTGTTTGAGCCAGCGAAACACCTTCTCGATACGATGACGCTTATACAGCTCTTTGTCATAAGTCCGTGCCACCTTCCGACTGCATTTGGACTGGA
The DNA here is from genome assembly GCA_031276945.1 of Spirochaetaceae bacterium. GTDB lineage: Bacteria > Spirochaetota > Spirochaetia > Treponematales > Breznakiellaceae > BOBG01. Next base: position 13,192 of record JAISMB010000079.1, on the reverse strand, counting down.
TAACTACTTCAACCCCTCCTGCACGGGCAGCGCCCCTACCGATTCACGTCATCAAAGGGCAGACTTCTCATGCCCCTTTCCTCTGTGCTTTTATTTTTCCTTGATAAAGCATTATTATAGTATATTAAAGCTATACTATTCTTTTGGAGGTTTTTATGGATGATATGAATATGGATGAGAGCAGCATTGAACGCAAAGCCTTGAGCAAAAGGGGGTTTAACACGGTTGTTGATATTGCAGGAGGATTTGGCTTATTGCTACTTAATGGACCTATCGGCGCTATTCTGGGGGTTGCCGCAGCTATACTCGGTCTCATGGCGCTTAGATCAAAGGACCCAGAGGACAAGAAACCCGGAACGCTGCTCTTAATCTCAGGTTTTCTTGCCATTGCGGCAAAAGTCAGTGCAATAGGCATTATCAAGCCTCTTGCCGGAACTTTATTGACCATCGGAGCTATAGGACTTATTGCTACCGGCGTTCTAAACGGTATTAAATTCATCAAGGGTCTTAAAAAACAAAGCAAATGACGTATTTCATTGAGACCTATGGTTGTCAAATGAACAAAGCCGAGTCCGCTGCTCTGGTATTAGTGCTGCATGAACAGGGGTGGAGCGCAGCACCATCCGGTGCGGATGCCGATCTGGTGCTGATCAATACCTGCACGGTACGAGCCACAGCCGAAACGAGAGTGCGTGGTCGTGTTGCATTCTATGCTGCCCTTAAAAAAAAACGCTGCTGCACCCTTATTGTAACCGGCTGCGCAGCCTCCCAACTCAAGACAGCGCAGGGCGTTGATTATACCCTCGAAACGAATGCCCGCTCTCTCTTTCCTGCTCTTCTCAGAGCATTAGAAACCGGCATTCCTTTTGTTGCCGATGCCGAAAAGCCGGTTTTTGCCTTTTCTTCTGCGCACCTTGCAGAGGGCAGTTTCAAATCATTTGTCCCCATTATGCACGGCTGTAACAATTTCTGCACGTATTGCATTGTTCCGTATGTACGGGGTCCTGAGATTTCCCGTGATCCCTCTGCTATTCTCCGAGAAATTGAGCTTCTTGCCGCAAAAGGAGTCCGGGAAATATGCCTGCTGGGGCAGAATGTTAATTCATACCATTGGGATAGCGGCTCAGAAAGCTTTTCTTTTGCGCGGCTCTTGCGCTTAATCGTAACCGAGATTGAACAGACGCCGATACGCTGGGTACGGTTTTTATCGGCTAATCCCAAGGATTTCTCTCTCCAGACCCTTGAGGTTATGGCGGCTCATCCGGTTCTCTGCCGGCACCTGCACCTCTGCGTACAACATGGTTCAAACCGAATCCTTGCCGCAATGAATCGCCTGTATACCCGTGAACAGTACCTTGAACTGGTCAAAAAAATCCGTGAGTATATGCCGGATATAACACTTTCCACTGATATATTGATAGGGTTCCCCGGTGAAACTGAAGACGATCTTGCACTGACCGTTGATTTGATGGAACAAGTCCGGTTTATTTATGCCTTTATGTATCATTACAACCGGCGCGTCGGAACAGCAGCCGATCAATTTCCCGACCACGTGCCTGATCTGCTCAAGCGTGAGCGGCTTGCACGGATCATTGCCCTGCAAAAACAGCACACACAGGAATATTTACGCAACCGGATAGGCGAGAGCGCTCCAGTACTGGTTGAGCGGTCTTCTCCCAAGAATCCGGATGAACTTTTGTGCCGTACTGCTCAAGATGAAATGGTCGTTACTGCCGGTCCCGCTTCTTTGATAGGTTCATTTGCCGTGGTACAGTTGCTGTCTTTGCAGGGCAATACCTTCAGAGGGTTACGCTTAACCGGCTAAAGAGGTAAACCGTGCTATGAAAACACGTCTTTTCTTTCTCATCGTGCTTTTAGGTACAACATTTAATGGTGCGACTGAGGCATTAAGTTTACATGCAGAGATTCAGCGGCTTGAAAAACAAGCACAATCCAATGCCGGCGCTGACAAATATAAGACTTTTGTAGAACTCGGACAGTTATTGCAGCTTGCCGGTGAATGGGAAAGAGCCGCTCAGGTTTGGCTGAATGCTGCTTCTTTGGATCCGGCTGCCGGTACTGAGCCAGTCTTTAAGGCTGCCACTTGTTTTATTGCTCTCGGAGATATGAATAAGGCGCTATCGGCGCTGCAATCAATAACCGGCACTGGGGCGCTTGTACAGGGTCGAGTACGATACTTAAAAGCTTATAGTGAAACAGCGCAGTATAAGAATACTAAAAGTTTTGAGTTGCTTCTAAGTGATCCACAGTGCGTAGCATACCGTCCGGCACTGTATTACCTTCTGGGTAAACTATCCGGCATAACCGGCTACTTTACGAAACTGCTTGAAGAATATCCACGCAGTCCCGAAGCACGGATACTCAAAGGAAAGCAAGTGCAGCCGGCCTATACGGCTTTATGGTTTTTTTATCCCGGCTGGGAAGGTGTTACCGTGGCTGAGAGTGTAGAAAAGCCTGGTATACTACAAGTCGGTCTATTTGAACATGAGAACAATGCCCGGCTTATGGTACTCAGGCTCTCAGAAGCGGGCTTTGCAGCAGCTACGGTTATACAGCGGACTATCAATAAAAAAGAGTACTGGGCAGTGGGTGTGCCGCCGGGTCTTGATGCCAACAAAACAATAACAGCGCTTAAAGCGGCTGGCTTTGAGGCGTTTCTTGTCAACCTACAGGCGGCTCCTTAAAAGACTTTATGATTTAACCGCACCGGCGATACCGTTATAAATATAACGCTGGGCGAACAGAAAAAGGATAATAACCGGAATAGTTGCCATAAGAACGGCTGCACTAACCACTTCAAAGGGGGTAGAAAGCCCCGCGAAAAACCGGTAAAGAGCTAAGGTTAAGGTCTGTGATCCTCGGATGAGGTAAAGGTTTGGTACATAAAAATCATTGTACAAGCCTATACCTTTAATAACCGCCATAGTAACAATAGCCGGTTTAAGCAGCGGCAGTATGATACTGAAGTAGACACGAAAATAGTTGCAGCCATCTAAAAGCCCTGCTTCATCTAAATCCTTAGGTATTGTTTTGAGCAAGTTATGCACAATGTAAATATCGACAATGCTGGTTCCCGAATACAGGAGCATAAGGGAGCCGATCTTATTGACTAATCCTAAGGTCCAAATAATACGGAATACGACAACCTGCGTTGTTACGACCGGAATAAACATGGTCATGGCATATAAAAGCATAACCAGCTTGCGCCCCTTAAAGGCAAAACGCTCGGTAACAAAAGAAACCATGCAAGCAAAGTTAATGCTAAAAAACAGTGAAACAACAAGTATAAGCAGTGTTGTCCACAGCGCTTCAAAAAGTTTGCCTACCCCTAAAGCGTAAGCAAAATTGTACAGGTTGAACCAATTATTGGGTGGTTGAAAATAAGACGTACTGCGAAATTCGTTACCGGTCTTAAACGCCAAAAAGATAAGGGGAATAAGCGGGATAACGACAAAAATAAGCGCCATAATGAGAACGATATACCGTAAGACTTTGTACAATCGAGATTCTGCTATCATAATTTAGTCCTTATTGTTCGTCAGTAATTTTTGTAAACCGACTGATAGTAAGACGACAAAGAACACGACTACCGACATAGCTGCGGCAAAGCCAATGCGATTATCTGTCATACTTTGCTGTATCTGAATAACCGGTGTTGAAGTTCCGTTTGAACCGTTAAGCATAACATAGGGGATTTCAAAAACTTGTATGGAACCGGAAACACTGAGCAATATGTTAATAAACAGTACACTACGAATAAAGGGAATTGATATATAAAGAATTTCATGCAGTTTATTGCAGCCGTCAATGGAAGCTGATTCATAAAGCTCAAGTGGAATAGATTGCAGGGCGCCGAAGAACATAATAAAATTCATACCGTAATAACGCCAAATGCTAATTGAAGCAACGGCTGGATTAACAATCCGCAAATCTTGCAGCCAATTTCGGGTAAGCTTTTCTGCACCAATCGTCCGCAGTATAGTATTGAGCGTACCATTGTTATTAAAGAACAGAATGAAGATGGCAGAAACAATGATGCCGTTCAATAAATACGGAAAAATCAACACACCCTTAAAAAAGTTGAGACCGCGGAATTTTCCGTTTACAAAAATGGCAAGAAAGAATGCAATAAGCAGTTGGGGAATGGCAACAATAAGGTACCACAGACAGTTACGGAAGAGGATAAGGTACTGCGGATCGGTAAATATCCGGCTATAGTTACTCAATCCAACAAGCCGTATACTCCGGATGCCATCCCAATTGGTAAAGCTTAAAAAGATATTAAATATAATAGGAATGTAACTGAATATTACTAAAAAAACGAGAGGAATAACCAAAAAGGTTACAATAATCATCCGTTTTTGATTGGTTAAGTTCATAGATGCCGCCTTTTTGCTTGTTAATACTGCGAGAGGCTTCACAATAAAAAAGCCTGCCTCTGACAGAGGCAGAGCCTTCTCCTCTAGCACGTGAATACTGCTCGCCGCTTCTCAAAACCGTCTGGTATCAAAGGGGAAAGGAATGATTTCTCCGCACCTTCAAGAAGCTTGAGCGCTTTTATTATTTATATGAAAACCCGTATTGTTTGCGGTACCGCTCATAATCAGCATTCTGCCGTTCGATCTGTGCATTGTAAGCAGTCCAATCGTTGGGACGCGTAATATCAAGCGCGTCAAAAGGAAGTCCTGCCCATTTATAATCAGCAAGCAAGTTGGCGTCTTTAAGCACTTCATCATTATCAATGTTGTTTTGTGTCAGTGGGGGAGAGACCATTTGTTTAACTTGACCGGAGCGCACCCGTGAATCGATAAGCGCAAAATCTTTAGGAGCGCCGACCGGTGCGTCTTTATGAGTAGGAATTGAACCGGCTTTTACAATAAATTCAGTATCTTTAGCCAGAAATTCAATAAACTGTCGGGCTTGATCTTGCTTTACCGAGGCTTTGTTAATAGCCCAGCCGAGATTGGGAATAACCAATATCCACCGTCCTTTGCCAAAATCAGGAGCGGCATCAAATTTTATCAGATCCGTGCTGGTGCCGGTCGGCACACGGCTTATGACCTGAGGAAGCACCCATGAACCGAAAAGCATCATACCCGCCTTACCATAGGAGACAGAATCCATTGCGACACCGAAGTCAGGGTATATTTCCTGTTCAAAATAACCCAAGGATTTCCATGTTGTGTACATTTTGAGCGTTTTTCCGACAGGAGCTGTATCGCTGAACGGTTTTGCCTCTCTGAGCATTTTAGCAAAGGCATCCGGCTCGCCTGCCACATAATTGGAAAAAGGATTGAGCGTACTCAGGGGCCAGTTCTCAATTCTGTGCAGGGCAATAGGCGTTACACCGCTTGCTTTGATCGCTGCCAAGAGTTTATTAAACTCCTCAAGCGTGCCGGGGATTTCGTTATAGCCGGCTTTTTTAATGACGTTTTCATTGTACGTTATTGCCTCCCCGTATCCTTTTGCTATCTGCAAATCATGGACATTGCCGTTCACAGTCTGCATAGCGCTTACTAGCTCTGCATCGTACTTTGCTTTAGCCTCGGTAACGCTGATGACCGGCGCTGTGTACTTGGCGTACTCTTCATTCGTAAAGGTAAAACCGGTACTGAATATATCAAGCCCTTTATCGCCTACTTGCAGAAGGGATTTAACGACAGCGCCGTCTGAGCTGTACCCGACAAAATTTACTTTAATGCCGGTTTGAGCGGTAAAACGCTCGGCAGCAAACTTGAGCCACGCGGTATTGGGATCACGATAGGTGTTGCCGCTTGCATCTTTAAGCTCGTCGCCCAGAATAAGCTGTGTCATGTGAACATAAACATTGAGTGTCCCCGCATCACTTGCAGCCTGCTGGTCTCCTTTTGCCCATACAAAAGAACCGCAGATGCTGCACAAGGTAACCATTAAAATAATTGACTTTCTCATAAGAAAACCCTCCGAAAAATAAATTTACCTCCTTTCATTAAACAAGATGGATGAATGATCTGTCAACAAAAATTTATACCGAGGTCTGCCCGCCCTCCAGCCTTCACGGACAGACCTCAAAAGCAGGATAGGTGCCAACTTCCTGCCCGTGTAGTTACTTAGGCTCAAAACTCCAAAGTCCTAGCTCAGAAGTCCAATACTGCCAAAACTAAAGCAAAATGCAGGGTTTTACCCAATATATAGGTCACATAATTTGTTCCGAGGGCGCATAGACTGAGGTCTGACCTATCATGTTTTGTCTTAGGGAGTGTCGTCAAACAAGATAGGACAGACCTTGCCGTCAAAAATAAATAAAAAATATTTTGCTCTAATTAAAGTAAAACGCAGAGTTAGCTCCATATATAGCTAGTATGTCTAGTCATAATTTGCCCTGTGGGCTTACAGACCAAGGTCTGACTTATCATGTTAATTCAAAAGTAAACAGAGACGCTTTTGAATTAGAGCCGGATGAGATGAAAAAACTCTTTCTCACTGTGATTGAACTGGCAAAAACCAAGAAAGGCTTCAAATTTAAGTTATGGAACTTCTGTATCATGGGTAATCATTTCCATTTTCTCGTCACACCTGAAAAAGGGCAGAGTCTCTCTGAAATACTCAAGTGGATCAAGATGGTTTTTGCCATCAGGTGGAATAAGAAGCACCATAAGACCGGTCATTTCTGGGGAGATCGGTTTTTCTCACGTGAAATAAAAGATGAAAAAGACTTTTGGACTGTGTTTGAGTACATAAACCAAAACCCTGTCACAACAGGACTAGTACAGAAGCCTGAAGACTGGCAGTACAATGGTGCATACCATCGGGAACACAGTATTGTCAGCATTGTCTCGCTGGTAACTGAGACAGCTTGGAGGATAGACCTCAAGCTGCTTTTATGAAGGTCAGACCTCAAGACTAAAGACGTTTATCAACGCAGTATCCTGGATTATCAGAATCGGCATTCCTTGGAGAGATTTACCACCTGAATACGGCGACTGGAAAAACACCCACCGAAGATTTTGCCGCTGGCGGGATAGGGATGTCTGGAAAAGCATAGCCGCTGAAGTTATCGAGGAATAGAGCGTACAAAAGGGGGCTCAATACCAAAGCCCACCTTACTATAGATTAAGAGGGGAAAGCCAGTACGTATCATAGTTTCAGCGGGGCAGGAGGCGGATTGCACCTAGGCGTTACGCTTAACTGAGGGTTTGCCGACAAGGGTCTTGATTGCCGATAGAGAGTATAGCGTGAACCAGGGAGGAGACACCACCCGTTCAAGAGACATTAAGGTAGTCATTCCTTCCAAGCGTAGTCGGACAGAGGCGCGGACTTATGATACAGAACTGTATAAGGAGCGCCATCTTATTGAGAATGTGTTTCGGTTGCTCAAACAGTGCAGAGGTAGTGCTACTCGGTATGCTCAACGTTCCGATTCCTTTCTCACTGCTCTCTATCTCAGATCTATCTTCCTCGCCTTTTTAAGACACGTCCTAAAACATAGATAGAGAAGAAAACAGCACAAACATTCTTTCTTCTCAGTTCATAGCTTGCATATTATTTTTTGTTGTGTTAGCTTGGAGTAGTTATGACTTATTCCAATCCTGCTAACCTTGCTATTATTGCCTGTCCGGGCGGAGAAAATTTTGCTGACAAACTTATCAAACATCTTGTTAAAGGCTATGCGCGCAATTTTGAGCGCAGTGTCGCTGATATGTCACGCCGTTTTACGATGTCGTCGGATTTGGTACGGGATAATATACATTTTATTAATGAAATCACTGATTCAACTGCGCGTATTACCGATCAAAGTGGAAAATATTGCCAGTCCAGTCTCAAGGTGCCGGTACATTTTTTTTATTTTGCCAATGGTGAAATAAAAGCGGAAATACAGGACTCTATTCGCGGACAAGATGTGTATATTGTTCAGGATATAGAAAATCATTATCCGGTCAATTTTAATGGAGCGAATACTCAATACATCTTATCGGTCAATGATCATCTGATGACCGTTTTTGTAACCGTTGATGCAGCCAAACAAGCCGGCGCAAAACAAATAACCGTGGTGCTGCCCATTTATCCCTATTCAAGGCAGCATAAAAAAAAAGGACGGGAAGGATTAACGGCGAGTCGGGTCGGTAAAATACTGGAATTTCTGGGGGTAGACCGTATTATTACCCTCGATCTTCATTCACGGGAGATCGCCAATTCATTCAACACCTTGTTACTCGAAAATCTTCATGCAAGCTATCAGATAATCCGGCAGTTGATAAAACTGCCGGGCATCCTTGAGAACCTTGTAGTCGTATCGCCTGATACCGGCGCGGTGGATCGTAATAAATTCTATGCGACGACTTTAAAAAAACCACTTGCTTTGCTCTATAAAGAACGTGATTATTCTCAGGTTTCAAAAGATGCGGTAGAAAATAACATTGCTGACATGAAACTGCTCGGTAATGTCGAGAGGAAAACCGTATTTATGGCAGATGATATGCTGGGAACCGGGGGGACTTTGCTTAAAGCAATGGCTTCCTTAAAAGAAAAAGGCGCCGGCAAGGTTATAGCAGCCATCAGTTTACCCTTATTTTCAGGCGATGCTGTAACTTATTTTGATGAGGCTTACCGCAAGGGCTTATTTTATCGGATCATCGGTACTAATGCCATCTACCATGAAGAAGTAATTAAACGTGACTGGTACATCAATGTTAATATTACCGGCTTGTTTGCCCAAATTATCGCTCGTCTTCATCAGAACCTTTCATTAGGTTCTTTGCTTGATAACCGGAATAATATTGAAAGATTACTAATAGAAAACTAAGCTAGAAAGCTAAGCAATCAATGGCTTAAAGAACAGCGCCCACACAAACCTCTGCTCAAACCGATTCTTTTTTATATCTATATCTACTTTCTTTTGCATTGTCGATAATAAAAACGTGAATGAATTACCTCTACGACAAAAAGAGTATCAGCGAAAAACAGTGCCGGTAGCGCCGATAACCGCACCGCATTCGACCGGTGCAATGGTTAGACGGCTTAATACCTTGCCGGAAATACAAAACCGGAAAGCGCCCTATCCTTTCTTGGTTAAAAAAGGCGGCACGGTTATTGATCAGATTGATCAGAAGCCAAAATCGCGCTGGTCTTATCCTGACTATCAGGGAAAAAAGAACAATGCCAAAGTGCTTTTGGTTATTGCTTGTATACCCCTTCTTGCCGCTCTCGGAATAATAATTGCTTCCGGTCTAACGACTGTTTCCTTAAATGATGTAGAAGAGCCGGATATTTTTATTGATCCGGGAAAAGATAGCGGAATCGCAAGCTTGTTATCTTCTTACGCCGGACTTTCAGGAACCGCTTCTTTAGATTTGATTTCACGGCTTGACACCTTAGAAGAAGAAAGCGCTTTTTCGTGGTTATCGTACACGGTTAAGCAAGGCGATTCAGTCTCATCAATAGCGCAAGCCCACGGGGTTTCTATAGATGCAATTATTGCTTCAAACGCTATTGCTAATGCCCGCAGACTCAAAAGCGGCGACAGCATCCGTATCCCCAACATAGACGGCATACCATACACGATTAAAGCCGGCGATAGCCTCTCTGCCATTGCCGAAGCACTGCACGTTCCTATGGAAGTTATCATAGAGGTCAACAATATACAGATGCCGGCGTTGAAAGCCGGCGATGTTTTGTTTATTCCTGGTGCGCGTATGCCACCAGAGGATCTCAAGCTTGTTTTAGGGGAGAATTTTATATATCCAATCAATGGACGCCTTACTTCCCCCTTTGGATGGCGAGTCGATCCTCTCAAACCAACCCGCAGAAATTACCATAAAGCTATTGATTTAGCAGCGCCAACAGGAACTCCGGTGAAAGCCGCGAGGGACGGTAAAATAATGATAGTCGATAGCAACCCATCATTTGGCAAATTTGTGATTATAAGCCATAATGCAACCTACCAAACGCTGTATGCGCATCTGAGTACGATTTCGGTACGGGTGGGGGCGACTGTGAGCCAAGGACAAAAAATTGGTGAGGTCGGTAATACCGGCTACAGCACCGGATCGCACCTGCACTTTGCGCTTTACAAAAACGGCAGTGAAGTTGATCCCCTTGACTATCTTAATAAATAGTAGTGAACTAGAGAGCATACGTTACAATTTCGGGGAGAATTTAATGCGTAAGCTCGTACTGATACTCATAGCTTCTATTGCAGTAGTAACCTTAATCCGTGCGCTTGATACCGGTCCGCATACAAAACCCAATTCGCTGATAATACCGCTTGATAATGAAAAATAAGCGCAGGATATAGCCCTCTCTTATTGAGAGAGAAAAGCTTTTGCTGTATACCCCGCCTCGTCTCTCTGAATCTTCGCAGAGACGTTTTCTCTGTTTTGGGTTTCCCTGCTAGAGACAAAGCCGGTTAAAGTATTTGCCTACCGCGTGCGCTAATCTTTCGCTACTGCACTTGACAAAAATGCTGTTTACCGCTACCGTAGCTATAATTTCTTGGACGATTAACTCAGTGGGAGAGTGCTACCTTCACACGGTAGAAGTCGTTGGTTCAAATCCAACATCGTCCAAATTCATTTTAAGATTTTTATATAGCCAAAAACTGCATAGCTCAACCTAACCTATACCCCTGACTTTGAAACTCTTGTGGAGGAATTCTGTTATGAAAAAACTACTTATGCTTGTATGCGCCGTTACCCTCTGGTCATTAGCTGTTTACGGACAGGTGCGCGCCTTTAACAGCATTTTCCCGCATCTTGATACCATAACAAAAGCTGCTATCTTTTCTCCTCATGGATTTGTTCAAGCCTGTACCCCTTCCAGCCTGCCTATACTATCGCAATCTCTCTTAGATACCGCCATAGCCACGCCGATTTTAAGCCATAATTTTAAGCTTATGGCTGAAGTCGTCGCCGTCATTCAAGAACAGACAGACTTTACGCACCTTTATAATGCGCTGGGCAATATCAGCGGCTTAAACGGACGCGTCTATCAAAAACCGGCGCAGAGCGGGAAGTATTTTTACCTTTTTGATGAGATAAGCCGCATCACTGCGACAAGTCTACTCCCTCTTCCTGATCCTGCGCCGGCTTCTGAGATCCCGTTGCAAGACACCTTCTACTTACGGCTCAAAGATCCGATTTTTGGCTATTCGTATTACCGGGTTGTCATGGTAAGAAATGCCGAATCTCTGGTCTACACCCTCACCAATTACAAGCCGCTCTTCTATTATTTTGTGCCGGTGATGCGGGAAGGCGACTTTAGGGCGCAGGTCTACCTTGAACTCATAGATGAAGGTATTCTTGCCTACAGCATAGCCGGCGTTGCAGTGCCTGATTTTTTTGTCTCTCTTATGGATATAGCACCAGCAATAGAAAATCGTATGGAAGCGCTTATCCAATGGATTGTAGAAGGACTGTGATCCCTGCCGAAGCTCCTTGAAAGCCTTCTTTTATTATCAGTCATAACGGACAGACCTCGCTTTTACCAGTGGAAGAATCTAAACCTTCTTTTTCTTTACCTCAGATAAACGGATTGATTTTCGTGAATTAGTCAAGGATTTGGTTCTTGTGTTTAAGATGCGCATAGAACTGCGGCAATTGGCATTCGTGATAAATCGCGTATTGTCGGCGGGCTGAGAATACGCGGGAGCGGCAACTGCACCTTCTCCTCAAATCCTTTGAAAAGCGCGATGAGCGCTGGTATATAGTCGGGAATATCGAAGAATCCATCTAAAAAAACAGAGGGCTGCTTTTAATACCAGCCCTCTGCCCGTTTAACGAAACGCGCTTTTATTGTTTTGTCATTATGATTTCAGGTGAATCTTCTTCCTCAGAATTAAGTGGACCCTTTATCTTCTTTCCGTTTTGGTTTATTTGAAGACCGCTATTCAACATACCCGTTATCTGCTCATCCTCGAGTGGTAGTGCGGGAGTATTTATAGTCATGGTTGCAGAATGTTTACTGTCATTAAAGGTTATCCCCTCTAGTTGTTCAAACATTGCTTTAAGCGTTACCCACGCTGTGTTAATATTCCCACCGGAAAAGGCGAACGTTTCCTGAGACGATACCGCATAAGTTTCAGCGCCGGCGTTAATGGTTAGTGTCATTTCCATGCTTTCAGTTACTTTCATGTCTCCGTATAAGGCTGCTTCGTCCTCAGACAATTCAAGATACTCGCTCAGGGGTCGGGTTTCGCTATACGACCCTTTCCAGCTCCCATTCAACTGTTCCAAGCTGGTTACCGCTGACCATGTATCCTTTTCCTCTTTAGGATCATTGGGGCAACCCAGCACCATCATTCCGAATACTATGCACCATAGTATTCCCGATAAAAACAGCTTGTATTTTTTCATGCTGTTCTCCTCTTGAGAGGACTAAACGCATTGAAATAAACGGTAGCCCGCTTATACACTACCTGCATTTAATAGACCCAAAACCGCTGCGTTCCGCCAAGAAGAGCCGGTTTTGGGTCCCCTCTCTAAAATATATCAACCGCCCGTACGGGCAAGTTCCCACTCTTACGGCGTATTCCGCGCTACGCCTGTGCGCCTTCAATGCCTCACTGGATTAGATCCCTCCCGACATAGGTCACGCCTTCAATGCCTCACTGGATCAGAGTCCTCCCGACATAGGTCAGACCTCGCCCGCTGAACCGAGCCATTTCAGTCTGCTGAACCGAGCCATTTCAGTCTGTTGAACCGAGCCATTTCAGTCTGCTGAACCGAGCCATTTCAGTCTGCTGAACCGAGCCGTTTCAGCCTGCTGAACCGAGCCATTTCAGTCCGCTGAACCGAGCCATTTCAGCCTGTTGAACCGAGCCAATAAAAACAGCTTGTATTTTTCATGCTGTTCTCCTCTTGAGAGGACTAAACGCATTGAAATAAACGGTAATCCGCTTATACACTATACCTGCATTTAATAGACCCAAAACCGCTGCGTTCCGCCAAGAAGAGCCGGTTTTGGGTCCCCTCTCTCTAAAATATATCAACTCTAAGTCAGACCTCGCCCCTCTAAGTCAGACCTCGCCCCTAAGTCAGACCTCGCCCCTAAGTCAGACCTCGCCCCTAAGTCAGACCTCGCCCCTTAAGTCAGACCTCGCCCCTCTAAGTCAGACCTCGCCCCCCTAAGTCAGACCTCGCCCCTTAAGTCAGACCTCGCCCCTAAGTCAGACCTCGCCCCTTAAGTCAGACCTCGC
>JAISMB010000026.1 GCA_031276945.1 Spirochaetaceae bacterium | reverse complement strand
CCCCCCCCCCCCCCCCCCCCCCCCCCCCCCCCCCCCCCCCCGCCCCCCCCCAAGATACTTATGGGATAGCGGCGCTCTTGCCTCCTCTCCCGGTAAAACAAACCGTAAAGAGGCGCATGAAAAATTGAAGGTATATAACAGTCCAGCTGTTCTTGTCATTTTAGTAATCCAACGCTCCCTGTACGGTTTTGTGATGCACGATTTATCACATTTACAAAGAAGAATAGAGGCATTGCGGAACGCTTGTCAAGCTGTTTCTCTTATTTTTCTCAAAATATTCATTCTTAGGCGCTTTGAGCGGCGGCTTTCACCGCTTGGAACCGGCGCTCTGCCCTCGTACTTTCTCCTTGCACATTCTTATCGCTGCTGTTATACTACTGTTTATGATTGGATTTTTAATAAAAAAAACATTTTACGACTCCTGGGATAATCTGCTTAAAATAGTTCTCCTAAACCTTGGCTTTATTATCTGCGCCATGGCTCCTATTTTTATTCCTCCTCTCCTTGAGAAGGTGCCGGTTCTAGGCTATGGTATGTTGTTTGTCGGTATTGCCTTGTGCTGTGTGTACCTGTCAACAGTCGCTCTTTCACTGAAATCAATATCAGACTCAAGCTTTCTGGGGTTCAGGGAATTTTTCGGTAATATAAAGCATGCTTTGCCCGCCGGTTTGGTGTTCGCTTGTTTCGTATTTATAGCATGGCTTTTGATTGATATTGCCATACCGTTCTATCTTTTTTCAATGAATTCTCTTGTCGGTATCTTTTTTGCAGCCGTCATTTTCTGGACTATGGCGATAGGGTTTTTTTCATTGCAATTCTTTTTTGCCATCCATTTCAGGCTTAATAACAGTATCTTAAAAAGCTTGAAAAAATGTTTCATTGTCTTTTTTGACAATTCGCTTTTTTGCATCTTTATCTTCGGTTACAATGCTCTCTGTCTGTTAATTTCTTTCTTTCTCGCTTTTCTTGTGCCGGGACCGGCAGGGCTTTTACTGTTTTTAGATGAAGCATTCCGGCTCCGCCTGCTTAAATACGATTTTCTTGAAGAGAATCCCGGTGCCCCCCGGAAAAAGATTCCTTGGGACACCCTGTTAATTGATGAACGAGAAAGAACCGGAACCCGTTCGTTAAAAAATTTTATTTTCCCTTGGAAGGACTAATCTATGGCGACAATCATTAACGGAAAAATAATCGCCCAACATATACGGAACGCACTCGCAGCAAAAGTTGCAGAGCTTAAAAAAGAAGGAATCGTGCCGACCTTAGCGGTAATTTTACTGGGGGAAGATCCGGCAAGCCTCTCTTATATTGCCGGCAAGGAAAAAGCTCTTGCGCAGACCGGCATGAAAAGTCGGGAGAAGCGGCTGCCGGCAGATACCTCCGAAGCCCAGCTCCTACAGCTCATTGCCGACTTTAACACGGATCCGTCTGTGCACGGCATATTAGTACAACTGCCCCTACCGGCGCATATAAATACAGAACGGGTGCTTTGCGCTCTTGATCCGGCAAAAGATGTTGACGGGTTTCACCCTCTGTCGGTGGGCAATGTGATCCTAGAGCGCGCCGGTTTCATTCCCTGTACTCCCCAAGGCATTGTAGTATTATTGCAGGAGTCGCACATTCCCCTCGACGGCGCCGAGGTTGTCATTGTCGGGCGTTCTAATCTCGTGGGGAAACCTTTAGCAAACCTCCTGTCGCGCCGCAGCTTAAACGCCACGGTAACCCTCTGTCATACCGGCACTAAGAACCTTGCCGCTCATACCCGAAACGCGGATATTGTGATCGCCGCCATGGGAAAGCCGCGTTTTATTACCGCCGACATGGTGCGTGCCGGCGCTGTCGTGATAGATGTCGGTATGAATCGGGTAGCTGACACGCAGGCTAAAAACGGTTACAGGCTCTGCGGTGATGTTGATTATGTGCCTGTGGCAGCAAAAGCTTCGTATATTACACCGGTCCCGGGCGGGGTAGGTCCTTTGACCATAGCGATGCTCCTCAAGAATGTCGTCGATGCAGCAACAGCTTTAAGAAGTACCTAATAGCGCTGTCAAAGTTAAAATACAGGCGCCGCATCGTTTATATGCTTTATGAAAATAAGGGGAAGAAAAGTCTGTCCCCAAGGAGTTGTTATGAAATTTACTAACGGGTATTGGCTTGTAAAAGAAGGGGTAGAACCTCATTTCGCCGCAACCGCGGCGGAAGCGCACAGAGAGGGCGATGGACTCATGGTGTACGCTCCCGACAAGCCCATACGCACGCGGGGGGATACGCTTAATACGACTGAACTTACCATTCGCTATACAAGTCCCTTAAAAAATATCATCTGTGTGCGTATTACGCATTTTAAGGGGCAGGTTGATAATGCTCCGCACTTTGAATTGCAGAAGGATGAAGCTTTCAAGGGAGAGACAGCCATCAATGCCGATAAAGCGGTCTTTAATGCCGGTGATTTGTCAGTGCATATTCCCCTTAACACGAGCTGGAACCCTCGTTTCCAAGCCGGTGAAAAAATAATCAGCGCCTGCGGTACAAGGTCAACGGCATATATGATAAGCCGCCGCACTGATAGCTTCCCTGAAGATCCGATAACGGCATTTCCCGCCGGAGATACAAGACCGCCTCCCGGCACCTTCATAAAAGAAGAGCTTGCGCTCGGTGTTGGTGAGTATGTGTACGGCTTGGGAGAGCGTTTTGGTCCTTTTATAAAAAATGGACAGAGTATTGATATATGGAATGCCGATGGCGGCACTGCCAGCGACCAAAGTTACAAAAATATACCGTTCTATATGACTAATAAAGGCTACGGTATCTTGGTTAATACGACCGGTAATGTTCAGTTTGAGGTGGCAAGTGAAAAAACTTCCCGCGTACAGTTCAGTGTGGGAGGAGAATCGCTTGAATATTACTTTATATACGGACCATCGCCGAAACAGGTTTTAGAACGGTATACAGCCTTAACCGGACGTCCTCCGTTGCTTGATGCAGCTACCTTTGGATTATGGCTATCCACGAGTTTCACCACGCCCTATGATGAAAAAACCGTAATGAGCTTTATTGACGGTATGGCAGAGCGCGGTATTCCGCTTGATGTCTTCCATTTTGACTGTTTCTGGATGAAAGAATTTCATTGGACTGATTTTTGCTGGGATGATGCAACGTTTCCTGATCCGGCTGCTCTCATACGGCGCATAAAGGCAAAAGGCGTAAAAGTTTCTGTCTGGATTAACTCATATATAGCTCAGCGTTCACGGCTCTTTGAAGAAGGCTGGCATAAAAACTATTTTCTCAAGAAAAAAGACGGTTCGGTTTATCAAACAGATATGTGGCAATCCGGTATGGCACTGGTCGACTTTACTAACCCGGCTGCTGCCCAATGGTATACAGAAAAATTAGGGGTAATTCTTGACCAAGGAGTTGATTTTATCAAAACAGACTTTGGCGAGCGCATCCCCGGAGATGCGGTTTACTACAACGCTCAGGATCCGGTTCTGATGCACAATTATTATACCTACTTGTATAACAAAACGGTCTTTGAATTCCTTGAACGTAAAAAAGGAAAGGGGCAAGCTTGCCTCTTTGCCCGTTCAGCTACAGTCGGTTCACAAAAATTTCCAGTCCACTGGGGCGGAGATTGCGAATCAACTTTTGAAGCTATGGCAGAAACCTTACGCGGCGGTCTTTCACTGTGCCTTTCCGGTTTTAGTTTTTGGAGCCATGATATTGGAGGCTTTGAAGGCACACCGGATGCAGCATTGTTTAAGCGGTGGTTAGCATTTGGCTTATTATCTTCGCATAGCAGGCTCCATGGCAGTAATTCTTACCGTGTTCCTTGGAATATTGATGAAGAATCGGTTTCAGTCTGTAAATTCTTTGTTGAGCTGAAAAAGAGCTTGCTGCCGTATTTGCTTGAGACCCAGCAAGAAGCGCACGAAAAAGGAATTCCTTTGCTCCGTGCTATGCTGCTTGAATTTCCTGACGATCCACTTTGCCCTCTGCTTGATAAACAGTATATGTTAGGACCGGATATACTGGTAGCACCGGTCTTTAGCGCCGATAACACGGTGGAATACTATCTTCCGCCCGGTCAGTGGACACACCTGATTGATAAACGCAAAGAGAACGGCAGTAAATGGATTAAAGAAAAGTACGGATTTTTAAGTATGCCTCTTTGGAAAAGAGGGAGCTAGGCGATAATGCTCTAATTGCGGAGGAGATTTATGCTCCTCCGCTTCTTTCAGATCAGGGTAACAAAATAATAAAGTATGGACGACATTTAAGATAGGCTGTTTTTAGTTAAATTCAAGGGGATTGCCAAATTTTGGGGTATTCATGTTAATAGCCCAATGCTTTCATAAGAATATCGGCTGTAGCGGCAAGTTTATCCTTGAGATAATCCGGATCATTGATCTTCTGTTTAAGCTCTGCTATGCGATCAGCACGGACATCTTCTGTAGAGGCTACAATTTCACTGACACGGTAATATTCAGCTTTCTCTAAAGACTCTGGTGATATAGCTATAGAGTCGTTACCAGTAACTTGTTCAAATGCACCGGCTTTTCCCTTTTTCCCTATCGGTTGATATTGATCAACGAAACCTACTCCATGAATTGTCATGTTCTTACCTCTTCCTACTTATCGACAGTCTTATATATAATCTAAAGAATCATCCGCTCGAATGAGTGCCGGCGGATTAAAAGCATACGAACGCCTGAAACCCAGTATTCCTTCTTCTTGCAAGC
Organism: Spirochaetaceae bacterium; assembly: GCA_031276945.1. Lineage (GTDB taxonomy): Bacteria > Spirochaetota > Spirochaetia > Treponematales > Breznakiellaceae > BOBG01. Next base: position 6,236 of record JAISMB010000026.1, on the reverse strand, counting down.
TCTGTTCTCTGCAAAAGAAATATGTTTTTACGTTCATAGCATAGTGTGAACTATACTAGGAGATCTCATATTCTGTCAATATTATAGAAAACGTTCTTTTCATTGCTCATCTCCTACGATCCGTCTAGCCTGCTTGCTTATCTAACCGCTTATACGGGTAAGTTCACTTTTGTTACAACGTTTCTGGTATGCGCCTTACCCTGCTGTTTAATAGGTCAGACCTTGCACTCAGTTTTGGTGAACACTCACACTCAGCCTTGAAGAGAAGTGCTGCTGAATTGTGTATAATCTTGATAATTTGACTGCAAGAGTGAGGGAATATCAAGGTTATAAGGACAGCGTGAGATACAGGCATTACAATGCCGGCACTGCGGAATCTTTTCCATCTCGGCTTTCCACGTTTGTCCGAGGAAATTACGGCTCGGCGCCCGGCGTAAGAGCAAGGACATACGCGCACACATATTAATAACAATGCCCGCAGGACAAGGAGCGCAATACCCGCACCCCCGGCAAAATGTTCCGCTTAACTCGGCACGGTCATGCTCAATCCGCTGCTCTTGCTCTGCTGTTACCGCGTCGCCTGCCTTCTGCACCGTGAACAAAGCATCAAGTTCACTTTCCCGCTGTATGCCCCAAATCGGTACGGCGCCTGGTATCTGCGCAAGATAGGCGCGGGCAGTGCCAATATCGGTAATAAGCCCTCCGGAAAGAGCTTTCATAGCAATAAAAGCACTCTGCTTTTCTGCACAAAACCGGGCAAACGCAATCTCTGCTTCGCTTGACAGGTAGTTTAAGGGAAACTGCACAGTATCGTACCGACCGCTTTCTACAGCTTGGCGTGCAAGGTGCAGCCGGTGATTGGTGATGCTGATAAAACGTATTTTCCCCTGCGCACGAGCTTGAAGCATCGCCTCGTACATACCGGTGCCGTCCTCGGGAAGAGGAACATAATCGGGATTGTGGAACTGGTAAATGTCAATATAATCCCTGTTTAACAGGCGCAAGCTCGTCTCAAGATCGCGCCAAAAACCTTCCACCGTTGAGGCGCCGGTTTTAGTCGCAAGAACAAAAGAAGCATGGCGCGAGCCGAGCGCTTTCCCGATCTTCTCTTCGCTGTCAGAATAAGCGCGCGCTGTATCAATAAAGTCTATGCCGCCGTCTAAAGCTCTGTTGAGTATACGATCCGCCTCTGCCCAGCTTGCCCGCTGAAGAGGCAGAGCGCCAAAACCATCCCTGTTAACCAAAATTCCGGTAGAACCTAATGGTATTTTCATAAAACCTCCCCCTTTATCGATACTGATCGCTTATCAGTTTATCCTGCTGCAACTGGCGGTTCGTGGGGAATTCGCGCAGCGCCTCTTGGATAAACGCGGAAGCGGCGCTGCGATTGCCCGAATTCCATAAGTCGGCGAACCTGTTATGCAGTTCCGCCACCCGATTTGAACGGTATGCCTGAAGATTTTGCTCAAGGATCTGATTTCTCCCGTAGTGCGCAAGGGCAGATTCGGCAAAGGCAATGGCTTCCCGCAGCCCTTTTTCCTGCATGACAAGATAAGCTTCGTTGACTAAGAGCATATTGCGCAGCTCGGTTATCCGCCGCTCCTCAAAAAACGGGGCGGCTTCATTGAGCGCTTTAAGCGCCGCCTCAGCATCGCTCTGCGTGCGCACTGCATTGAGCTGCCCGATCAAATCCCGCTCGACCAGCCAGCGCTCGGCATCAAGCACCTTTGCGTCAAGGGCGGCATAGTGGCTGCGGTTCACCGCTTCCCTATTGTTCAGCAAGGTTTGGCGTGCTTGGGCGATCTGCTGGTTGTTCAGCAGCACGCTCAAGAGCGTATCCAAAGCCATATACACACGCTCTTCCCATTGGGTATCGGTCGCCGCCTCTCCCCGCATTTGCTGGGCGAGGAGCAAGGCATGCTGAACCCAAGGAAGCATTTGATCCAGCTTTCCTGCCGCGCCGTGTATTTGTGCCACGTACAAAAGCCGCTCATAAAAATCAGCCTGAGGATCCACAAACAGGGGAGAGTTTACCGGATTGTCCCGTTGCGAGAGCAGAATCGCCCGATTGGCGGCTAAGGGCAGGGTCTCAAAAATACGGGTATCAAGGTCAGCCATGCGATTGGTCAGAATGAGCGAAACCAATTCAAAGGAAGAAATCGAGGCACGAGCCGTATAATTCCCCGGTGCGGTGTAGACAAAGCCGGTGCGCCCAAAACTGTCGTGGAATTCTTTGTTGCTGCCCGGATTAAAACCGTATTTGTTCGTTGTCTCAATATCAATGAGTTTTGGATTTTCGGCAGTTCCGACATTCAGCGTTACAAAGGCGTGGTCCTGCGTTATTGCGGCGCGGACATCCAAACCTGCGGCATGGGCAAAGATGCTGTAAAGCACCGCGGAGGAGACGCAGTTGTAGTCGCCGGTGCGCAGAGCCGTCTCTATCTTTGTTTGGCGTTCACTATACGAACGCAGTATGGTTTTATAAAGATAGGAGAGGAGGTACTCGCCGCGCAGGGCGCTATCGGCAGGTATATCCGTGAGGGACAGGAATTGGTTTACCGCACGGAATAAAGTCTCCGCGCTCTGCGCTCCGGCAGGCGAGTCAAGGTTCACCCCGGAAGCATAGAGGCTCACGCAGGCGAGGTCTTGCCACGAAAAGGGCGCGGCTCTGCCCAGCGCGGCATACTGATACGCCCATGCTTCGGCTTCTACGCCCAGATTTTGAGCGCCGCTCTTTCCACACAAAAGCAGCAGACAGGTACTGAGTAGTGCTTTATACTGTTTCATAGCCCCACTATACCCCGGAATACCCAAAAAAGGAAGAGGGAAACGCAAAAAAAGAAGTCTGTCCCCTTCCCCTTTCCGCATTTTATAGGTCAGACCTCTGCATCTCTGAGCCGAGACTGCCGCATCTCTAGGCTGAGACTGCCGCATCTCTCGGACGAGACTGCCGCATCTCTCAGGCGAGACTCCCGCATCTCTCAGGCGAGACTCCCGCATCTCTGAGCCGAGACTCCCGCATCTCTCAGGCGAGACTGCCGCATTTTATAGGTCAGACCTCTGCATCTCTGGGCTGAGACTGCCGCATTTTATAGGTCAGACCCATGGAAAGCGAGGTCTATCCTCCGCTGTCCGCATAAGAAAAATCAGCAGCTCAAGTTTCGCCGCCTGTTTATTTTCCTTATATTTGTGATATGATGATTGATGGAGGTCTTTATGACAAAAGTTGTATACTGTACCGCTCAATGGGCGGCACGAGTAACTAAAGCTGAACTAAAAGAACAGATCAGTTTTTTTCAGAAGTATATCGGTGTGGACAAAGTGTACCTCGAAGCGTTTCGGGATAAGCTTGCCTCGCGCAGCCAAATTGCCTTGTGCAAACAGGTTTTTGCTGAATATGGCATTGCAGTGGCAGGCGGCATTACTACCATTACCCGCGATTTAGATGAAAGTGATAAAAAACGGCAGCGGCTCTTTAATACCTTTTGCTATAGCAATCCGGTTATGCGTGAACATTTAGTAAAAATGGTCCAAGAAACAGCCGCACAGTTTGATGAATTCATTATTGATGATTTCTTTTTTACCCAATGCACTTGTGAGGATTGCCAGAAGGAAAAAGGCAAGCGCTCATGGGAGGAGTTCCGGCTCAAAAAGATGCAGGAGGTTTCTCAGAATCTGATTATAAAACCAGCAAAAGCCATAAATCCGTCCGTTAAAATTACAATTAAATATCCGAACTGGGCTGAGAGCTATCAAGAGACCGGCTACCATCTCAAAGCACAAAAAGATATGTTTGATTATATTTACACCGGCACGGAAACACGGCATGAGGCGCATACCGACCAGCATTTACCCCGGTATTTAAGCTATTCACTGATGCGTTATATGGAAAATGTCGCACCGCATCGCAACGGCGGCGGCTGGCTTGATGCCTATGATTGTTATCCCATTGATTGTTACCTTGAACAAGCCTATCTGACCGCTTTCTCTAAGCCCTCTGAGCTTATGCTCTTTTCATGGTCCCTCTTGTATAACAATAAAGTGGTAACACCCTTGGGCTTTCAGTTGCAAGAGCTTGAAATGATTATGGAACAGACCGGCACGCCGACCGGATTTCCGCTCTACCTTCCCTATAATGCGCAAGGAGAGGATCACCTTGAGGATTATCTGGGCATGCTTGGTATTCCCTTTGAACCTATGCCCGAATTTCCAGAGGCTAACGCGGTGTTTCTGACGGTACAAGCGCTCCATGATCCGGATATTATTCCTAAGCTCAGCGCTTTTTTGAATAAGGGCGGTAAAGCCGTCGTTAGTTCAGGATTTATGATAGGCGCACTCGCTGAAAAGCGGGGCATAGAGGCGCTCACGTCAATACGCTACCGGGGTAGGCACTTACACGCCGACGAGTACCACATTACCCGCGTATCCGGGCAGAGCATGATTCACCGCCGTTCCAGCACAGCCATCCTTTTCCCGCTCCTTGAGCATAGGAATAACGCTTCATGGTCTTTTATCAATGCCGGTCATGGCGGTTTTCATGGGAGCATACTCCTGCGCGATACTGTCGGGTGCGGTGAGTTGTTTACCCTTGCAGTACCCGATCAGTACTCTACACTGCGAGAGCTGCCGCAGGATGTACTCAATCGGATACGCTCAGTGATTACTACCGGTGTTTATATTACACTGCCGGCGGGAACGAGTGCCTGTGTATCGCTCTTTACCTATGATACTGATGTGATAGGGCTGTATTCATACACGACAGCCGAGTGCGCGCCGGAGATGGTGCAGGTACATAGCACCGGTGCAGCCGCATTCTTAGAGCCGATTGCCGGTATGAAGAAAGCTATGCCGGATTCTTTTTATAAGCCGATTGAACCGTTGTATAAAAGCGCTTCTGAAACGATTTTTGAACTGTACACAGAGCCGGGGCGACCGGTATTTTACAAGATTCTAAAGTGAGCTACCCACCGCTCAAGCGGTGGGCTTTCTTGTTTCACAGACCAAAGTTAGACTGACAGGGCAAGCCCTGTCAGTTCAGTGGTTTCAGCCTCGCCCCGCAAGAATCTTTAATCCTTCTTGTAGTATACTGTGCGCCGCTTTCCTATTTCTCTCTTCAGAGTATCCGCACGTATACCTCCTCTCCTCCAGTGTGAGTTTATTTTTTATCCCACACCGAGGATATATCTTTAGTTGGGGCGAACCATCTGTCCACTATGACCGTTTGAGACAGGTTCTGTATGTCTCTCATTATTCCGCTCATAATAGCATGCTGTATTCTTCTTCCCCAACCTTTCATCTTTGATGATTTCCATCCGGCGATATTCTCATCCTGAACAGCTATTACATCGTTCTCTTTCCAGATTTTCGCTACAAACTTATTCTTTTCACCCCGTTTCTTATTGCCTATCTTTTCGTATGCTCTATCTACTATCTTCCGCCGTCTTTCATGGTTCTTCGTCCGTTTCTTACTTTTAACAGAGAGCCTGTTCATCTTCTTTGACACTTTTTCTTGAGCCGCTTCGTTTAGTGAAATGCCCGGTTATAAATATTCCCTTCATTGTCTACGATGTTATCCTTTATCCCGAAGTCAAGCCCTATACTTTTACTGGTCTGTTCCCGCTTCTTGTTCTCCGTATAACCGGTGATATGCAGAACCAGTTTTGCGTCTGCCCTCTCCGTTCCTTCTGGTATCTGTTCCAAACCCTCAATCCTGAACGGCTTCTTAAACCCCTGCACAAACAGCCTGTTCCTGATAATCCTGTAGGTTATGCCGGACTGCTTTAACTCTACTGTGTTACAGCGGGAGAGAAAAAGGCTTTTATGTTGTCTTGGATTTCCTCTATGACAGATTGGCGCATTTGGCTGGACAGCGCTTTGATTTCACGTTCTTCAAAGGGTCTCCTGTTTCTTAACTTTGACGGTTTTTGTCTTATAATCAAAGGCATAGAGGTCTTCATATGCGATAACGACATTTCTAAACCACGTTTTTTCAAGGAAGAGTCTTTCAAGGTAGTCCTTCTTTTCTTTTGAGAGATGGGAAGCGCAGGCACAGTCAGACTGATATGGTCAGACCTCGCCGTCATGACTAGGGTTAGCGGAACTTCGGCTAGGGTTAGCGGAACTTCGACTAGGGTTAGCGGAACTTCGACTAGGGTTAGCGGAACTTCGACTAGGGTTAGCGGAACTTCGACTAGGGTTAGCGGAACTTCGACTAGGGTTAGCGGAACTTCGACTAG
>JAISMB010000008.1 GCA_031276945.1 Spirochaetaceae bacterium | reverse complement strand
CTTGTGCAGAAGCCTGAACAATGGCAGTATAGCGGTGCATACCATCGAGAACACGGGATTACAAAGATAGTCTCTCTGGTCACTGATACTGCATGGAGGACAGACCTCAAGCTGCTTTTTGAAAGTACAGAGGCAGTACTACTCACTCTGCTTAACGTTCTGATTCCTTGCTTGCTGTTCTCTATCTCAGATCTATCTCCCTCTCCTTTTGACGACACACTCTAAGTCAGACCTCGGCCTCTAGCCATTTCAGTCTGTTAACCGACATAAGTCAGACTTCGAAAGCGGGATAGATCAGGAAGCAGGATAGGTCAGACCTCGGAGTCAAGATGAACCGAATAGTAAAACACAGTGATCTTGCATTTTCTATCGTATCTTTAGTACCATACTGGTTATGAAAAAATCACTTTTCTGTGTAGTATTCTTATGCGCCGCAGCGCTCTACGCCGGCGATACCAGAGCCATGGCGCTTGATATTTGTCTTATTATTGATGGATCATCAGCGGTTTCTCATACCAAAGATGCAATCGTTGCTTGGGTATCTGAGACTATTATTGACAACATGGTACAAAACGATGATAAGCTGACGATTTGGCTGGTACAAAAAGAGACAACCCTTATTTTCTCCGAAATACTCGATAGTAAGGGAAAAAATAGAGCAAAAACAGCGCTGAAAGCACTGAACCCAGCGGGGACCATAAGTAATTTTGATACGGCTCTGGAAGCTGCCGGAGCGAGAGTCATTGATTCTCGCCATATAGCCTATACGCTTTTGGTGAGCGGCTCAATCTCTGCTCTCTCTGCAACGCTTACCGGAACGCAAGCCGCTTCACTGCGCTTCTCTAAAACAGAAGATCATCACGGCTGGCAAAGTATGGTCATTGCTACCGACATAAGTCAGCGTGTGCGGCAAGCAGCAGCAGCGTACATGGCGGGACGGTAATGGTTGCACGTATTGCTACGCTACTGGTTTTTATCGCAACAGCAGCCGCCATCGTGTATTTAGGAAAGTATTCTCATGCCTTAAACCAGCACAGCGCCTTAGAGGAGGAACAGTCAAATCGTATGGCGCTGCCGCGGGTATTACCAGCCGGCGTAGAGAGCATACGTACCGCGGAAGATAGCCTGCCCCTCTATCCTGATACCGAGATAAAAATGCCGCTTGCAGATAATGAGATACTTACGGCGATACTGACCGGTAATTTTGATGCCGACCCTTCTGAAGAGCAGATAATCGCTTATAGGAATATAGCATCCGCGCGGCAGTTACAGGGGCTCGATTCTGTCTATATAACCTATATTGATTTTGACGAAAGCTCCCATACTTACAGCCGGCTTTGGGATAAACAAACCGGTGCGCAGGGACCTGAAATCTCTCTTTATAATCGGGATATAATCGGGGACCGCAGTATCTGCATACTCGTCGCCGGTCTGACCATCTCAGGCGAACATAGCCTTACTATTTTCCGCAGCGCCGAAGGAGACGGTACGTTTGAGATCATAGCCGACCTGCACCTTAACGGAACAATTACCATAGAAGAAAAAGAACGCACGCAGGCTTACCAGATGGGACTGACCAAGGGGCAAAGCTTTGCTCTTATCACGCGGGGACCGGATAACGAATCCCCTAACATGCTTGATAAAGTAGAAATCACGTATACCTACAATGCCCAGCGCAATCAGTATGAACAGAGTAAAGTACTCCGTATACCGAATACACAAATTGAACAGCAAGGGCTGCGGGACTTGTTGCGGGGAGGGCGCGCCAAACTGGAACAATTTATTGACGGTCTTTGGTACTTTGTTGCTTATGACGGGCGATCTGATAAGCATCAGTACCTTTACTTTAATAAAAACCAGCGGGAGATCATTTTTTATGATCGTGAAGTGCAGCAGGTCTTTCGATGGCAGACTTCAACCGCCACCCAATACGGCTTATCCATCACCAGTGCTAATATGTCAGTAACAACGCTCTTTCGTTCTATTGATGTGGAAATTGATTCTTTTGAGCGTATACAGGTTAAGGTATTTGAAGATGTCAAACTCAGAATTGGCATGAACGTCTCATGGGATGGCTTTTACCGGCGGCTCAAAACCTATCAAACAATAACGGAAGAGGGCGAACCATTTCTCTCTTACCGGAGCGCCTACTACACAAGCACCGTCGGTGACATCAGTTTATCCCTTGACACTTCGTATACCCTCCGTAAAGCTGCAACACAGACGAGCGGCTTCTATTCATTTTTTATGATTGACGAGCAGGAAGCCGTAGAGTTCCGCCCCGGCATTGCTACCGATAGTGCGCGGGAAGTCTACACGGTAGAAACCTCTTCCCATGGTACCGTGCTGTTGCGCCCTGTGTACTTAGACATACACGGTATACACCAAACTACCGGCACTCTTGTTGTATTAAGTCCGCTTGAGGCAGAAAACGCCTCTGATTCTGGCTAATGCTACTCAGCCGAGGCGGAAGAGGCAGCACAGAGGTCTGACCTAGTGGGAACTCTAAAGGCTTCTGCACTAATCCTGCGGCAACCGGATTTTGATCAATGTAGTTATAGACAGTCCAAAAGTCCTTCTCACCAACACTGGTGAACCATCCCACCCCTAAGTCAGACCTCGCCCTCTGAACCGACATAGGTCAGACCTCGAAGGCAGGGTAGGTCAGACCTCGCCCTCTGGCGCTTACGTGCCGGTGTGGAAGAGGGCTTCGGCAAGAGATTGGGCAAAGAAACGCAGTTCCACCTGAGAAAAATTAAGCACGACCTCCTCACGGCGCGCAAGGTTTATACCTTGAACCGTGTCGTTAAGCTCGCACTGAAGCACGGCGCCGCCGCTCTGCCTGTTTATGCGGACAAGGAGCTGGAAGCGCGCCTCTTGTCCCCGTACCGGCTTTATCCCCTCTTTGCTCAGGGCTTTACCCAACTGCACGGCAAACCCTGACGCACCGCCTGTTACGATCACCTGCACAGGCAGGCTTATCCCCGCCTGCCGCAGAGCGCCTCGGTTCAAAAGATACAAATCCTCAGCCGCCGCATCAGCGCCGGTCAGCAGCGCAAGTTCAGTATAGACCGTCGCCTTCATATCCTGCTCCCAAACCGGATCAAAAGCGTCAATAAGGGGCATAAGATTCTGATGCCTGCGCAAGAGCCGGCTCTCTTGAAAATCGTATGAAGGCTTTGACTCCGGTATACGCGGCACTTCAAAATCCCGCGCCGCGCTGAGGTAGTAGAGCGCCCGGCGTGGATACGCCTCAAAAGCATCAACATACTGCAACAGCACGTCAGGATTAGCATTATCTTTATAGGCATTGGCAGAGCGCAGGCTATACATGCGAAAGAGGAGCTGGTGGACGGCGCCGGTAATCTGATAGACCAGCCGTTTTATCCCCCACCGCGCTGTCCGTGCAAGTCCGTAGTAAGTTTTGTACAGAATCTCATGCAAATCGCGCTTATACCCGTCCGGATCAATGCCATAGTAGAGCATCCACGAGGTATCGGTGTTCGTCAGACATTCTTCGGCAAAAAGGCGCGCTTCTTCTAAGCGTCCGGCTATCTGGTAGGTCTGCGCCAGACTGACTTTGGAAAGCGGAGACGTATCCATTTCATAGGCGCTGTTGTACTCAGCGAGCGCACCGGGAATGTTGAGGGTGCGTAGGTACAGCTCGCCTTTTGCAAGGCGCCCGGAAGAACGGTTCAGTGTCGCAAGGGAAGCCTGCGTCTGCATCCACGCTTTCTCAAAGTGGTAATACCGGCTCTCAAAGATAGAAAAATTATAGTGCGCAATGGCGGTAAAAATGCGGTCGCCTGAAGCCTCGACCATAGTGATACATTCTTGATACCGGCGCGCCGCATCCTCATACCGGAACATATCCGAATAAATCGTCCCCAGGGTCATGGAAAAATCAGCGCTGGGACCGAAGCGATCTAAAGCCGCAAGCAGCAACTGTTCGCCTTCAGAGAGCCTGTGCAGTTTGTAGTACATCCAGCCTAAACTGCCGACAGCGCGGGCATTGTCAGGCTGCACGGCAAGAAGCCGTTCGAGGTAGCCGGCGGAAGCCTCATACTGATTGAGAGAACCGGTGGTTTGCGAGAGGCGGTAAAGCACGTCAGGATTATCAGGAAGCAGTCTTTCAACACGATGGTACTGTTCCAGAGCCAGCCTGTATAAACTGCGCCCATAGTATAAATTGCCTAAGGCAAGAGGAAAGCGGGAGTCATCAGGATACAGAGCCGCCCCGCGGTTATACTCTGCAATGGCGCGCTCCCACAGCTCTGCATCCTGCTGTTTTTTGGCGGAGTCATAGATGCTGTCTGCCAAAGGTTTGTCCTGTTCTTGGGCAAAGCCTGAATCCGCGTTTACTATGAACAGTACGATAAAAAGCAGCGCCGCTTTGGACAAGAGCGCACAAACCGGCGCTACCCACGCCAGTATGCGGCGCAAGAGCGGCACGACACTGTGATACTGAGCGGACAATGCCCGGTAATGCTGCCACATACGCTGGTAATCCTCGGCTGTCCACACGGGGGCAAAGCGGGCAGCCGCATAATCATGGTATAGATCGAGGGTGCCGGCGAATTTCTGTTCCGTTACTTTTACCCATTCGGACTCAGGCGTCTGTCTGCCGGGGCGGTAACCGGCTAACCTTAACCGCCTTTTTGCATGAAGCCAGAGAAAGACGGCTTTGCGCCGGTTGTTTACGCTTAATACACCGGCAATCAGGTAGCCTGAGCGCAGAAGAATGACGATAAGCACCAGTACAAAGGCGCAGATAAAGGGACCTATCTTTTTAATAAGCTCTGCGGCTCTTGCTAAAAGCGACTCGGTCTTGTCCTCTGCTTCTTCATCATCAGATCCCTCTTTTGCTTTCAACTTATCGTGGTTTTCTAAAATCTCCTGCATTAAGCTCTCAAAGCGATCCGGCATAACAGCGCTCATACCGAATTCTTCGCCTTCTGCCATCTGTTCGGTAGTCGGATCGTACTCTATCCAGCCGTAGCCGGGGAAAAATACTTCAACCCACGCATGCGCTTGACCGGCTCGGACGGGGTAGTAATTAAAAGCTTGGGTCTCCTGGTCCAAGAGAAAGCCGGCGGCAACCCGTGACGGAATACCCAAAGACCTGAGCATAAGACAGAAGGCAAAGGCAAAATACGAACAATAACCTTTTTTACCGGTAAACAAAAAATAGTTCAGCTGATCGCCGTCCGGGGCAATGCCCGGTTTGAAACTGTAGCGATAATTACCGTTTTTCAAGTATTCGTAGAGAAGCTGCACCTGCGCCCAATACACCTCTATCCCGTCTGTCAGCATTGCCGCAAGGTTTTGTATCCGGCTGTTCCGCCCGTATTCCGTATACAAAGCGTATTCTTCCGGTGAAAAACCAAAAGAATCCGCGTCCCACTGAGCCGGCAGCGCGTCAAACAATTCAAAAGGCAAAACAGTGCTGGTATGACTCTGTACGGCATAGGCGCTGCGGAACGATGAGGAATCCCACTGTTCAAAGGGCGTTACAGAAGCCGGCTCGTTCATAGCAATGAATGCCTGAGATTCAAAGTTCACGATGAAATACTCTTGGTTGTTTGGCTGGTAGTTTTTACGCGGAGAAAGGGCGAGGTCTGTCCTATTCGCCGGCAGCCTATCCATCTGGCTCTTTTCATCAAAACTTTCATGCCGGAAAAAGCCCTGCGACTGACTATAGCCGGATAAGACGGAGCGGCGAATCAGCAGATGTTCATCCGGCTCTTTTTTTACGATAAGCACCAGATCATTATTGCCTTTCGGAGAGATTTCATGTTCCAGCTCCAGCATTTTTGAAAAGTCGAATTGGAAAAACTTCGGTGATAAAAGTCCACCACCGCCACCGCCGCTTAAAGCTTGTTTTTGAGCATGACCTAAAAACAAAGCCGCGCCGACACAGATAATAACGAATACAGTAATACCGGCGCTCATGCCTTCAGCTTTCCGTATCTTGACGGTTTGAGGCAGGGACATAATCAGACTTATCACCTGTAAAAAGATGACAAGGGCGCACAGCGCGATAGGCACAACAGGCCACCGGTAAACTTCAATATCAGCCGGCGAAAAGATAGAAAACAGCGTGATTAGCAGAACATCGGTCGCAATAATATGCGCGCGCAGCGCCCGACGCGAGCGCAGTGAAAAATAGCTGGCAAGACCAGCCCAATAAAAAGGAAAAAGCGCGACAAAGTTGTTGCGATCGAAATTGAGGAGCAAAGAGTCCGCTCTCAGTACTGTCGTGGTATCCACCGAGAAGATGCGTAGTGAAGCAATGAGGAGCCGGGCGCCCCAAGGACTTATAAGCATGATTATCAGGGTTAAGAGCGGTTTTATATTTTTAGCGGCAAGGAGCCAGGCGGTAACAAAGGCAACAATAAGTGTTGCGATAAAGACCGGCGTATCGGACAGGTCGGCTGCAACAAGCCTGATCTGATAGAGGATCAGGAACAATGCTGCCTGAGCTGGTAGGTTTTTTTTTGCATCACTGATCACTCGTCTCTTCCTTAAAATGCTGTATCATAGTCTTCTGATTTTAGCACACAATCGTCTTGTTCAGATGAGCCGTCTCAACGAGCCGTTTATCTTATTTATTCATGGTATACCGTCTTGCATAGAAAAAACAAGATCGCTCTTCCTCAACGGGCTTTATAGCGTACAAACACGATACCGCGGCGATGCAAGTTGTACGCCCCTGTACCTTAAACCGTTTATGCTGCTTGGATCAGCACAGCGCGCTTACAGGAATGTCCTCAAGCGGCGAGGAAATAAAGTAAGATAACAAATGAAAGAAAACGGAAAAGCGCTGCACAGACACGACATCAGTAATACGCTGTGGGGAAAAAGGGGTAGGGAAACGGGGTCGGATGGCGAAGGACAATCGACGGTTTATCAACGCGGTATCGTGGATTATCAGAACCGGCGCTCCAGACAGAGATTTACCCCTTGAATACGGTGCTTGGAAAAATACACACCGACGCTTTTGCCGCTGGCGGGATAGGGGTGTCTGGAAAATAATAGCCACTGAAGTTATCGGAGAAGTGTATGCCACGTGGCTCATGTATAGTGCAACACTGGAAAACTAATTTTTTAATCGGAGGAAATCAAGGATAAGAAGGGAAAATCAGTGCGTATCCGCCTTTCGGCGGGGCAGGAGGCGGATTGCACCTATGTACCGCCTTTAATGGCAGGGTTATCGGTAAAAGTCTTGTTAGCCGATAGATGGTATGACGTGAACCAGGGAGGAGACACAGCCTGTGCAGGAGGTATTAAGGTAGTTATTCCTTCCAAGCGTAGTCGGAAGGCGGTAAGGACTTATGACAGAGAGCTGTATAAGAAGCGCCCCATCGTATTGAGCATGTATTTCGGTGGCTTAAGCAGTGGAGAGGTATCGCCACTCGCTATGCTAAACGCTCTGATTCCTTTCTTGCCGCTCTCTATCTCAGATCTATCTTCCTTCTTTTTGACGACACTCCCTAGCACAGGACAACCATGACATAGAAAAAAAGCATACGGGGGGATAGAGGGGAATCATTGCCGGCTTAAGGCTCAGGGTAAGGCGGGCATTTCGGAGAACTTGTTGTTTTTCCAAAAAAGCTGTTCAACCACTGGAAAGCCTTTGATATGGCTTTCTTTTACATCAATTACGGCTTTGTTTGAGGCTCATCATACTTTGTAGATCACCTCCCAAATGTTTTTGTATGGCGCGCCACCTGAGGGTGCCGGGCTTCCATTCATCTTTCTTCTGGCTGAATGTACCTAAGCACGGTGCGTTCAACTCAATTCCTGTGCTCTTTTGAAAGCTGCCTCTACCGCAGCAATGATCGTCCCCCGTAACGCACCTTTTTCTAGTGCGGCAAGTCCTGCAATCGTCGTGCCGCCGGGCGAGGCGACTATGTTTTTAAGCAGAGCCGGATGCGTGCCGGTTTCTTTAAGCATTGTGGCTGAACCGAGCACCGTTTGCACAGCATACCGTAAAGCTCTTTCAGCGGAAAGACCGACTAAAACGCCGCCGTCAGCTAAAGCTTCTATAAATAAATAAGCATACGCCGGTCCAGAGCCAGAAAGGGCAGTAACGGCATCAAGAATCGCTTCGTCAACTCTGTCTACGATACCGGATAAAGCTAAGATCTGCTGTAATTCGGCGACCCGTGGCTCAGGCACTTCAGGCGCTGCGGTTACGGCAATTATTCCCTGCCCGATGAGTACCGGAGTATTGGGCATAATACGGATTATAGGCTGGCGATACGCATAGCGATCGGCAAATCGGGAAAAGGCTGCAAAATGAGCCGGAATATTAAGCGTTGTCTGAATCTTATCTATTGACCAGCCGGCTGCCATTGAAACCAAGATAGTCGGCTCTTTATTAGACAGTCTCGTTTGCAGTGCAGGGGCAATTTCATTCAGCAGCTCACCTAAGACTTGCGGCTTTACTGCCAAGAAAACAAAATCGCTGTGGCTGACCGCGCTGGCATTCGATTGGTATACTGTTGCACCGAGCGACTGCGCCGCCTGTTCTGCTTTGCGCTGATCGCAATCGCTAAACCCTATATTTTCCCCACCGACTACCGGCGCGGCAGCTTTCATAAGAGCACAGCCCATGTTCCCGCTGCCGATACATGCTATTTTTGTCATAAAATAGATTTGAGGAAACCATGGCACGGTTTCCAACCTCCTCTCGCTTACATAGTCCCTGCATTAACAGGGTTTTATCCTTGGGTTTCCCCGCCAGTCTGCGCTAGAGGCGTAGACTGCGTTTAGGGCGCTGCTTCTGTTTGACCGCTCTGCCGCCATCGTGCAATACGGTCGTATGCAGCATTGATACGCGCTGACTTTTCAGTTGCCTTGCTCATATTTTCGCTGTTTCCTGCATGGCGGTCAGGATGATGAATCTTGAGCAGACGTTTATAGGCTGTTTTGCATTCATCGGCGGATGCGCCGAAGGGAAGTTCTAATTCAGCAAAATCCTCAACAAGCGTTTCGGGCGCCGTTTGTTCGGCGGTATACCATGACCGTGCGTGCGTCTTTTTACTATAATCATGGTGTGTATTTTTCCTACGTTCGTGCGGACTATCACTGAGGTAATCATCTAATTCGCTGAAGGCAGTCTTCAGATCATTATCTTCAAAATAGTCGCTTTCCGATTTTCTCCCCGATCCATCGGCGTCCTCATCAATGAGATAGCTTTTAATAACTCTTCCTAAACGCTCAAAGATACCCATGTCTAAGAGTATAACAAGTTTTAGAAATTTGTGAATAGGGGAAGACTTACAGGTATCAAGAGCCTTACGGCGGCACTGCCCTCAAACTTGGACACGCAAAAAAGTATAAACGGCAACTGTATTCTCAGTCCTTGTTGGATTAGCTGAGGGTCAGACCTGGATTAGCTGAGTGAGGGTCAGACCTCGCCCTGCTGACCCGACCCATCGATACATAGGTCAGACCTCGCGGGGGTTTCGTCAGATAAGAAGATGAAGGAAAGCGGAAAAGCGCTGCCCCCTATCCACATATGGAGGTATTCCGTTTTATTGATTGCCGTTAAAATGGGTCCAGAGCAACTTTGTTTAAGAAGGTGTTGCATGGGTTCTGATTTGAACAATACTAAAAATGACGCTTGCTTTAGGTCAGACCTCCAAGCTTTGAGTGTGGCGCACGAGCCGGCACCTACGGCAACAGCTTGATAATTCTGCGCACAATCTCTGCTGAATGTCTCGAGGCAATGGGCAGGAATTCATTAAAAGCCAGCGGCGATTCATAGTCGGCATTGTCAGATACGGCACGAATGACCACTGTCGGTACATGCCACAAAAGACAGGTATGGGTAATAGCGGCAGCTTCCATTTCAACGGCATCTATATCAGGAAAATGTGAACGCATAGTCGAAATGCGGTACGGCTCATGCATAAAGGTATCCCCCGAAGCAATCAGCCCTTGCATGGCGTAAAAAGTTTCAGGCAGCGCCGCCTCGTTCTTGAGCTGCCTTATTGCTTCATGCGTGAGGGCAATCATAGTATCGGGTATAGAAAAAACCTGTGGCATACCGGGTATTTGTCCGGGCTGATAGTCAAAAGCTGTAAGATCAACATCGTGGTACATAACGCTTTTGGCAATAACCACGTCTCCGCACTTTAAGCCTGTGCGAATACCGCCTGCTGAGCCGGTGTTTATGACCAATGAGGGTTCAAAGGTGTGGATGAGTAAGGCGCAACCCACAGCGGCGTTTACCTTCCCGATACCGCATTGTAAGAGGCAGACCTGCTTTCCTTCAAGCAAGCCGGACAAGAACGTAAATGTTGCGATTTTCTTCTCTTCCGCCTGCTCTATCTTTGACTTAAGCAAGCGCACCTCTTCTTCCATTGCGCCGATGATTCCTATCATACTGTTTCTCTGTGCATCCTGTGTGGATACCGCTGCGGGTGTGGTTTCCCGTCCTCCTTTTCTCTACTAAACCCCCGTCTGAGGGCTGTCGGTCATCGCCTGTGCCGTGCTGTGTAGGGTGCAGGCGTTAATACTGAGCCTGCACCGCTTGCGCGCTGCTTACTCAGTGAGCAAATAGTCAAAAAGAGCAAAGACAGCAGGCGTATCCCAGCGTATTGAACCCTGCACGCCGCCTACAACGTTTCCGGCTCTGTCAATCAGATATGATGTGGGTATTGCTTCGACGCCATAGATAAAACCTGCCTCTTCATATTCGTCTAAAGCAACTGGAAAGTTTATTTTTTGTTTATCTACAAAGCGCCGCACTGTTTCTTTTGTTTCACCCAAGTTAAGCGCAACAAAGGCAAAGGGGCGGTTCTTGTACCGTTGATACAAAGTCTGCATAGACGGCATCTCTATGCGGCACGGTCCGCACCAGCTTGCCCAGAAATTAAGCAGCACAAGATTCCCCTTGTATGCGCTCAAGTTTTTTGTTGTTCCTTCAAGCAGAGTAACGGGAAAGTCGTAATCGGCAACCGGCAGCGTCTTATTAAACATAACAATGCCTGCCGCACGGAAGAGCGCAGCCCGGTTGGGCGCGGCGCTCTGTGCGTGTGCTCCGGCACACACGGCAATTCCTAACAGTATACAAGCTATTATGCGCATTGATACCTCCTTATATGATGCGCCTGAACAGTTATTCTGAGCATTACGGCGCTCTGTATGCACTATAGAAGTTCTATTCATGTTTTGTCAACAGAGGCTCCCTGCAAAAAGCGTCTTGTCTTTGCTCAATGCTCAAAGGATGGATCACACTCCTCTAACAACACAAGGACTAGCCACTAGAAGCAAGGTAGGTCAGACCTCGGCTGGTTGGTGAAAGGCGTGTGCCGCACGCTCTGATAGAACCGCAAATGGAGAACAAGGCTGCTGCCGTTCTTTCTTGTAAAGCGTAGGACTGCCCCTGTACTTTTACCCGTGGCGATTATTTTGTATTTTCTTGACGCTTCTTTATAAAAATGCTATACTCTCTCTTGTCCAGTTTGGAAAAAGATCATCCCTTCTTTTTTGGATTTTAGCTATGCATTATTTCGATACTCACGCCCATATAGGGCTCATTTACGATGACCCTATTGATCAGCTTCTGGTAATTCAAGAAGCACGCCAAGCATCTGTTTCCCGTCTTGTCTCTATATGCAATAGCCTGCATGATTTTTTCATGGTCTATGAGAATCTCAAGTCATCTATGTATGTCTATCATGCAGTAGGAGTGTCTCCTTCAGAAGTACAGAATCCGGGTAGAAACTGGGTTCAAATGATTGAGCATGCGGTGCATTTACCTCGTGTAATTGCTATTGGAGAGATTGGTCTTGATTATTTTCGTAGATACGGTGATAAAAAATCACAGATTGAATTGTTTATTACCCAACTCGATCTTGCGACAAAACTTGATTTGCCGGTTATTATACATAACCGGGAAGCAGGCTCTGATATCCTTGACATATTGAAAGTACGGCTACCCCCGAAAGGAGGAGTTCTCCATTGCTATTCTGAAAATGCAGCTTATGCACGGCAGGCAGTTAAATTGAATTTGTATTTTTCCTTTGCCGGTAATTTAACGTACCGCAATGCCCGTAATCTGCATGAGACTGTGCCGGTTATCCCGCGTAACCGGCTCCTCATTGAATCTGAAAGTCCCTTCATGGTACCGTCAGAGCATAGGGGAAAGCGTAATATGCCTAAGTATCTGTCCCTTACCGCGCGCTGTATGGCGCACATGCTTAAAATGGATATTGAAGAAATGGCCGATCAGCTATGGAGAAATTCAAACCGGTTCTTTGGATTACCAGAAACGCTTATATAAAAAGCGGCTTTATGCGCTTGTTAATGAGGAAAAGCATGACGGTATTCAGAAAGAAACAAGGTCCTGCCACTACCCGTTCTCCTCTGCTTTTTGCCTGTAGTACTGTGCTTTTGTTGCTCTATCTATTTGCTCCGTGGTATTTCATCCGGTTTGTGTCGCTCTTTATGCTCATTATTATTATCAGTGCAAAATTATGGAGCGAGTATCTGGTACGCAGCATAAAAATCCGCCGGCGAGAGGCTGATTTGCGCGAATTCCGGCGTGAGTGGGCAAACATTGAGATTATTGTAGAAAACAGAGGGTTGCTGCCGGCTCTCATGCTTTCGATTCAGGATTCACCGGGTAAAATGCCGGTATTCCGTGAAAACCGCAGTCTCTGTTCACTGGGCGCTCGCTCTCGCTTTGTGCTTCGCTGGCAGGTCTATTGTGCAGACAGAGGGATTTGGCTGCTCGGTCCTGCTACTGTCCGTGGTTCAGACCCGCTTGGTCTCTTTCCCTTTTCGCTCACTGCGCCGCAAACGCTGCGGTTATTTGTCTATCCCTGTGCTAGTTTTGCGCACCTGCCGCTGTGCGGAGGCGTCCCGTTAGGAACTCTCCGCAGTCCGTATCGGCTGCACGAAGACTTGACCCGTTATCGTTCCCTGCGTCCCTATCATGAGGGTGATGAGCTGCGCCGTATAAACTGGAAGATCACGGCACGCACCGGCGTTATGACCGTCAACGACTACGAGCCGACCGGTACTTTCCCCCTTTGTCTTTTTCTTAACCTCATGCCGTCCGCATACCCTGTGCATAAGTGCGCTGTTTTTACTGAACGGGTCATAGAAGCGGCGGCGGCTTTGTGCTTAATGGCAGCACGAGAACGGCAGGAACTGGGGATAATGCTCTATGATGGTCAGCCGTCAATCATCATGCCCAGCCCTTTTACGCTGACGCCTATTTTAGAACGGCTTGCCGCATGGCGCTACGATGATAAAAATCAGCCTACCGGCACTGCTGCGCTCTGCTTCTTAGAACGCGGTAGGTATCTGTCTTATGGGACTCGGTATATTTACGTCGGTCCCAATTTGCGCCCCGAAGAGTATGCAGCCCTCAATAGTCTGAGACGTCAGCATCTTTCCGTGGAATACTGTATTCTTGATGAAGAAGCCGGAGCGTCGCTTATGCCGGGGCTGGTGCGCCGGCATACTATACAAGAATACGGCTCTCCTATCATAGAGCGTTAAGAGCGTTCCCTACCCACTCAGGCATGCCAAGCGCCTGTAGGGTAGAAAGGTAGCTCAAGGCATTGTCTTTACTCAGACAATGAGCTTGTCCTTGCTATACCATGAGGTTTTGAGTCGCCGCCTTTGGGGAGTGTCGTCAAATAAGATAATAAGATAGATAGGACAGACCTCGCCTTCAAAAATAAATAAAAAATATTTCGCTCTAAATTGAATCAAAAACCACAGTTAGCTCCCTTATATAAGTATTATGTCTAGTCATAATTTGCCCCGCGGGAGCACAGACCAAGGTCTGACCTATCAAATAAGATAATATAATAAGAAGATAGGACAGACCTCGCCGTCAAAAATAAATAAAAATATTTCGCTCTAAATTGAATCAAAAAGCAGAGTCAGCTCCCTTATATAAGTATTATGTCTAGTCATAATTTTCCCCGTGGGAGCACAGACCAAGGTCTGACCTATCATGTTAGTTCGGCAGTAAACCGGCACGCTTTTGAATTAGAGCCGGATGATATGAAAAAACTTTTTCTCACCGTGATTGAAGAATCAAAAACCAAGAAAGGCTTCAAGTTTAAGCTGTGGAACTTCTGCATCATGGGCAACCATTTCCACTTTCTCATTACGCCTGAAAAAGGACAGAGTCTCTCTAACCTATTGAAATGGATCAAGATGGTGTATGCGATACGGTGGAATAAAAAGCACCATAAGACCGGTCATTTCTGGGGGGACAGGTTTTTCTCACGCGAAATAAAGGATGAAAAAGACTTTTGGACTGTGTTTGAGTACATAGACCAAAATCCGGTTGCGGCAGGACTGGTGAAAAAGCCTGAACAATGGCAGTACAGCGGCGCATACCACCGTGAACAGGGGATTACAAAGATAGTTTCTCTGGTAACTGATAGTGTATGGAGGACAGACCTTAAGCTGCTTTTGTGTTCCTCTCCTTTTGACAGCGCGCCCTAAAATAGACGCTTCTCGCCTCTCGCCTGAAAAGAAGAAATACCTTGCAAGACTCTTTCTTGAAAAAAGTGATTGAGGAACACCGTCATCGCTTCTCAAGACCTCTATGCCTTTGCTTGCTTATAAGACAAAAACCCGTGATGGTTAAAAAAGTGGTGATACCGCAACCGCCAGGCGACAATCTAAAGCTCACTGCCTTTTGATGACAGTTCCGAAGGAGGCGTTTGAGGCATCTGTTCTTTATTTTTTGGCACAAAAATACTATGCCAATTCTGTATATGTTTTTCTTGCGCTCTTTGCCCTAGAGCCTTTAGAATTAAATTCAAAGTGTATTAACATAACACAAAAGAAGAGGAAACAATGAAGCAAATGGTACAGAAAGCGGGCGGTCTCCCATCTGCCGGCAACCGGCTGTGCAGCGGCGAAACGGACCCGCTCTTCGCGCGACTTCACGCAAGCTGCGAAGCCCATCAAAGGCTGTGGAACGCCGAAGCGGAATCAATTCTCTTAACACATTTTGGAGTAACAGCATGATTACATTACAAGGTAAAGGCGTTAGTGCAGGCATTGCACGGGGGCGGCTTTCTTTTCTTAAACGGCAAACTCTTTCCGTTGAAAAGCGCTCCATAGAAAACGCCGATGAGGAAATCGAACGGTTTAATACCGCACGAAAGGCTGCGGCGGATCAGCTTGATACGCTGTCTGCAACAATGATGGACAAGATTGGGGAAGAAAACGCCCTGCTCTTTGAAATTCACCGGATGATGTTGGAGGACTCCGACTATTGCGATCCGGTCATCGAGATCATCAAGACGGAGAAGGTCTGCGCCGAATACGCCGTCAATACCGCCGGCTCCCGTCTTGCAAAAGAATTCGCCGACATGGACGACAGCTACATGAAGGCGCGCGCCATTGACGTCTACGATGTTTCCAATCGGGTGATAGAAATACTCTCCGGCGAAGGACAGGGCATCACTCGCAACGATGAGCCTGTTATTCTTGCCGCCGATGATTTTACCCCCAGCGAGACAGCCCAGCTTGACCGGAACAAAGTGCTTGCTTTGGTGTCGCGTCAGGGAGCGGTCAATTCGCACACGGCGATCTTCGCCCGCACCATGGGCATTCCGGCTATCATATCCTTTGGCGCATTTTTGTCAGGGGATTTTGCCGGCAAGCAGGCGATGTTGGACGGTGAAACCGGCGTTTTGTATCTTGACCCTGAGCCGGCAATAATACAGGAACTGGAAGCAAAGGAGGCGTGCCAGAAGCAGGAGAAAGAAAAACTTGAACAGGTGCGCGGGAAGCCGACCGTAACGAAAAACGGTCGTCCCCTGAAACTCTACGCGAATATCGGTTCTGTAATCGATGCGGACGCCGCCCTTGCCGGAGACGCCGAAGGGGTCGGTCTCTTCCGCAGCGAATTTCTCTATCTGCGCAGGGACGACTATCCTGATGAAAACAGTCAATACGAAAGCTACCGCAAAGTGCTGGAGAAGATGGGGGAGCGGCAGGTCATCATCCGCACGCTGGACATAGGCGCGGACAAGCAGGTCGAATACTTCCGCCTGCCCAAGGAAGAAAACCCCGCCATGGGGCTGCGGGCAATCCGCATCGGCCTGACCCGCCCCGACCTGTTCAAGACCCAACTGCGCGCCATTTACCGCGCCGCGGCGCACGGCAATGCGGCTATCATGTTCCCCATGATAACTTCCCTTGACGAACTGCGGCGGGCGAAAGAACAGGCGAAGGCAGCGCGGGAAGAACTGTCCGCGCGGGGCATTCCGTTTAAGGCGGACGTCCCCATCGGCATTATGATAGAAACGCCCGCCTCGGCGGTCATAAGCGACCTTTTAGCGCAAGAGTCGGACTTTTTCAGCATCGGCACAAACGATCTGACCCAATACACGCTCGCGATTGACCGGCAGAACAGTGCCCTAGCGTCTTTCTGCGACACCCACCACGAAGCGATACTGCGCCTCATCAGGCTGACCTGCGAGAACGCCCACAAAGCGGGCATTTGGTGCGGCATCTGCGGCAGCCTCGGCGCGGACAGCAGGCTGACAAAAACCTTTGTCGACATGGGGCTTGACGAACTTTCGGTCGAACCCTCCTCTATATTAAAACTGCGCACGCTCATCGCCGATTGTTGAACGCCGCGCCTGCGGAGCAGCACAAGACTTAAGCGCCGCCGCACCGCTCTTTGTCCGGTTGAGGTCCTTCCCACAAGAAGCCGCAACCGGACTTTCTTTTTCAGATGATTATCTGAAACCTTGCGTATCATTTTGTAAAACCATACTGATGATTATCTGAAACCATGCGTATCATTCTGTAAAACCATACGGACAACTATCTGAAACCATACGTATCATTTTGTAAAACCATACGGACAACTATCTTAAACCATGCGTATCATTTTGTAAAAGCATACGGATTATTATCTGAAACCATACGTATCATTCTGTAAAACCATACGGACAACTATCTGAAACCATGCGTATCATTTTGGACGATTGTCTGAAGATAAGCGGATTAGGGCGGCTTTTGAAGAAAAATAAAAGCATACGAATAAGGTATTGACTTTTTGTGAAAAAGAGGTATAAAGGCTCATAGAGGATGCGCTGCCTTGCGCTTGAGCGTGGGGGCGCACGAACCGACGCGCTGAAACGGTGGGGAGGTTTTGAACGTGGTAAGGGGGAGAGAAATGGCTGAAGAAATTGTGGATAGAGGCGTGTGGTATGCCGTTTTGGGGGCGGCGTTGCAGATACCCGGCGCAAAGGTCGAACGGCGGGACTTCCTCGCAAAGGAATACGGTAAATACTGTAATCCCCGCACGGTAGAGCGGATAGTGCGGGAGGGCGCTTTGCAAGCCGGCGTGGATGTCAGACTCATGGACAAGCTGGCGCAGGAGGCGATAGCCTTCCATACCGGCGTGGCGACATCCCTTTCGTTCGTGGCGGGAATACCGGGCGGTTTGACTATGCTGGCAACCGTGCCGGCGGATATAGCGCAGTATTACTATCACGTCATCGTGATAGCGCAGAAATTGGCGTATCTCTACGGTTTTGCGGACATGGGAATAGAGGAAAACAACTTCAAGTCTTTGATAACCATGCTGATAGGGGTAATGGCGGGTATAGAAGGAGCGGATAAGGCGGTTGTCGCTTTGTTTTCGGCGCAGGTGCGAAAAGATGTAACCGCACTGGTCTTAGAGAAAGGCTTCAGCAAGATGGTCATGCGTATAGCCCTTGCCTTATCGTATCGTTTGACCGGAAACACCGTCTTTAAGTCGTTCTGGAAGGCAGTACCGCTTGTCGGCGGCATTGTGTCAGGCGCAATAACCTTAGGCACCTTTCATCCGATGTGTCTCAAACTGCAAGAGAGATTGCATTACAGCACGCAGACGGTCAGTACTGCACTATCGACAATGGTAATACGTTGAGCCGGAAGCGGCGGCGCTCGGTATCCCGCTCGCGAGGCATGCGCCGCTTCTTTTGATTGCCCCGTTAAGCGCCGAGGAAGCGCCCCTGCCTGTGGTCGGTTTTGCGTATCAAGACAGGGGGAGGACTGACTGCGCTGGGGAAGGGACAGACCGCGGAAAGCGGCGATCTGCCCCTGTTTAATTTTCTGCCGCATACTATAGGACAGACCTCTGCATCTCTGGGTGGAGACTGCTGCAAATCTCGGTGGAAACTGCC
This sequence comes from Spirochaetaceae bacterium, assembly GCA_031276945.1. Classification (GTDB taxonomy): domain Bacteria; phylum Spirochaetota; class Spirochaetia; order Treponematales; family Breznakiellaceae; genus BOBG01. The sequence goes on along the minus strand of JAISMB010000008.1, from coordinate 5,671 downwards.
GTATACTATAGGTCAGACCTCTGCATCTCTGAGCTGAGACTCCCGCAAGTCTCGGCTGAGATTGCTGCAAGTCTCGGTGAAAACTCCCGCATACTATAGGACAGACCTCTGCATCTCTGGGTGGAGACTGCTGCAAATCTCGGTGGAAACTGCCGTATCTCTGGGGTGCAAGGTCTGACCTATGGAGGGCGAGGTCTGTCTTCTCCTGAGAATATCCTATCTATCAGCAGTACTGCGCCTTATCTTCTTCAGATTTAGCATAAGATACCCAGAACCACAGCACACGAGACTTACAGCGACTGCTCTCAAGAGCGGTCGTTTTGGGGTATCATAATACACTAATTTTGCTTTAGTATTCCGTTTCAGTTTACAGTACGCGCCTGCGATGGGGACAAAAAGTAAGGAAGGGACAGACCTCGGTCTATCCCATAAGGGTAAGATGGTAACTGAGAGGATGGGTATTTATAGAGAAGGTAGGACGAGCGGCGGTGAACCGCTCTCTTTCGTGTTCTCTCATCAAAGCTTAAGGGGAAGGAGGCATACCTCTCCCCTTTCGCACCGTTTTATTCGGTTTTATCCCGCTTTCTTGCGGTTTTTGGAGACCACATCAAACACCACCGCGACAAGCAGCACTAAGCCTTTTACCGCACGCTGCCAGTTTGAATCGATGCCGATTATCGACATACCGTTGTTTAACACGCCCATGAAGATAGCGCCGATTACCGCGCCGCTTATCGTGCCGGTGCCGCCGTAGGCGGATGCGCCGCCGATAAAGCAGGAGGCGATTGCGTCAAGTTCGTAGTTTGTCCCCGCCGAGGGGGCTGCGGAATTGAAGCGGGCAACGCACATCAGCGCAGCGACGCCTGAAAGAAAGCCCATGTTCGCATAGGTGAAGAAGAGCATCCGGTTGGTGTTCACGCCGCTCATTTTCGCCGCTTTCTCATTCCCGCCCAGCGCATACAGATACCGACCGGGGACGGTGTTTGAGGTGAAATAACTGTAAACTAGCACAATCACCGCAATAATGATAAGCACAACCGGAACACCTTTGTTCTGCGCAAGTAGAAAGAATAAGAACAGCACAACCGCCGCAGTGAGGGCAAGCTGGAGGATAAACAGAAAGAAGGGGCTTGTTTCATATCCTTTCTTTTGTTTCGCAATACGCCCGGTAATCTGACTCACGAGGTAGATCACCGTGGCTACCACGCCTATCGTAACAGTTACACCAAAGACCAGCGCTGAGTTCTGGCTTCCGGGAATAAAACTGGTAAAATACCGCAGATAGTTTGCCGGAAAGGGCGATATGGTCAGACCGTTAAGGACAATCAAGGCAAGTCCCCGCCACAGAAGCATCCCCGCCAAGGTAACGATAAACGGCGGAATCCGTATGTAGGCTATCCAAAAACCCTGCCATGCACCTATCAGCGTGCCGAGGATAAGACACAGCAGGATGCTCAGATAAATATTCATCTGTAAGTTCACGATAAACGTTCCGGCAACCGCGCCGACAAGCGCCACGATGGAGCCGACAGAAAGGTCGATGTTGCCGCCGGTGAGGATGCACAGCAGCATACCGGACGCCAGCACCACGACATAGGCGTTCTGGCTAATCAGGTTTGATATATTCGCCGGCGCAAAGAGCGAGCCCTTGCCTGACAAAACAATCAACGCCTGAAAAAATAACATGACGATAACGAGCGCCAAGAGCATCGTGTTGCGTGTGAGTGCGCTTTTGAGCGCAGTTTTATTTGTTGTGAGTGAATTTCCCATTTTCTGCCTTCCTTACTTTTTTTCAGAGTCCAAAATCGCCTGCATGATTATCTCCTGCGAAGCGCCCGCTGCCTGCAATTCAGCGACTATGCGTCCCTCATTCATCACGTATATCCGGTCGCTCATGCCCAAAACCTCCGGCATTTCGGAAGAAATCAGAATCACGCTTTTCCCTTCCGCCACCAGATTATTGATGATGGTATAAATCTCATACTTTGCGCCTACATCAATACCCCGTGTCGGTTCGTCCAATATGAGGATTTCGGGGTCAGCAAACATCCACTTACTCAACAGAACCTTCTGCTGGTTCCCGCCGGAAAGACTGCCCACCTCCTGTAAAACACTGGAACTTTTGGTGTTTAGCTTTTCACGGTAGTCTCTGGCGACCTTCAGCTCAAGGTCCTTATCAATAATCTGATGGCTGCTCACCTTGTCCATCCGCGCAAGGGTCGTGTTCTTTGATATGGGATTTGACAGAACCAGCCCATTCCCTTTTCTGTCCTCGGTAACATACGCCAGCTTGTTCTTGATAGCCTCTTGTACGCTGTTAATCCGCGTTTCTTTGCCATTTATGAACAACTGCCCGCGGATTCCCACGCCGTAGCTCTTGCCGAAGATGCTCAGCGCAAGCTCCGTGCGCCCCGCCCCCATCAACCCGCTTATACCGACCACCTCGCCTTTGTGGACCGTGAGATTAATCCGGTCGCACACGATACGCCCCTCGTAGAGGGGATGATATACGGTCCAGTCTTTCACGGCAAGCGCCGTCTCCCCAATATGCGGGGTACGCTTGGGGAAGCGGTTCATCAGGCTCCGTCCCACCATCGCCTTGACAATGTCCGCCTCGTCAAAACCGTTTTTCTTACTGAGCGTCGTGATGACCTCGCCGTCCCGAATAACGGTGATATTGTCCGCAATCGCGGCTACCTCGCCGAGCTTATGGGATATGAGAATGGAAGAAACCCCCGCCCTTTTCAGCTCCTTTAACAAGTCCAAAAGGTGGGCTGAGTCGGTTTCGTTCAGGCTGGCGGTCGGTTCGTCCAATATCAAAAGGCGCACATCCTTCGCAAGCGCCTTAGCAATCTCGACAAGCTGCTGCTTGCCGACGCCAATGTCTTTTATCAGCACGTGGGGCGATTCATGAAGTCCGACCTTGCCCATGAATGAGGCAGCTTCCGCATACGTTGCATCCCAGTCAATCTTGAGGTACTTTCCGCGCTCGTTGCCCAAAAAAAGATTTTCGCCTATCGAAAGATAGGGGACAAGCGCCAGCTCTTGATGAATGATAACGATACCCTTCTTTTCGCTCTGCTTTATGGTATGGAATTCGCATCGTTCACTCTCAAAAATAATATCGCCGATATACGAGCCTGCCGGGTATATGCCGCTCAAGATATTCATAAGCGTTGATTTTCCCGCACCATTCTCGCCGACAATGCCGTGAATTTCGCCACGTTCTACCGCAAGATTTACCATTTTCAATGCGGTAACACCGGAAAATGTCTTAGTAATGTTTTTCATCTCAAGGAGATTGTTTGTCATAGAGTATCTCTGAAACCAAATTTTCTGAACAGATTTGTTAGGAATAAACCATACCGCACCACGCTTAAAGGTGAGCATACCGCCCTTTCATAGCCGCACGGCAGGAAAACAGTAAGACCGGAAACGGCAATTAACCGCTACCGCTTCCGGTCTACCCCGCTTAAGGAGGCGGGATTTACCCGCACCCCCATAAAGCACGATTACTGAATATCGGACAAGGTATAATAACCGCTGTCAATCAGTGCGGCTTGAATATCCTTAGGTTCTACGACAATCGGGTCGCAGAGGAAAGACGGGATGATACCGGTGCCGTTATTGTACGTTTTCGTGTCATTGACTGTCGGCTGTGTGCCTTTTGCCAGCGCATTGACCATCTCGACCACCTTAGCAGCAAGGGTACGGGTGTCCTTGAATACGGACATTGCCTGCAAACCCGCGTTCATATTCTTGACAGAAGGCTTGTCGCAATCCTGACCGGTAAGAATAGGGAAATTATCCTTGGTGTAACCGGCATTGACAAGCGCGTTGGTAACGCCGTTCGCGGTTGAATCGTTGGAACAGAGTACCGCATCCAGTTTCGTGCCGTTGGGTCCGTATTTGACGGAGGTTATGATGTTCTCGAAACGCTTTTGAGCCTCTTCCGTTGACCAGTTCGGCGTTGAAGCCTGAGTCTGCGTCGTCTGTTTGGAGAGAACTACCAGTTTGCCACTGTCAATGTAGGGCTTCAAGATCGACATTGCGCCGCCGAAGAAGAAGTTGACGTTGTTATCATCAGGAGCGCCGGTAACCAGCTCGATATTGAAAGGTCCTGCCGCCGATTTAAGGTTCAGCTTAGACTCAATATACGCCCCCTGCAAAGCGCCGACCTTGAAGTTGTCGAAGGAGGCATAGTAATTCACCGCATCGCTGTTCATAATAAGCCGGTCATAGGCGATGACGGGTATATTTTTTGCCTTCGCTTCTTTCAAAACTTCGGTAAGCGATGAGCCGTCAATAGCCGCGATAACGAGTACTTTCGCACCGCCGGTTATCATGTTTTCAATCTGCGCCACCTGGGTCGGAATGTCGTTGTCCCCGCCGTACTGCAGGTCCACCGTGTATCCCGCCGCCTCAAGCTGCTTCTTCATGTTGGCGCCGTCCTGGTTCCAACGCTGTAGGCTCTGGGTAGGCATGGAAACGCCGATTTTTATCTTGCCGCTGTCCTGCACTCCCCTTGCAAAAATCATGGCTGCACTCATACAGAACACAGCCATCACTAACACTGTCTTTTTCATAGATCCTCCAAAAAGATAGAAGTCCCTGCGCCTTGAGACAACGGTTTCTTTCATATCTTACCGCTGTGCCAAAGCTTACAAGTTTTCTTATCTATCTATAATAATGACCTGGGCTTAGTTGTCAAGGGCTTTCTGATTTTATGAGCTTCTTCTTTTGCACTTAGGCAACTGGCAGCTTGGCAGCTAGGGGGTGTCGTCAAAAGGTGAGGTCTAACCTATTTTGACGGCGAGGTCTGACTTACCCAGCTTGCGAGGTCTGTCCCTGCTTCAAAGTGATTAGTGGCAAGTGGCTCGTCCGTTGTTAAGGGAAAATCGCTCACTAGCCACTATTCTACTTTCGAGGTCTGACCTACCCTGCTTTGATCTATTTTGACGTTGACGGCAAGGTCTGACTTACCCTACCAGACTTACCCTGCCCCCACTGTTCACTGTGCAGCAGCCGCACACACCACCCGAAACCCCCAGATTGCCGTCCCGAAACGTTGGGGTGCGGTTGCTCCGGTGGGCAGAGTGCACACTCCGTGCATAGTTGTTCCAACTCCCCCGCGACTCACGCGGTCGCTACCCGAAGCCGCACTCAATGGGTCCGTAACAGCGCCGCTCCCATACGAGCCATACCAGTCCCAGCACCATTCCCAGACGTTACCGCTCATATCGTAAAACCCTAGGGGTGTCGTCAAAAGTAAGGAAATAAAGTAAGATAACAAGATGAAAGAAAACGGAAAAGCACTGCACAGACATGACATCAGTGATAGGCTGTGGAAAAAATAAAGACTTACTGCCAGGAGCGGCAGGTAAACAGGGTCGAATGGCTCATGACAATCGACACTTTATCAATACTGTATCTTGGATTATCAGAACCGGTGTTCCAGACAGAGACTTACCTCCTGAATACGGCAACTGGAAAAATACACACCGACACTTTTGCCGCTGGCGGGATAGAGATGTCTGGAAAACAAGAGCCGCTGAAGTTATCGGGAAGTAGATACCCAGTGGCTTATGATAGATACAACTTATAGCAAAGTCCATGCGGACGGATGTGGAGCAGTTGGAAGAAATCAAGCAATAGGGCGTACAAAAGGGGG
>JAISMB010000060.1 GCA_031276945.1 Spirochaetaceae bacterium | reverse complement strand
TCCCAACCGTTTCCGCCGGTATCCGCCAGGTCAAGTTCTACTACCAGGTCAACAGGGGGAGGGGTATTTCTAAGATATGCGCCATTATGCCTAAAAGTTTTAGAAGCGTACTTACATATCCAGTGCAAATAACATATACACAAAAAAAATTAAGGGTTTATTTTTTAAGATAAAAAAATATAATTTTGTAAATTTTTATTAGGAATAATTATTATTAAGACATCAGCCGTAATAAAAATTATTTTGCCCCACATTTTCTGTGGCCAGGAAGGCGGGCATACGCCCACCCTTTATGCGCTAAACTTGACCTACAAATCAAGACCTGATTACAATCAAGAATTAGGAACCACGAAGGCGCGGAAGGCGCACAAAGGAAAGATGATTCGTTGCGAATCACTTTAAAACCGGAGAACGGAGAGTCGTTCTCTAACCATTCCTCCTTCCTTCGTGCGCCTTTGTGTACTCGAACCGAAGGTTCGTTTGTGGTTTTTTATCTTCAATCGTATTTATGGGTCAAGTTTAGCCTTTATGCGTGGGGGCAAATCGCCCCCACGCCCCCGACCCGCCTGCGGCGGACAAAAATCACCTTTTCCCCATTTTTTGGGGGGTTATTGACAAATTTCCCAAAAATACTACAATAATCCTATGCTTGTAGCATCGGCAGACAAAGCCCAACAGCTCACAGCTCACAGCTCACAGCTCACAGCTCACAGCTCACAGCTCACAGCTCACAGCTCACAGCTCACAGCTCACAGCTCACAGCTCACAGCTCATTATAATAAAAACACGGCGTGTCAAGCCCTTGACCGCCTAAATCACTCCTTTTTTCCCCAATTTTATCAACATAATACCTCAATCTTTCAAAGCAGCGCTGTATTGTCTCAAAACAATGCGGCGTTTTTTTTAGACAATGACCCGCTGTCTTTAGACAATGACCCGCTGTCTTTAGACAATAACCTGCTGTCTTTAGACAATGACCTGCTGTCTTTAGACAATGACCTGCTGTCTTTAGACAATGACCTGCTGTCTTTAGACAATGACCCGCTGTCTTTAGACAATGACCCGCTGTCTTTAGACAATGACCCATTCAAGATACTCAAGGAGGTATACATCATGAATCAAAGAACCGACTGGCTGCCCGGTAAACGGGCGGAACAACTGGTCATGTGCCGTAACTGGCTCAATATTATGACCGTTGAAGTGCGGACGGCTTGGGCTATCCCCCAAGATCAATTTACAGAATTGCAGACCCTGCATGGAAATGCGGATGCGTTGCTGGCGAAAGCCATGAGCAGCGAGCGCACGGCGGTCATTACCGAGCAGTGTCGGGAGGCGTTCGATGCCTTGAGCGCCAAGATGCGTTTCTTCAAGGCGCACTACTTTCTCGTGCCGCCGCTGACGAATGCGGATTTGGTGAATCTGGGCTTATCGCCCCACGACCCTCATCCCACGCCCATAGGGAAACCCACGGCGGAGGTAACGGTGGAAACCTTTCTTAAAGGGAGGCATGAACTGGGGATTAACATCCTCTACGTGTCAGGCGATCCGGAGGACAAGGCGAACAAGGGTTACCGCGTCTGGTACAAGACGGTAGCGGCAGGCGGAGAGCCGGTAACAAGTCCGAAGCAGCTTGACGAGTCTTTTTTTACGAAGCGGAAGAGGGACGTGATGCAGTTTGAATTTGAGGACAGTGGGAAGACCGCTTTTATCGCGGTGCAGGTGGAAAACGACGGGAAGAAAGGAGAGTGGGGACCTCTGGTTTCCGCGCTCATTCCGTAAGGATGGGGAATGAGCGCGGGTACAAAGGCGTATTCCTTGCTCATTTTTTCATTGTTCGACAATTTTGGCGGCGGGGAAAGACCCGCATAAAGAGGCTTCAATGGAAGTAAGACAGACCTCGCCGTCAAAATAGGTCAGACCTTGAAAGTAGGGGAGGTCAGACCTCGGGCAACAGGCTGTGCCGATGCGCTCTTGACAGTTATAGCCGATCTGTTACAATCCCTTTGACTTATGAATAAAGGAGAATGTATGAAAAAGATATTTTTGTTTGGTGCCTTGATGATTGCCCTGACCCTGTCTTTACCCGCTCAAGTTAGCAGTTCGACAGACCTCATCGTGCAGCTCTCTTCATTACCAGAGGCAAAATTGAATCTTAATCAAAGCTGGACAGTGCCAGTATTGCAGGGAAACAGTGCCTTAACAAAAGCTAATAGCCTTAAATTGAATATTAACGCGGAGCTTACGCCGATTGATACTAATCTTGGGGTAGATGCTGTCTTGACGCCGATTGCTTTTTTACAGTTCGGCTTGGGCGCCAAAATGGGTTCTGGATGGAATATTGAACTGCTGGGCAACCCGCTTTATGGCATAGGCATTAGCAAAAGCGGCGCGGATAAGAAGCAGGTACTCGTACAGGATAGCGCATTCGGCGGTCTTTATTGGAATGTGCATGGCAGTGCGCTTTTCCAGTTCGATTTAGCGGCACTTATGCCCGGCGATTACAATCATATTGTCTTTCAGACCAAGCATGAGATCAGTTATAAGGCGTTTACCGCGGCAAAGGAAAGAGAATCCTGGGTCTACGAACATGATTTTGCTGAAAATCAAAACGGATGGAACTACTACGGTATGTTCTTATTAGGATACCAGCCGCCCCTTTTTCTCAATACGGTCGGTCTTATGGCTGAAGTCAATACGTATCTATATAATACACCCGGCGGCGAGCAATGGGGCGAGTCTCAAGGTCGCTGGATATTCTCGCTCCTCACCAATTTTACTCTCATGCGGAACGTTACTCTTGCCCTGATTGGACAGATGCGTACCATGCGCAATTACACTGATGCTACCCAGGACCTGTATTATCAAAACCGGCTCCTCACTACTGCTGATCCTATCCGCTTTGAATGGTACCGGGTAGCGCTTATTCTGGCGGTTAAACTGTTTTAGCCGCTTTTCACGGTCAGACCTCGCCTGCCTGCTGCCAGCTTCAGTCAAGTCAGAGCCTCAAGCTTGGCTGCGCGCTATTGATTGTATGAACCGGTCTATTAAAAATTCAGTATCACGAGGTCCGGGGCATCCTTCGGGGTGAAACTGGACTGCATAAAAAGGTCCCTGCGTTGAACGTATACCCTCAAGAGTCCCGTCATTGGCATTGACAAACCATGGCTCCCAGCCTGTGGGGAGGCTTTCAGCGCGCACGGCGTACCCATGATTTTGGCTCGTTATGTAACATTTATCTGTTCCTACTTCAATACAAGGCTGATTCTGCCCTCTATGCCCGTAAAGCAGCTTGTACGTGTCTGCGCCTGCCGCTAATGCCATGATTTGATGCCCCAGACAAATGCCGAAGATCGGCTTACCTTTGTCAAAAGCAGAGCGTACCGATGCAATGGTTTTTTCGCACGATTTTGGATCGCCCGGTCCATTGGAAAGAAATAATCCATCATAGTCAACCGTGCGAATATCATAATTCCAAGGGAGAGTGGTTACCGCAACATTCCGAGCTAAAAGGCAGCGCAGAATATTGGACTTTGCCCCGCAGTCAATGAGGGCGATATGCGGCTTTCCTGAAGCGTTATATATGCGCGGTTCCGGGGGTGAAACAACGGCAACAGGATTTTTAAGGTAGCCTTCATCGGGGCTTAGAGCCTGTGTTCCTTTTACGAGGATTGCCCCGCGCATAACACCGCGTTCACGCAGTTGGATAGTAAGCGCACGGGTATCAATGCCGCAGATCAAGGGTATGCCCTGATTGTGCAGCCATGATGCAAGAGATGATCCGGCGGCAAAATGGCTGGGATTTTCGCATATCTCGGATACCACAAAGCCGGTAACTTGTATTCTGTCGGATTCAAAGTAGAGCGGAATTCCGTACTGGTCGACTGCCGCACGCTCTGTTTTTGCCGGCACCGGCACCCCGTAATTACCCATTAAAGGATAGGTTGAGACTAATATTTGTCCTTTGAAGCTAGGATCCGTGAGCGCTTGCGGATACCCAGTCATACCAGTAGTAAAAACCACCTCTCCGGCTACGGAGCAGGCAGCGCCGCAGGACCATCCTGAATATTCTGTCCCTTCTTCTAAAAGCAGTTTTGCTTCCCTTCTGTTCATGAGAGAAGTCTACCAAGCAGCCGGAGAAAAAACTAGGCACTGTTAGCAATTGTAGACAAAAAAGGAAAGACAGGATAAAAGGGGGGTAATGGAGGACGAGCTACTGCGTGAGCCTAGGGCGCCTGTGCGGTGCTAACTAGGACGAGGTACTGCGTGTAACGAGCACGATGTCTGCCCGCAGAAACCCAGAGGTCAGATGAGAGGTACAGGTATGGGAGGTATAATTCTGTGCCATTATTAAAACAATTGACACAATGATAGTAATGAGACATACTTTTAAAAGTAAGTATAATCTTGCGTAATTTTCTTTTTACGAGGTTCTTTATAAAAAAGAACTGTACGTTGGTCATCAGTGGATTGATTTCTCTGTTTTTTTACTGGTAGGCTGTGAAAACGGCTTTGAGACTAACAGTAGTATAGGTGATGAAGCCCTTCAGCGAACTGCTTTAAGTGCTAGTGTGTATAAGGTTAATCAAACGCTGGTCAATGGTCAGTCAAGTATTACCTTACTAAGTCAAGAATATGTGATTTATATAAGAGTAAATACACATAACGGTACTACAATGTATTCCCCTCAAGCACGATGGAATAATAATTTAGTATCGGTATACGGACCCTATGCTGTTGGTGCTAGTCCTACTGAGAGGGAATACCGTGTTACTGTCAATAATTATTACAATGGTTCTTATCAAGGTGGTGGTTATTTATCGTTCACGGTGGATGACGTATCTACTGGTATTAATATTACCCATTAACCTAACCAAGAAAGAATAACCAATAAAAAAGGAGGGGATGGAGGTTACAGAAGTCTTAATCCTTTTTGTAACCTCTTACCATCATAATGAAAAACATCTCTCTAATTCTTATCTTCATCTTTTTTTGTACTAGATTTGTATGGTCAGATACATCATATCAGTTGTTATGGGAAGATTTAGCTCATGCCATGACATACGGCTATAAATCCCATTTTGATATAATTGAAATGGAAGAGAAAACAAGTCCGTCAAAATATTCCCAGTCCACTCTTATTGAAACGGACAAAAGCTCCCATTTTGCTATTATGGGTCCTGGCTTTTTTAAGATTGTTTTGGATGATGATAAAACTGTCGGTTATACAAGAAACGGTGAATTTACGGTTATTCTTGATGAAGAAACAGAGACATGGAAACTGGTAACACAACAAGGTTATGCCTTAGCAGATCCGACTATTTTATATATGAGACTAGTAAAAAGGAATAAGCAAGAACAGGAAGAAATCATCATTGATATAATAGAAGGGAATGGGAGAGCGGAAATGCATGAATATGCCCATACTCTCGGTGAAGATGAAATCTTAAGTCTCGGATTGCATGGACCTAAAACGGCAACCCAGTTAAAAATATATGATGTCCCCTACGAAAAACTACGGCACTATCGTAAGGGGATTTATGTTCTTGATTCTACTCATACCGATAAAATCATGGAACATCCTCATAGCACGGCAATAAGTAACGTGTTGGAAACGAGTAATGTATTGATATTAGATGTATTAACGAGAATGTATTATCTTACCGTAACCGATAAAACCATAAAAAATAATCTCTTCAAAGCAGAGCTACTCAAAATAGGGATAGAAAAATATGCTCAAAGCAATGATACGCTCGCCTTGACTCTCATCACTTTAGCGAAGACCGTGCAGCGCCTGAAAAGCCCTGCGCAGTCTGAGGCACAGGCTGAACAAAGTCTCACCGCTCTCGTGCAGGTGTATCACCAGAGCCAGTATCTCTTTATTCAAAACCTCTTGCCCTTTCTCCACTCCGATTATTAAGTGCGTCTAGGTTGCTTTTTCCCGGACCTCGCCCTGAGTCATTTGCTATGGCTTTTAAGATTCGCTCAAACTTTTGACTTATCCGCTATGGCTTGATGGGTAAAGGGAAGTGGGTGGTGAGAGGAAGGGGAGCGAGGTCTGACCTGTTTTAGCTAAAAATGTTGAGAGGGCTGTTAAACTAGGCGGCGGCGCTTTCTCAGTACAGCCTAAGCTGTAAAGTGAAAAAGAAAATACGGTGTGGTGCTTAACGAGGTACTGCGTGTAACGAGGACGAGGCACCAGAGGCTTCGAGGTCTGCCCGCTGCCCGCTTCTGTCCTTTTTATTTTATTTGACAAGACGGGCGTTTTATCTTAGCATTGTTTATAAGGAGCATTTCTATTTTATGAAAAAGCAGTACATTCTTTTTTGTACAGCAATCGCCGGCTTGATTAGCGCCTGTGCAAGCAACACAGCGCTTACCGTGCCGCAAGAGGCGCCGCCTCTCACTACAGTAACAGAGCCGGCTCAGAAAGAGACGCCGCGTTCACGCTGGACATTTGAAAACAGCCTTGAGGGTTGGCGCGTGGCTCAGGGGGAATTCTGGCAATACAGCGGAGAGCCGACTGTACGTTTTGATACGGCGACGCTTGCGGGGCAGGGTGCGCTCGGCTTTGAGGTGGATTTTTCGCCGCAGGAAAATCAGACTGATTGGAGCGAGGTTAAGATCAAGACTGACCTCGTGCCGCCACTTGATCTGAGCGCTTACCGGCGTTTTACTTTTGATTTTTATTTTAACCCTGCATACCGCACCACAGGCAATTTTAAGGTGAAAATTGCTTCTTCAGATGGTATGGAAGCAAACGATTCTCTGCCGGAAGAAGGAGAGTCGGTGGGGGATTTTATCAAGGTGCCGGTTTCTATTGAAATTATGCCCAGTGGCGTACCAATCACGGACTTAACCGTGGGGCTTGTCGGGTCCCAGACCGATTACAAAGGGGTGGTTTTCTTTGATAATTTTGCCTTTGAAGCTGCCGGCGGCGAGAATGTATACCCGACTCTGAGCAAGAGTCCTCGTAAGCCTGTGCCGCTTACCCTTGAGGAGCTTTCCTTTGCACCGACTGTCAAGCTAGTTGACGATAAAGCATCACCTGCAACAGCCCGGCTCTATGCCTATTTGGGCGCAATCGGCAAAAGCGATAAAGTTCTCTATGGTCATCAGAATGATACGCACCACAAGCGCGGTGCAGACTATCCGGGCGCTACGGTCTCTGATACCAAAGATCTGACCGGCTCAATCGCGGGTATTGTCGGGATTGATACCTTGTCTTTTGTGGGAGATGAGTATCCGGGAAACTTACCGGCAGGCGATTTCGATCCGGTGCGCGGCTCTGCACAAATTGCTCTTGATGCGGCAGATGAAGGGGCGCTTATCACCGTATCGACACATTTTCCCAATTTTGAGCTTGTGCGCCGTAAACCTAAACTGGCAGGGCAGTGGAACTTCCAAGGTTACAGCCCGAACAACACCGCCTTTGATGTAATGCGCCGCATCCTTCCCGGCGGTGATTTAAATGAGATCTTTACCGCCTACCTCGATAAAATCGCCGCCTTTGCCGCTTATCTTGCGGCAAAAGATATTCCGGTACTCTTCCGTCCCTTTCACGAAAATAACGGGAGCTGGTTTTGGTGGGGCGCAGCTTATGCAACGCCGGAAGGCTACAAGAATGTGTTCCGCTACACGGTCGAGTACCTGCGCGATGTAAAAAACGTGCATAATTTCTTATATCTCTATTCGCCGAATGGTCCTTTCGCCGATGAAGCTGCCTATGAGTCGTGCTATCCGGGCGATGCCTACGTTGATATTATCGCTTTTGATTACTACGATAATGCCAATGGAGCAGACGAGTGGATTTTAGGCAGTTTCAAGGATACTGTTGCACTTGTTGACTCAGTGGCACGGAAACACGGCAAAATCTCTGCCGTCTCAGAGACCGGTATGAGCACTGCCGGCATAGGCACAAATAAACGGCAGAGCTGGTTCACCGATGTGCTGGATATTGTCTCGCAATCAGATATGGCTTACTATCTTGTCTGGGCAAACTTTGCCGGCGGTACTAACTATATGGCTCCATTCAAGATAAGTCCTGAAGCCGGGCATGCGTTAGCTGACAGCTTTATTGATTTTTACAACGATCCACGATCCATCTTCGCCGATACCACCGCTTTTTACGGCATACAAAAGACGCCAATGGTAAGCTCTGCCCGTACCGCGCAAAGTGGCTATATCCTCTCTCCGGCTGGAGGAGCGTTCATCAAAGAAAGCTTTAAGCTCGTGGCAAGCATAAGCGGCACCCGTGATATTGTGTTCTCACTCAGCAACGGTGACTCTGTGGTGTTACTACCGGCGCAAAAAGACTCTGGGGGTGCAAGCTGGTACTCATGCACCGTAAGCACAGAACAGATTGCCGCATTTGGACAGAGCGCCGGCACCATATCTATCATATCCGGCAACCAGACCCTTTCCAGTCTGGAGGTATTCTGGGGTGAAAAGGCAGTGAGAGCAGACTTGAGTATTGTTGATGATTTTGAGTTGTACTACGGTCAGGATGCCCTTTTGCAAAATGCATGGACGGCGAATTCTGGCGCTGATTGCAGCATAAACATCAGCCTTGCTCCAGAGCAAAAGCACTCAGGCAGTTTTGGTCTTGCCTTTAACTACCATCTTTCCACAAAAGGCAGCGAAGGCTGGGCTGGCGTCGTCATACCGCATTTAGCTAATTGGTCGGCATACAATGCTCTACAGTTTTGGATGCAGCCGGACGGCAAGGGACAAAAGGTTGTCGTTCAAATAAAGTCCGGCTCTGAAGAATTTGAAGTGTACCTTTCTGATTTTGCCGCCACTACTGAGCCTCAACTCATTACCATACCTTTCTCTGCCTTTGTAGGCAAACAGAATGGCGTGTTTGCGGCAGATTCCATTGGCGCTTTTGGGTTGTGGTGCAACACCATTGCGCCCAATAATAGTACTCCCTGGATAGTCGAGTCGACTCTATACTACGATGATATTCGGGTGATTGTATCTGAAGTAACTGACATAAGTTTTGAGTCCGCGGCTACTAGTAATTGATTGTGAGCAGAACCGGTTCCTCTTTTGAAGGTCAAAAGGCTGTCTTCGCCTTCCTAGAACCGGTTGCTCTTTGAGCGGTCTGACTTATCCTTGATGATGAGACAGACCTCGCCCTCTTCAACGCGTTACCGGTCGGTCGTGCCAGGTATTGAGACGGACGTTTCTTTTTTCCAGTAAAATACTAGTGTTGCTATAATGCCTGCGCACAGCATACAAATGGTCAGTACAAAGGGCAAGTTTCTTGAAATCCCCGATAGTACACCGCCTATCCAGCCGAAGGGCGCGGTAGCGAACATAATAATCGTATGTTGAATCGCCATGACTCTGGCGCGTTCCGCTTTATTGACATGAAGGGCAACAAGTGATTCTGCTAACATGGCGAGTATCCCGGCACCAAACCCATCAAAGAGTAGTGAGACACAGATCACAGGGTAGCGAGCTAGTCCTGCTACCGGCGTCAGGAGCAGGAGTGTTTGTCCGGCGAGGTAACTGGCGAAACCAGCAAGTAAGGGCAGCTTGAGTGTTTTTGTGGTGAGATGAGGAATGACGGTCCAGAAAAATACAATGGCGATAAGAGAGCGAAACATAGGAAAAAACGGCAAGAGCGTATCCGGTATGAGGAGTTTTTGACTTGCGATAACTTGCCAGAACGTGGTGTTAATCATACCAACCGCACCAACTAAAGCGGTAATTGTCAAAGAAAAGATTGTTCCCGGTGATCTGCCTATGATACGGACTACGCCGCCGTAACCGGCAAGTAAATCAAAAATACTTTTTCCTGCCGTCTCTTGCATGCGTCTCATACCAGTACCGGTTTCATGTGAAAAAGCATACAGGAGACCTATTTTGATGCTCATTACCACAAATGCATTGATGTACAGTATGCGTATAGCCGGTACTAAGGTAAGTCGCGAGACGAGAATCGCAGAGAGAGGAGCAAAAAGGGCTGATAGCTGTCCACACATGATGACCAGTGAATAAATGTGCGTGATCTGGCTTTTTTCAGCATCTTCGACTAAAAGACAATCCCATGAATTAGTCGGTACTTTCATAGCGCCATTGAACAGAGCGGCTACCAGAAAAAACCAAAAATTCTCTGCCCGCCACCAGATCAAGCAAGGAATACACCATGCAATAAAATCAAAGAGTGCAGTTGTTTTTCGCCGCCCTAGTTTATCGGTAATAGGTCCGCTGAGTAAAGCAAAAACCACTTGAGAGAGCATGTAGACTGTAGCGATAAAACCGATACTGGTATCGCTTATACCAAGAGCTATCATGTATACCGAAGCATAGGGGAGGCATAAATTCATCGAAAGCCCCCATAAAGGCTCTGTATATACACAAACTCGCGGATTCCCTCGTAAGACACGCACTGTTTCAAGCAAAGGATTGTTCACAGAAACAATATACTAAAAGTCCTCGAATAAGTATAGTAGAGCGCACCTTCTGTTCTATCTATGCAAACTATCCTTATGAGATACATTTTCAATATCATTGAAAGACTTTGCCCTTTTTCAGGCGTGGGAAGAAAATGACAATGATTATCCATGATGCAGAAGTTCCACAGTTTGAACTTGAAGTCTTTGATTGTTTTTGCTTCTTCAATCACGTCAAGAAAGAGGCTTTTCATACAATCAGATAAAAGAACTATCTTACTGGCACTGATAAGCCTCTGATTTTCAATGATAAAATCCGTACAGAATTAAGGCATAAGGTAGTTAGAGTTCTTCCCGGATCCAAATTTCCATAAATCCGGCTTGAACTAATTTTTCTACTATATCAGGGACATCTTTCGCGCTAATACTTGCAAGCACGACCCGGTAAGCTGTATGTAACTTGCCTTCTCGATCTTTATATTCATATTTCTCATAGGCAGGGGTGAGATTGGGGGTTTTAAGCTTATTAACCACTAATTTAAGAGCATCAAAGACTTTAACCGCATTACGAGCAGTTTCATATGAACCGACTTGAATACGGTACTTTTTATTGCTCTCTGTTGGAGGCAGAGCCGGTAAAATCGTGGCTGCAGCGACACTCTGCTCACTTATCATTTCAACTACTACGGGAGCAGAACCAGCAGCAATAAAATCCAACTGAGCTGCAGCGGCTTGCGATAAATCAATGATCCTGTCTTGATTAAAAGGTCCCCGGTCATTCACCCGTACCGTAACGGACCGGTTATTTTCTTTATTGGTTACTTTAAGCTGCGTGCCAAAGGGAAGTGTCGGATGCGCTGCTGTCATCTGGGTAGAATCAAAGAATTCACCTGAAGCAGTAGGCTTTCCATCAAAATCAACACCATACCATGATGCAAGTCCTTCCTGCTTAAAGGCACTCGCTTGGTCTTGGCTATATACTGCGCCGCCTAAGATACAAGCGACTATTACCGTTACCATCATTCTTTTCATACGATCTTGAACCATACCTACACCCTACCGTTAAAAGGTAGTAGAAAATATCCTTATGTTTTACTTGTTTTCAAAACAAACCGCGGAGCTTCTGCCACTCTAAGGCACTATTATTGTTTTTCAAGGCTCTCCAAAAGTCTCTTAAGAGAGGATTATTTCCCTTATAAATTTTTACAAAAAAAATATACGGCAAAGAGAATCTTTGCCGTATAAAATAACACTAATAACTACTGAAGAAGCTGGAGAACTGACTGGGTTGACTGATTGGCTTGGGCAAGCATTGCTGTGCCGGCTTGGCTTAAAATTTGGTTTTTCGTAAAGGAAACCATCTCTTTTGCCATATCAGTATCCCTGATACGAGATTCAGATGCTTGAATATTCTCAGCACTAATATCAATACCGCGGATAGCATGCTCTAACCGGTTCTGATATGCGCCGAGGTCAGCACGCTGCTTGCTGATACGTTTGAGAGCTTCGTCAAGTGTTCCGATAGCGCGGTTCGCACTCTCTAACTCAGAGAGAGAAAGAATAGTATTATCACCGCTATTGCGGATTCCTAATCCTTTGGCGGTCATGGTACCGATGAATACCTGCTCACGCTGATCCATATTGGCACCAATGTGCAACCACAGAGAAGCAGTTACAACATTCTCACCTTCTTGACGAGCAAAACGACCGGTCAACATATTCATGCCATTGAATTGAGCATGAGAAGCGATCCGATCAATTTCATCAATCAGAGCAGATACTTCAAGCTGAATCTGGATACGATCTTCGGCAGTATAAATACCGTTAGCAGACTGTACAGCTAATTCACGCAGACGCTGGAGAATATCCTGTGATTCCTGTAAATACCCTTCTGTTGTTTGAATAAACGAAATACCATTCTGAGCATTAGACGATGCTACATTCAAACCACGAATCTGGCTCCGCATCTTTTCAGAGACTGCAAGTCCTGATGCATCATCACCTGCACGGGCAATACGCACACCGCCAGACAATTTTTCCGCATTTTTATCAATGTTTGACTGAGTAATCTTCAAAGAACGATTAGCAAACATTGCACTAAGATTATGGTTAATAACCATTACAACACTCCCTCCTAAAAAATAACTCAAAAATAACATTTTGAGTGTACTCTAACTACCAGCAGCCAGTAAACTTCTGGTGTTATAGAGATGACCATCCTTGGTGTTTTCAGTATAAAGGCTTCCTTGCCTTTTTCACTCTTTACCCTATAGGATGAAACGTTCATCTATGCTCAATCTTTCATTGAGCTCTTAAAGATAATCGGATTAAAAATAAAATAACTTAAATCTAAATTTTAATTTATGCGCTTAAGCATCTTGACGCACTCTTGTAATGTAGTTCTTGATTCTTGAGCAAGCGCTCGTATGATAGGGGGTATGTAGAGAAAAACAGCTTTACCATGATGTGTATACGATCATCAAGAGCGCTCTTGCAAGCTGTTATGCCGCAGGCAGGATTGTGTATAGGTTTTCCGGCACAATCTCTGTACGTGCCATTGGCAAAGCAGCGTGGACCATGGCGCAGGCTGCTCAAGAAGAATTCGGTCCACGGATAAAGCAAGAAATAGTAATTACCAAGTATGGACATGCTCCGAAGCCACTTGACGGTTTTACCATTTATGAGGCGGGGCATCCTAAGCCTGATGAAAATACACTCACGGCTACAGCCGCAACATTTGCGTTAGGGAGTGTCGTCAAAAGGAAGGAAGATAAATCTGAGATAGAGAGCGGCAAGAAAGGAATCAGAGCGTTTAGCATAGCGAGTGGCGATACCTCTGTACTGTTTAAGCCACCGAAATACATTCTCAATAAGATGGCGCTTCTTATACAGCTCTCTGTCATAAGTCCTTACCACCTTCCGACTACGCTTGGAAGGAATAACTACCTTACTACCTCTTGCACAGGCTGTGTCTATTACCTGGTTCACGTCATATCCTCTATCTATCGGCAATCAAGACTTTTACCGATAAATCTGCCATTAAGGGCGGCGCATAGGTGCAATCTGCCTCCTGCCCCGCTGAAACTATGATACGTACCGGCTTTCCTTTCTTAATCTATAGCAAGGTGGACTTTGGTATTGAGCCCCCTTTTGTACGCCCTATTGCTTGATTTCCTCTAACCGCTCTACATCCGTCTGTATGGACTTTGCTATACGTTGCATCTATCCATAAGCCACTGGGTATCTATTTCCCCGATAACTTCAGCGGCTCTTGTTTTCCAGACATCCCTATCCCGCCAGCGGGAAAACCTTCGGTGTGTATCTTTCCAGTCTCCGTATTCAGGAGGCAAATCTCTCCAAGGAACACCGGTTCTGATAATCCAGGATACAGCATTGATAAAGCGTCGATTGTCATGAGCCATTCGACCCTGTTTACCTGCCGCTCCTGGAAGTAAGTCTTTTATCTTTTCCCACAG
>JAISMB010000015.1 GCA_031276945.1 Spirochaetaceae bacterium | reverse complement strand
TGAGCTATGCGTGAAACCAAGTCATTCTCACGTGAAACAAGAAAGGGCAAGGATAGTCCTTCACCTACGGGAAGTAGCGCCGCTCCCTCCCTTCTGCTATACTAAGCCGTTATGAAATTTTCTTGTGTTCTTTTCGATCTTGACGGGACCTTGCTGGACACGCTGCAAGACATTGCCTACAACATGAACCGCGCCCTCGTTATAAAAGGCTTAGCGCCTCTTGCACTGGAGGCGTATACCGATATGGTCGGTTGGGGGATGTATACCTTGGCTTATAAGGCGCTGCCGCCGGCATTGCGGACCGAGCAGAACGCTTATGACCTTGCCTCCTGCGCCATACAGTCTTATGCGGAAAATCCCGCCTTGTATACCAAGCCCTATCCGGGCATACCCGCGGTTGTGGCGGCGCTTAAAGAGCGGGGAGCGCTGACCGCGGTGCTGACCAACAAGCCCGACCGCCTTGCGCAGGCGGTCATAGAGCGGCTCTTTGCACCTGCAAGCTTTGATTATATTGCCGGTGTGGTGGCGCACCGACCGGCAAAGCCTGACCCGCAGGCAGTCTGGGCTGTACTTGCACGCCTCGGTGTCGCAGCCGATAGGAGCGTTATTATAGGGGACTCGGAAATTGACCTTGAGAGCGCACGGGCAGCCGGCACAGCATCAATTGCGGTAAGCTGGGGGTTTCGCACCCGCCAATTTCTGGAAAGCGCCGGCGCCGATCTGCTTGTAGACACACCCGAAGCGTTGCTGGCTGCGCTGACATAAGCTAGTGCAGGGTGTCTACACCATTCGGTGCAAAGTCTGGATGCAGTGCGGCTTAAACACTTTAAGCGGGCGGGAAAGGAGGGAACGCTTGACTTTTTGAGCTGCATTCATTGTACTTAACCGTGCAGCTCTTTGCGGCTGCTGTGCCAGCGCCTTTGTAGGCATGGTACGAGTAAAAAGGCAGGGGCGCAGGCAAAAAGAGAGCGGCAGCGCTTTTTGGCTGCCGCAGACGCTTTTGCACCACACACCTTCACGGTAAGGGAGAAACTATGGCTATTGCCAACAATATCAAGGATGCTCTTGCATCATCGTCAATGATACGAAAAATGTTTGAAGAGGGCGCAGCGCTCAAAAAACAATACGGGACTGATAAGGTTTTTGATTTTTCACTGGGCAACCCCGATATAGAGCCGCCTCCGGCGTTTCATCGGGTTTTTTTGAAAATGGCGCAGGAGGATAAAAAGGGTTCGCACGGCTATATGCCAAACGCCGGCTTTTATGCCGTGCGGGAGACGCTTGCCCGTAAAGCAGGTGCAGAGCAGGCGGTACGCCTTGAGGCTTCACATATAGTTATGACCTGCGGCGCGGCAGGAGCATTGAACGTGGCGCTGAAAGCGATTTTGAATCCGGGCGATGAGGTGATCGTTGCGCGCCCTTATTTTATGGAGTACAAAGTCTATGCAGCAAACCACGGCGGCATCCTTGTTGAAGTTGATACAAAAGACAACTTTGATCTTGATGTGCCTGCTCTTGCAGCGCGGCTTTCGGAAAAAACCGCTGCGGTGCTGATCAATTCCCCGCATAACCCGACTGGTAAAATCTACGATGCTGCAACACTTGCCGAGCTGTCAGGCGCCCTACGGCTGCACGGTACAAAAACGGGGCGCTTTCCCTATCTTATTGCTGACGAGCCGTACCGTGAGATAGTTTACCAGAATAAAACGGTGCCGCCGGTGCTTTGTGCCTACGATGAATCCCTTGTTATAAGTTCTTATTCTAAATCGCTCTCACTGCCCGGTGAACGTATAGGCTACATTGCGGTTAGTCCGACAGCCAGCCGTCAAGAGGAACTGGTTAATGCGCTGATTTATACGACCCGGACCTTAGGTTTTGTGAATGCGCCGGCGCTTATGCAGCGCATTGTAGCTGAATTAACCTTTGCAAAGGTTGATTGCGCAATTTATGCGCGCCGTCTTGCGCTGCTGAAACAAATCCTCACGGAAGCCGGTATACGCTACAGCGAACCGGAAGGCGCTTTTTACCTCTTTGCCCAAGTTCCTGAAGGATTGAATGATCAGGCGTTTGCTGAACTGCTTAAACAGCATCTTATTTTAGCGGTGCCAGGAACGGGTTTTGGGAAACCGGGGTGGATACGGTTTGCTTACTGTATTGACGAGTCGCTTATTGCTGCTTCCGCTACGGCATTCAAGCAGGTTATGGCAGCACTGAAAAACTAGGAGGATCGTCTACACCACAGTACCGCTCGGTGTATGCTCTGTGGCGATGGTCTTGAAAGCCGAAGCTCGGCATGCCGGCTTTTGCTCTGGGGAGGCGTATACCTGTTCACAGTGGGCGAGTATGCCTGCCTTTGTTTCTTTGGGCAAAGCACCCCCGTCCTGTATCAGGAGTGCTTTTTGTTTTATTAGCAGCAGATTGTTTTTATTCCCAGATACAATCCGCAACACTTGGGTAAGTCTGACGCGGATCGCGGACCCCATAAGAGGGGTCAAGGCGATTGAGGACCGTCCCAGGGTCCCCGTCTTCACGCACAATGCCGCGGTGCAGAATGAGCAGCCGGTCAGCAAGGGCAAGTACTTTTTCTAGCTCGTGGGTTAAAATGATGAGGGTTTTGCCTTCAGCTTTCAGCCGCCTCATACTGCGCACCGTTGACACAACACCGCTCCAATCAAGATTGGCAAAAGGTTCATCCATAATAATAGTCGTGCAGCCCATCGCCAGCACACCAGCTATGGCAAGACGCCGCTTTTCACCGCCGGAAAGGTGCTGCGCTGGAAAATCGGCTTTTTCTGTTAAACCGGTTGCCGCAAGCGCCGCCTGCACCTGCAAAGCTGTATCGCTTTTACTCATCCGGAGGTTTTGCGGACCAAAAGCTGTGTCTTCAGCAACCGTTTCTCCAATAATTTGCGCATCAGCATCTTGAAAGATCATACCAACCTCATGCCGAATCCGATGATCAAGTGTTTTTCCTCTAAACAGAATGGTGCCGGCACTCGGATCCATAAGCCCTATGAGCATACGCACGAAAACAGTCTTACCAGATCCGTTTGAGCCGGCGATTACCAGACACTGCCCTTCAAAAATATCAAGGTCAATACCGCAAATCGCCGCCTTATCGTTGAAAATCTTTGAAAGTCCCCGCACGGCAAAAAGGGGGTCGGCACCAGAGGGAAACATTACCCGAGGTTGTCTCCGACCACTTTACGCAGGCGTCCTGTAATAAGCACGGCAACTATTCCTTTAATAAGATCGCCTATAATAAAGGGGAGAAAACCAGAGGCAAGCGCTCCTGCCCAAGAAGTATCGAGAACCGCTTTAAGCCTCCATACACCCGGCAGATAGACAACCAGAAAGCCGCTGAGCGTTGCGAGAATGATCCGCCATAGCGCTGTCTTCTGCCCCGAACGGGGTGCGCCTACAATAAGACCGGCGCAGAGCGCTGCCAGAAAATAGCCGGGAAGATAGCCTCCCGATGGTTTAAGAAAGTGGGCAATACCTCCTGATGCGCCGGCAAAGATTGGTAAACCAACAGTACCGGCAATGAGGTACAATCCTACCGCACCAGCGCCCAGCACCGGTCCTAAAAGCAAGCCGGATAGTACGGCAAAAAGATTTTGCAGTACTACCGGTACCGGCGAGAACGGTAAAGGAATAGCGATAAAGGTTCCAGCTGCGGTCAGGGCGGCAAAAAGAGCCACGAGGCTCAACTGGATCGTCATTCTTCTACGGGTTGTAATACTCTGTTCCAAAGATCTCTCCTCTTTATTATTTTTTGTCGACAGAAACAGTGCTTTATTACCATGTCTTAATAACTCATTTCGTCGACTGTTGAGAATAAGACTTTATACACTTTTTCAGAGGGAGTGAAAAGAGGGAAGCGTTGCCCTGAGAAGTAATGATTTTACTAATCTTCTCTTGACAGTTTTGCTGCATATATACTAGACTAAACCATACAAACCCATAAGGTTATATCATGGTAAAAAAGATAAGTCTGAGCTGTTTATGTCTATTTTTATATGCAGGAAGCTGTTTTGCAGCAGATGTAGTTGAAGGATTCTGGATTAGTTGGGATGAAAGAACCGGTATGCAGACTGCTGGTTGGGAGATTTATGTGCAGAACAATGTCTTGTATGGCAAAATCCTCTCACTGTATGGAATGCCCCAGACTCAAATTGCCATTAAATGTAAAGAGCGTTATAAAGACTTTCCGGTTGCCGGCAAAGTAAATCAGTTACCGGTGATTGGGCAGCCATGGATTTTTGGGTTAAAAAAGGATAAACCGGGACAATGGAGCGGCGGTACTGTTATTGATCCGAGGGATGGAAATAGGTATCAATGTAGGATTATCTTCCATGAGGAAGACGGTTCTCACTATAAAGTGGACACCTTAGAGATGCGCGGTGAGTTGTTCCTTGGCATAGGACGCAGCCAATTTTGGCAGAAAGCAACTCGACAGCAGGCGAGTTCATTACGGTAAACTTAAATCAAACTATAATTTTTTTAATCAAGGAGCGTTAGTCATGAGTGAGCAAACGGTACGTCTTTTGGTAGGCGGCATTATAGCCGTCATGGGAGCTGTAGTGTGGATAGCGTTGGCAAGAACGCTGTTTCGTCGACAACTTGTTAGTGTATTTTTGATACAGTTTTATATCTGTGAAGTTATAATGCTGTTTATAGCAGAAATAACGGTAAAAAGTGAGAAGCTGTGGATGCTTATTGTCGGTAATCTTGGTGCGATGGGGCTCGGTGTTGCGTTGATTTTTTACATCGCTGCTAAAATTAATGCTCCTCTCAAAGAGCTTACACAAGCTACCGATCAACTTGCTTCTGGCAATGGTAATCTTTCTCTCCAGTTAGAAGAAAAAGATACTGAAATCGGTATCTTAGGCAAGAGCATCAATACCTTTCTTGTCTATCTCAGCTCTATAATCAATAAAATACGAGTCAAAAATGCGGAAACAGAAAAAGGTATTGGGGTACTGCGGCAAAATATGGAAAAAGCCCAGGCATCACTTTCAAAGATTAACCGCAGTGTCAACGACGCCAATGGAATGTTTAAGAAACAGGATGAGAGTGCAAGAGAAGTATCCTCTCATGCTGACAGTATTAGTAAAAGCTTGAAGCTGCAGAATGATGCTATTAACAAACAATCTGAGCATATAACCACCAGTGCTTCAATTATTGAAACACTGATAGGCAATATACGGGCAATTACCAATAGCCTTCAGCAAAATACCACCGAATGTAACACCTTAAGTACTAATGTTGAAACCGGTCGTGCTGAATTGCTAAAATTAAAAGAAACGGTTGAATTGCTGTACAATCAGTCGAATATTGTCTTTGAGGCAAATAAAGTGATTCATGCCATAGCAAGCCAGACAAATCTGCTCGCTATGAATGCGGCAATAGAGGCAGCTCACGCAGGAACAGCGGGAAGTGGTTTTGCGGTTGTTGCAAACGAAATCCGCCAACTCGCTGAAAATTCCAATCAGCAGTCAAAAATTATCAATGAAAACATGAAGGTATTAAAGGACTCTATTGAACTTGCGGTTAAAACAACCGATACCACTAATATTTCATTTGATACTATCTTCAATTCAATGAATACCGTTACTAAAAACGAACGAGAAATGCTTCAGGCGATGAATAAACAAACCGGAAATGCAACGCAGATTATCACTGATCTTGAAGGAATAAAACAGGTTACAAAGAACATCCAAGATAGTTCGGGGAAAGTACTTTCTGAAAGTACGGTAATCCAAAATGAGCTTCAAAAGCTTTCTGGTGTGAGTAATGATGTTAAGAAATCGGCAGCGGTTGTTTTTGCTGAAGCAACTGAAACTGATAAGTTAATATCACAATCCTTGAACGTATTACAACAAAATAGTACGGCTATTAACCAAGTCAATGAAGTTATCGCAGGATTTCAAATCAATAAAAATTAGGAGTGGACTATAATGGAGCCGGTTAGAGAGTATTTAGCGCAGGTTACGCCGGATAAAGTAGATCCGGTTCTTTTAGGCTATTTGTGTAGTTTGCAGGAAGTTGCTGCACAGTCGCCGGAAATTGCCTCTTCTATCGTTAAAGAATTAGCCAGTCAGCGCAGGCGTATTAAATTGATTGCCTCTGAAAACTACTGTTCCGCAGCGGTACAGTTTGCTATGGGCAACCTCCTCACTGATAAATACGCGGAGGGAATGCCAGCTCACCGGTTTTATGCCGGCACTGAAAATATTGATGCAATAGAGTCCCGCGCAGCAGAGCTTGCGCGCGCACTTTTCGGTGCTGAATACGCCAATGTTCAGCCACACTGCGGGGCTGATGCGAATTTACTTGCTTACTGGGCTATTCTTTCTACAAAGATTGAGAATCCTGCATTAGAAAAATACGGTCAAACGAATCTGTATGCCTTAACCGATGCCCAATGGCAGGAGCTGAAAAACGCCCTGTGCCGGCAGAAACTACTCGGACTTGATTACTATTCGGGAGGGCATTTGACCCACGGCTACCGGTATAATATTTCTGCACGCATGTTTGATGTCTCGAGCTATTCGGTCTCTGAGAAGACCGGACTGCTAGATTATGATGCTCTTGAACGGCAGGCTGTAGCGCTCAAGCCCTTGATTCTCTTAGCTGGTTATTCAGCATATCCGCGCAAGATCAATTTCAGGCGCATGCGGGAAATTGCCGATAAAGCCGGATCGGTATTTATGGTCGATATGGCGCATTTTGCCGGCTTAGTAGCTGGTAAGGTCTTCACCGGTGATTATGAACCGGTGCAGCATGCTCATGTTGTTACCACTACGACGCATAAAACCTTGCGCGGTCCTCGTGCCGGCTTGGTCTTGGCAAAAGCTGAATTTGCCGAAGCTTTGGATAAAGGCTGCCCACTTACCATGGGCGGTCCGCTTCCTCATGTTATGGCTGCTAAAGCTGTTGCTTTCCGTGAAGCTAGCACACCTGATTTTCAGCGGTATGCTACCGGCATTGTTGAAAATGCGCAGGCTTTGGCTGCTTCCTGTGCAAAAAACGGTATGGATATACTCACTGGCGGTACTGATAACCACCTTTTTTTGGTTAATGTGCGCAACCTCGGTCTTACCGGGCGGCAAGCAGAAAGCGCTCTGTACGATTGCAACATTACCTTAAATCGTAATAGCCTGCCTTTTGATCCCAATGGTCCATGGTATACTTCCGGTCTGCGTATTGGCACGGCGGCGGTTACCACCCTTGGGATGAAGAGCGCTCAGATGGAAGAATTAGGAGCGATTATAGCACTGGTGCTTAAAAACACAGCGCCGGTTGGTGGGAGCAAAGCAAAATACCTCACGGTCCCGGCAGTAAAAGCGCAGGCTACAGCGCAGGTAGAAAAATTATTATCCGGTTTTCTCGTTTATCCGCAGCTTGACCTAGAATTCCTCACAAAAACTTTCCTTACATAAACAGAAAAGATAGAGCATCTGTTTCTCATTTTTAGATCTGGGGCAATCCCTCCGGTGTGCTCCAGTTTCAAAAACCTGAACAGATGCCTTTTCCCCTAATAGTCTAGCTCCCGACTCTCGTACTATCTTGTCCGACTCTCATGCTCAGGCTAAGAATGGTAGCGGGGAAACAAAAGCCGCCTGTAGACTGTGCGCCTACCGCTGCTCTGCCGTTATTTTTAATTGACCAATTTTATATCAATATACTAAACTAGAACTATGAATATATTTGTTGTTTCCTTTGAAAAGTTTGCTCCATATTTAACACCTCATACGCTGGAAGCAAATCGGCAGTTCCATATTTGCCGATTAGTACGTGAAGAAGCAAGTCTTCCGATACCGCTTTTCTCTCTGACCGGCAATGTCATCTTTGCTGATTTCCGACAGGTGCGCGATCTCACCGTGCGGCTCAATGCTACCCATCCGGAATGGGCAGTGCGTGCCGGCGACCTCAATGCTATGGGACTGATTGATGAGATCCTCCATTTTCTGGTGGTCCTCTATCGGCAGCAAGTCCGTCCCGATCTGTTTGAAACAGCCATACACCGGCTCAATGCCCAGTTCGGACTGACTCGTACGACCGAACTGCTTGTCCGTTTTACTACGCAATTCCCGCCGCAGACTGTATATGCCGGCACTCTTTCTGCTGATGATTATTTAAACGGCACAACTGGCATGGAAACACATCGGGCGCTTTCTGTTGAAGAAATACTTCTTCTTGCGCTTGCTAATTTGAATCCGGCTTTTAAGCCATTCCTTTTTTTGTTTGATGATACTGAACTTGAGCATAAGACTATCTATGAGCAGGCTGTCATCGAGCTGCAGGAACATCTACGCAGCTTACCGGGTTTTGGTCCTGGCAAGAGCAGTTTGTGGGATATGCTCAGAGCGCCGGCTCTTGCTGCGCCGGACTCTCTTGCCGGTCAGTTGGATTTTATGCGGAAGAATTGGGGCTTGCTCCTGAAAAAATTCACCGCGCGCCTGCTCACCGGTTTAGATGTCATAGTTGAGGAAAATAAGCCGGTATTCTTTGGTCCTGGACCAACGCAAATCTATACCTATACCGGCTTCGATGAGTATGAGCATTTTAGTCCCGATCAGGATTGGATGCCCAAGACAGTGCTTATAGCAAAGTCAACCTTGGTATGGCTCTATCAGCTTTCGCAAAAGTACGAGCGTCCAATCAAAACGCTTGACCAGATACCAGATGAAGAACTGGATATACTTGCCACGAGGGGATTTACCGGCTTGTGGCTCATTGGCTTATGGGAACGCAGCCCTGCCTCGAAAACGATCAAGCAATGGACCGGCAACCCGGAAGCTGCCGCAAGCGCCTATAGCCTGTATGATTATACTATTGCTCAGGAATTAGGCGGATGGGAGGCGCTCACGCAGTTGCGCGAACGCTGTGCCAAGCGCGGGATACGGCTGGGGTCTGATATGGTGCCTAACCATACCGGCATAGATTCTCGGTGGATCATTGAGCATCCTGAACGGTTCCTGCAACTGCCTTATTCACCGTATCCGGGCTACCAGTTTGACTGCGGCAATTTGTCCGGACGCGATGATATTACCATACAAATTGAATCCCATTACTTTACCCGCAGTGATGCGGCTGTGGTGTTCCGGCGCATTGATAACAAAACCGGCGAGACTCGCTACATTTATCACGGTAATGATGGTACTGCTATGCCGTGGAACGATACTGCCCAGATAGACTTCCTCAATCCCGATGCGCGTGAAGCTGTCATCCGTACGATTGTCAGTGTCTGTCAGCAGTTTCCTATTGTCCGCTTTGATGCGGCAATGACCCTTGCTAAGCGGCATATACAGCGGCTCTGGTATCCTGAACCGGGACAGGGTGGCGCTATTGCAAGTCGGGCGGAACGTGCCATTTCCGCAGAAGAATTTAACCAGCGTATCCCTATTGAATTCTGGCGGGAAGTGGTTGATAGGTGTGCTGCCGAGGCGCCCGGCACCTTGCTCTTAGCCGAAGCTTTCTGGATGATGGAAGGTTACTTTGTCCGTACCTTGGGGATGCACAGGGTTTACAATTCAGCTTTTATGAATATGCTGAAAAACGAAGAGAATGCAAAATACCGGGCAACTATCAAGAATACCCTTGAGTTTGATCCTGAAATCTTAAAGCGCTTTGTCAATTTTATGAACAATCCAGATGAAGAGTCGGCAATAGTACAGTTTGGGAGCGGTGATAAATACTTTGGCATCTGCACGCTCTTGGTAACGATGCCCGGACTGCCTATGTTCGGGCATGGGCAGATCGAGGGCTTTTCAGAAAAATACGGCATGGAATACCGGCGCTCTTACCGTGATGAGACTGCGGATCAAGAGCTGATACGGCGGCATGAGCGGGAAATCTTTCCTTTGATGAAACGGCGCGCGATATTCTCCGGAAGCCACCACTTCTGCCTCTACGATTTCTTTACCGTTGAAGGAGCGGTAAATGAGAATGTCTTTGCCTATTCCAACCGGTTTGAGCAAGATCGGGCTTTGGTCTTGTACAACAATTCCTATTCCCAAACCTCAGGCTGGATACATCACGGCGCGGTTGATATTCCGCAAAAAGGCGGCGGCACCACTAAAGATGATCTGTATACCGCTTTGCACCTCCACAACGACAATCAGTACTTTATTACCTTCCGTGAGCAGAAATCAGGGTTATGGTACATTCGTTCCTCGCAAGAAATCGCCTCACGCGGTCTTTTCGTGGCGCTTGCCGGCTACGAAGCGCAGGTTTTTCTTGATATCAATGAACAGTCCGATACAAACGACAGACGCTGGTCCCTGCTGCATAGCAGGCTTGGTGGACGGGGCGTATCCGATCTTGAAGCTGCAATACAGGATATTTTTATGGCGGAACTGTATGAACCGTTTATGACTATCTTATTCGAAGAAAAGAATGCATCCTTAGGCTTCTCTCATAACTTTAAGCAGGCGGTGCGCGACTTTATTGCTGCCGCGCTTAAAATAGCTCCCTTTACCGATAAGGCGGTGGATATTCTCTTGGAAGAATTCAACGCTTACGTCTGTCGGATCAATAAACTTACTGAGTTTGCGGGATATTTTGCCGGCTGTAACGATAAAGTGCCGCCGCGTGTGCGCAAGATGATCGGCTTATTCTTAGAGCATAACTATGCAGCCATAGAACACAGCCGAGCTTACCTTGTCGGCTATGGGCTTTTGTCATTGCTGCGCTTCCTGTCCAAGAACGGCACGGGTGATGAGGCTGCTACTCTTGCCCGACAATGGCATTTGGATCGTAAGTTGTGCGAAGCTTACCGCGCCCTGGGCTTGTCTGAAGATGAAGCGCCTTTTGTTGTTGAGCTTATCCTAGCGGTATTATCACGAACCAGTCCGGAAAAGCCGTTCCCCCTGAACGCAGCGTCAATACTTATCGAAAATTATCATACGAAGGATTTCCGCCGTCTTCTGGGCGTCAATAGGTTTAATGATATAACGTGGTTTAACCAGGAATCGTTTGAAAAAGCGCTTTTATATGCGCCCCTCTTCCTTATCCTTGAGAATGACGCGGCTTTTCAAGCACCGAATACTCATAAAGTCAGCAAAGCATCCTCTTCTATAAGAAAAAGGCGGCTTGAAACGATAGCCGGCATAGTCGCCACCCTGAAAGGTGGTGAGAAGCAATCAGACTACCGTCTTGATTATTTAATTGAAATTGTAGAATTGGCAGTAAGCTTAAAGACTACGCTGCCTCAAATGTAAAACCGCTCTAAGTTTACCGCACACGGCGCACGGTTTTTGTCTCATGTCGTGCGCTTTTTCTTTTATACGGTCAGACCTTGCCCCTCGATTAGCCCGCGATACAACTAAGCATTAGCCCGCGACACAACTAAGCCTAGCCCGCGACACAACTAAGCGCAGGCACGGACAGACCTCGGACTTAGGACTTACACGGAGAATATGCCCAAGAAGCTCATTTTTCGTGTTCCGCCTCTTGCTGCCTGCACGTACCGTTTGAAGATAGTAACACGTTTTTTAAGTTCAAACACGGTAATACAAGAAGCGCGCATGGTCATCTATGATTTAAGTCTGACCGTTAGTTAAAAACAATTCCTGTAGAGCGTAATGACCTGTGATGACCATACCTTAGCCCGCGGACACAACCTCAAAGCAAGGTAAGTCAGACCTCGTCTTCAAAAATAAATAAAAAAATATTTTGCTCTGATTGAAGCAAAACGCAGAGTCTGTTCCATATATAGGTATATGTCTAGTCATAATTTGCCCAGAGGGCTTACAGACCAAGGTCTGACTTATCATGTTACTTCGGCAGTGAACCGGTACGCTTTTGAATTACAGCCGGATGAGATGAAAAAACTTTTTCTCACCGTGATTGCAGAAGCTAAAACCTCCAAAGGTTTCAAGTTTAAGCTGTGGAACTTCTGCATCATGGATAATCATTTTCACTTTCTCATCACGCCTGAAAAAGGGCAGAGTCTCTCTGAAATATTGAAATGGATCAAGATGGTTTTTGCTATCAGATGGAATAAGAAGCACCATAAGACTGGTCATTTTTGGGGAGATCGCTTTTATTCACGGGAGATCAAGGACGAGAAAGACTTTTGGACTGTGTTTGAGTACATAGATAAAAACCCGGTTGCAGCAGGATTGGTACAAAAGCCTGAAGACTGGCAGTACAGCGGCGCATACCATAGAGAACACAGTATTGTCAGTATTGTCTCGCTGGTAACTGACACAGCTTGGAGGACAGACCTTAAGCTTCTTTTGTGAAGGCAGGATAGGTTAGACCTTAAAAGCAGGATAAGTCAGACCTCGTCTAATCAGCCACCCTGACTGCACCGTGTCAGACTGAGAAAGATAGGTCAGACCTCGGAGATAGACGCCCGAAAACTTTGTAAGAGGGACGCCGGTGTTCTCATAAAAATCAGTATATTGTAGCTATGAAATCACCTCTTGAATTACAGATCGAGGGCAAACCTGCCTTGGGCTTTGATACCGGTCTTACCGCGGATGCCTTTGCCAAAGCGCGGCTTGCCCCTTTTATTGCACGGTTAGGTTATGCAGTGAAACCGGATGGGAGTGTTCAGGTATGGCAGCCGTTTGGTGTTATTGAACAAAACCACACCATCTGTCTTGCAGGACCTTTTTTTGCCGGCGTCCCTATGGATACACTGATTGCCGAGAGCGACAGTTTCCTTACGGTGCTACGCCGCTGGATGGCAGCACGGCTGCACTTGGGGACTTCCCTTGACGGTCTAGCTGTGTATCCGGCTGGGGCATTGGTTGCAAATGACGGCACTATCCTTTTTCCTCCTGAATGGATTATGCGCCGCAGCGTGGAAGTAGCCGGCACATGGCTCACCGGGGCAGAACAGTGGACACATCCTGATTTAACCGGACCTGCCGCCGATACTTTTACTGCTGCTGCTCTTGCCTACCGGATATTCTGTAAAACAGCGCCTTTTCCCGCACAGGAAAAGCAAGTACTCAGGCAAGACATTCGTGAAGCTGTTTTCTTACCGGCGCATCTTGCAGAGGCGGGCTTGAATATGGACCTTGCGCGGTGTATAAACGACTGTTTAAGCGGAAAGATAAAAACGCTGAGCCGGTTACAAAACAGTATCGGAGAGCAGACACCAGTAGCACAGTTTTTTAGTCCGGTAACTGAGGAGAACCGGCTCAAAAGAGAACGTGAAAAAGAACAGTATGCAAAAAGATTAAGGACGCGCACTAAAAGCCGGCGCTTTTTAACCAGAAACACGACCATACTGACCGGTAGTGGTATTGCCGTCTTGCTTGTTGCTTTGATCGTAGGCAGCTTTATACAAGACAACGCCAAACAGCCGACAACAGCCGGTATGCAGCCTCTGGAAGTAGTGCAGACTTACTACGACTCCTTTGGTAGGCTCGATCATACTATGATGAGTGCCTGTTTACTCAAAGATGCGGTGGCGAAGAACGATATTACCTCGGTCAGCAGCTACTATGTTATTACCAAAATGCGTCAGGCGTATGAAACTGCCTCACCGCCTGTGCTTGTGCCGGCTCAAGAATGGCTTGATGCAGGTCCTGCACATTACGCAAGTGTACCGGAAGGGCAGTTGATAGTGTTCGGTGTCTCTGACTGCCGTATTACACCGCTTGAGAGCGATGAAAGTGATGGGGAAGTTTCATTCCGTGCCGACTATCGGTTTTGGGCGCCGTCTGAAGCGGACTCTCTTCTGTTCTCTGCCCGTGCAAATACGGATACGCTTCGGGTTGTTCTGCACAAGGGGGCTTGGCGCATTACTGAAATAGAGCGGGAAAGCAGCGCAGAGGCTCAATCAGCGCAATAGCTTATCCGGTACGAGCCTATCGCGCTAAATCCTATCCGGTTATACACACTGCGGGCTTTACTATTGTATTTCTTGACAAAAAGGGTGGGGATCATACCGGCTTTGCGTAGATGCTGGGCAAAGCTTGCAACCATGTACCTACCTATACCCTGCCGGCGGTAGTGCGGCATGACGTACACGCCGCCTATCTGGGCGCGTGAAAAAGATAGCGCGTTGGTGTGTACTTTGCCAACAAGTCGGGAGTCAAGTTCCGCCACCAATACCCATTCGTTCTTAACGATCTGTTCTATGGTCAGCCTACAGGCTGCTGGATTAAAGACTGAGCGGCTGATCAGCACCTCTTCTTTTTGATAGCCTGCATGGAGCTGAAAAAGTTCCTCCCCATCCTGCATAACCGGCTCCCTCAGCACAATTCCATCCGGCGGCGCTCCGAGAGAGGGCAGATGCGGCAATTCAAGCAGATCATAGTTAATCGACTCAGTAACCGTAAAGCCTAAATCGCTGAGCGCTGCTTCAACACACAGAACATGCGCATGGCTACCGTGGAGTGCGTAGATTTTTGAGTTATCAGCGAACCATTGGAGGAAGGGTTTAAGAGAATCGGCGGCTCTTTCGCTCAAGATCGGGAATAGGAGGGCGTTGCTGTGGATAAAGACTGCGCTCAGAGCGCCGCTGTCATCAGCAAGAATCCAGCAACTGTCGCCAGCCTCTTTATGCAAATACTGCGAACAGGCTGAAACACAAAAAGGCTCATGCAATTTAAGAAAATGCTCCAGAGCCGGATAATCCGCCGGCATTAACCTGCGCCATTTATTAGAAGAGCATAGTGCCATAATCTTTAAGGGCTTTTTTGATGCCGCGGTTCGTTAAGCGGAAAAGGCAGTATCCCCGGAGTAGGAATAGTACCGACCAGCGCGGAAAAACCGGCTCTAAAGGATTCCGGTGCATAACTGTAAACAGCAAGGGCAGTTGTAACCCAAGAGACCTCATCAAGGTAAACCGGCGTAAGCACTGAGAGGACAATAATCCGAGCGCGGGTTTTCTTGAGCGCATTGAGGTAACTAATACCAGCCTCCGAGGATAGACAAAAGATGACTGTATCGGCGGACAGGGCAGATTGTATCAAGTCTTCAACACCCTGCGAGGAATACCAATAGACGGCGGCATTAGGATAGGCGGCTTGACCTGCACGGAAAAAATCTTCGTACTGCCCAGCCAGCAGCACTGTGCCGGCACGTTCAGGGATGAGCGGAAAGGTTTCAGGTTCCGCTTTGATCAGAGTAACCGACCGGGCAGCCAGTCCTAAAAAGAACTCGTTCCCTTTTTTATCCGGCAGCTCTGCTTTAATGCGCTCCGGCTGAGGAATAAGCGGTACAGCATGAGCGCCTTTTAAGAAGCGCACTTTGAGCATCAGTATACGGCGGGCTGCATCATAGACCCGCTCCCGAAACGCCGGTTCCGACTGCATTGCGTTACTCAATCGTGTCCATACCGGATCGTTGAGAAAGGGCGTTGATGAAAGCATAACCACATCGTTCCCGGCACTCAGCGCCTGTTTGGTAGCCAGTGATAAGCTGCCGGCACTCATAGTCGCTCCGTTCATCATTAAATCATCGGTAATCACAATGCCTTCAAATCCTATGGTATCGCGCAGTATATCCTGTAAGAACCATGACGAAAGAGAAGCCGGCGTGTTACCGGCTGGCGTTTGGGGGAAGGATAAATGCCCGCTCATAACAGCCGGAAGGTTTTCCTTGGCAAGCATACGGTACGGAACTAATTCGCGTTCCCAGAGCAGCTCAAAGGGCGCATCTATCTGCGGCAGGACGCCGTGCGAATCAAGGTCTGTATCACCATGACCGGGAAAATGCTTTGCAGTTGGTATGATACCGGCTGCCTGCTGTCCTTTCATAAAAGCCGCGCCCAATATGCCGGCATGCACCGGGTTTACGCCAAAGGCGCGCGGTCCTATCAGAACCGAATCTCGGTTCGTATACAGATCAACGGTTGGTGCGAAGTTCATATTGATACCGAGGAGGGCAAGCTCACGACCTATGTAATACCCTGACCAGTACGCATCCTGAGGGTATCCCGATGCGCCTATTGCCATGTTGCCCGGCGTTTCGCTGGTTGCCCCTTTAACATGCCTGATCCAGCCGCCTTCCTGATCGGTGGCAACAAAAAGCGGTATATCAAAATCCCCTTTAAGGGCATTGGTCTGCAATTCACCGACTGTTTGCGCTAAAAGCGTGGTATCCGCGGTGTTCCAGCCGAAAATCTTTACCCCACCTATGTTCCGCTTTTGTATCCATTCGAGGATAAGCGGTGAAGGTGCGGCGCCAACCCAGCCTAACATAAAGGTTTGTGCCAATACTTGTTCATCACTCATAGCTTCAAGGAGGCGGGCGGCAATCTCCTCAGGAGAACCTTCATCATTAAAACTAACCGGAAACAGCCGTACTGAACAGAACAAGAGCGCCACGAGGAAAAGGCGCATCTTATCTCTGGGCATAATAACGGCGTACCACAGCTTCGGCAGGCTTTGCATAGATGGCGTAGCCTGTATGGGCGTGCGCCTCTTCTTCAGGGTAAAGCGCCGGAGGCCAGTCCCAGAGCACAGTGCCTTGTATCCAAGACCTGCGCACTGTCCGTTCAAACATCTCCTCATACCAACGCTCCTGTTCGCCGGGGTCTGCTGCGCCGACACAGCGCCAGTTATTCGGTTCTTGAGCGGCGCCGACTGCGCTCATGCAGCCTGTTTCTGCAAAAAAGAAAGGCTTGTCAAAGTGCCGTACAACCTTCTCAATGCGGTCAAGCTGCCTATCCCATGAACCTGACGGGTAGTAACCGCTTGATGAGATGTTATCAACACAATCCCACCAGCGCACCTGATCCTCTTGGTATTTGTCGGTATTATAACTGAGCGGTCCGTGGTAGAGGGCTTTTATCTTTGCCGCAAGGTCCCGCCAGTGCGCTTCACGGCGTTCAGCCATGACCATTTCACAGCCCATAATAAACATGACGCATCCGGTCTTTTCAGCAAGAGCAGCATAATGCAGTTGAAAGCGTTCATGCGCGGCATACCATCTGCTCCACTGAGGCTCACCGGGGACTTCAGTATCAAAGAAGTTGATGTACGCACGCCAGACGCCGTTCGCACAGTTGACCGTGGGCTTGAGAATGACCTTGAGTCCGAGTGATTGGGCAAATCGTATGCTGTCTATGAGTTCATCATCTTGCGGCAGGTAGTCAGCGCTAAAATCTATATGCTCACTGTACGGTGTTTCCTGCACGCCGGTCGGGGCGAGCAAAACATGGTCTGCGCCGGTACGCTTGTGTAAGAGTTCAAGGCTGTGCCTCGCCTCTTTTGAGGCAAGAACGCCCCTGTGCGCAAAAGGCGCAAACGTAATACCTTTAATATATTCCATTGATTTATTCTCCTGAAAGACACTCTAGCAAAAATCCCCGACAGACACAAGCCTTGAAATACAGCAGTCTCTGTCCTCACGGTCAGACCTCGAAGGTAGGGTAAGTCAGACCTCGCTCTACTAACCACGGAGAACACCTTTCTCCTAGGGAGTGTCGTTAAAAGGAAGGAAGATAAATCTGAGATAGAGAGCGGCAAGAAAGGAATCAGAACGTTGAGCATACCGAGTAGTACTACCTCTCAACTTTCACAAAAGCAGCTTAAGGTCTGTCTTCCATGCAGTGTCAGTTACCAGAGAGACTATCTTTGTAATCCCCTGTTCACGGTGGTATGCGCCGCTGTACTGCCATGCTTCAGGCTTCTGTACCAGTCCTGCTGCAACAGGGTTTTGATCAATGTAGTTATACACAGTCCAAAA
>JAISMB010000090.1 GCA_031276945.1 Spirochaetaceae bacterium | reverse complement strand
GTTGGGGCAAGCTATTCCCAGCGCACGTTCACGGCTACGACCTCTCTCTTGTGCTACCCTTTGTACAAAGGGCAAATGACCGGTACCCACTGAGCTTCTGTATTAGACGAGGATTTTTTGATAAGATTTTCCCGGATTGAGTAGGTTTTGAGGGTCAAAAACAGCTTTAATCTGGCGCATCAGGGCAATAGTTTCCGGTGCTGTGTTTTCCAGATAATACGGCTGCTTGGCAATGCCGATGCCGTGTTCGCCTGAAACAAGACCGCCCATGCCGATGATGGCGCGGTACAATGCCGCCATCACTGTTTTCAAGTCCTGCTCCCAAACCTCGGCACTGCGCCCTTCGCGCATCAGACACAAATGAACATTGCCGTTTCCTGCATGTCCAAAAGACACCATTCTAAGACCGGAATCAGCTTCCAACTGATGAGCGATGGCAATAAAATCGCTGATCCGGTTTATGGGAACCACAATGTCCATCGGCTCTTGTTCAGATACTGCTTCAACCGCCTTAACAAGGCACCCGCGAATCTGCCATATACGGTTAAAACTTTCCACCTCATCTATAACAAAAAAATCTTTTGCACCAGCATCGTTGGCAATACTTTCAGCAAGCTGTAGACGTTCCTGAATCTCGTTTTTTGATTCACCGTGATACATAAGGACTAGATAGGTAGCCCAGCCTGAAAGGGGAAAGGAAAGCCCGGTATACGCCTCTCCAAGCGCCACCACCTTCTGCTCAAGGAATTCAATTGCTGCTGGAGCGCTCATAAGGAGAGGATTAACCGCCGTAATGCCTGCCTCAAGCGAGGAAAAAGCTACTACCGCACCTTTACTTTCACGGGGCAGAGGTAGCAGTTTGAGTATACCTTTAGTGATAAGCGCAAGCGTTCCTTCAGAACCGATGATGAGGTTTTTAAGCGAAAGTCCACAAGCGTCTTTCACGGTTTTGCCGCCCAGATTGAGTACAGACCCATCTGCTTTTACAATCTCAAGTCCGCGCACATAATCCCGTGTTACGCCGTATTTTACGGCGCGCATCCCACCTGCGTTGGTTGCAATATTCCCGCCGATGGCAGAAGCTTTTTCACCCGGATCAGGCGGATAGAACAGTCCATGCGCCTCCACTGCGTGCTGAAAATCCGCCAAGAGTATGCCCGGCTCAACGGTAGCGGTAAACGTTTCGGTATCAATCTCAAGGAGCCGGTTCATGCGGGAAAAATCAAGCACCAAGCCGCCGGTCAAGGGAACTGTTGAGCCGGTCAGATTAGTGCCGGCACTCCGTGCCGTTACCGGAATACTATGTCGGCACGCATAAGTCATAAGAGCGCTCACTTCAGCAGTCGAAACCGGAAAAACCAACGCCTCTGCCCGGCCTATCACCCGTCCGAGCGCGTCGCTGAGATACTTTTTTTCAATCATAGTTGCAGAAATCACCCGATCATCATCAGAAATCAAGCGGCGCACTGCCGGTATAAGACCCGTTTCCATCACCATCACCTTTTAATCACTGTAAATCGCAGCGGCAGGACTGTCAATGCGGTCAGTGCTCAAAGCTTTCACAAGACTTTTTCAGCAATCTCAGGCGGTATGAATATGAGAAACGTTTCTCCGGCAAGAGAAAGAGCTTAGAATAATGTAAACCATGAGGGACGCCAAAGACAAAACCGCACATCGCACGAATTAGCACTCTTTTTACTGATAACTCGATAATTCACGGAAATGTACATCCGCTTATTCGTTTATGAGGACTGTCTTTAGAAGCTTAGAAGCTTGAGGTCTGTCTTCCAAGTGGTATCAGTTATCAGAGAAATAATGCGGGTAATGCCGTGTTTCCGCTGGTATGCACCGCTGTACTGCCATTCCTCAGGTTGTTGCACCAGTCCCGCTGCAACCGGATTTTGGTCAATGTAGTTGTAGACGTTCCAGAAGTCTTTCTCATCCTTTATTTCGCGTGAATAAAACCTATCTCCCCAAAAATGGCCGGTCTTATTGTGCTTCTTGTTCCACCGAATGGCAAAGACCATCTTAATCCACTTGAGTATTTCAGAGAGACTCTGTCCTTTTTCAGGCGTAATAAGAAAATGAAAATGATTATCCATGATGCAAAAGTTCCACAGCTTAAACTTGAAACCTTTCTTGATTGCCTCTTTAATCACGATGAGAAAGAGTTCTTTCATATCATCCGGCTCTAATTCAAAAGCGTACCGGTTCACTTCCGAACTAACGTGGTAGGTCAGACCTTGGTTTGTAAGCCCTCTGGGTAAATTATGACTAGACATACTAGCTATAATGGATCTAACCATGCGTCTTGATTCAATAAAGCAATATTTTTTTACCTGAGGTCTGACCTAATCATAATCAGGCGCTAGACACTAGGCACAAGCACCGCTGCACGACTATGATGTGCAGGATGAAAGGCATAGCATTTATTGGCGGAGAAGGACCTGACCCTGCCTCTTGTAGGGAGCTTGCAGCGGGCGCGGATAGTATCGTTGCTGCTGATTCCGGTCTTATGAAGGTGGAAGAGGCAGGTCTGTCCCCTCACTGGATTGTCGGGGATATGGATTCTCTTGACAGTAGACAGCGCCTGTGCGCTTACCCCAAAGAACGCCTCCTCCTGTATCCGGTGGATAAGGATTACACCGATACGGAATTGGCTTTACACCTCCTCTGGGAACAGGGATGCGAACAAACGGTGCTGATAGGCGGCGGCGGTGGCAGGATCGATCACCTCTTAGCGCTGCACTCGCTCTTTGAACGGTCTCCCTCTCCGGATCGTTGGGTAACTGAGAGGGAAGATATGTATGCGGTTAAAGAGGGGCAGACCGTGCCTATACCGGCGCACACAGGCTCTCTGGTATCGGTATTCCCTTTAGGCGCAGGTCCGTGGCATGCGGAAAGCCGCGGGCTCAAGTGGTCCCTTGACGAATTGTGCTGGGATAAGGGTTTTTTCAGCATTAGTAATAGGGCGCTTGCAACTGTTTCGGTCGTAAGTATAACCGGAAGATTTCTAGTCATTACAGAACGTGCCAGTTTGTGAACCGTAGACGCTCAAGCGGCAGAAACGGCTGAGGCTTTTTTCCTCGCCGGACTAGAAGTAAGAGCGCAGTCCGATAGAGGGACCGTGCCAGGGAGAACCGCTAAAATGTTCCTCTGCAATCCCCCAGTAGCGGTATCCCAGAAAGAATTCCCATGCCTTTACCATAACCCCTATTTCGCCTTCCAGCTCGCCTAAACTCAGCGATGAAAAGAGCTGAAAGCCCGCTTTCAGCCGAATCGTGAGCGGCTTTACCGGATAGACCCGAGTTTCAAGACCGGTTACAAAGGCATGGCGGGAAAGTGCGCCGCCCCACCCCTGCCATTGGGCATACCAGGCAAGGTTGTAGCC
This sequence comes from Spirochaetaceae bacterium, assembly GCA_031276945.1. Classification (GTDB taxonomy): domain Bacteria; phylum Spirochaetota; class Spirochaetia; order Treponematales; family Breznakiellaceae; genus BOBG01. The sequence continues at coordinate 24,009 of JAISMB010000090.1, read as the reverse complement.
ATTTGATTGAATGAGTGAAAAGTGCAGTCCAGCACGTCCGCCGCCTAAAACCTGCTCTGTATCGGTTATGATATAGGCATCAAGGTAGGGACCGAAAAACTTAAAAATATTGCCGCTCAATGAAACCCATGAACCGGCTCCTATGCCGCCGAGGTGGAAGGCGCTCACACCGGCTGAAAAGCTGTAATTCTTCTTATTAAAATCAAAGCTTTCAAAATCTACAATGCTTTTCGGACGCTGAATAAAGCCGTCCTCGGCATAAGGATACGCCCCGTAAGTAAAGGTAAAGTTTATGCCCTGCCATATAATGCCCATAAGTTCGAACAAAGTAGAATTTGATGAAGAGGATGAATCAGGGTCTTTTTCCTTTTCAGATGCGTCTGCTTCAGTCGTCTTTTTTTCCGCTTCAGATTCAGAGTTTTCAAGGGTATTCTTAAACGATTCTAAGGTTGCGTAAAGCGGCACCGGCTGGGCGATGAGCAGTGCCGCGAAGATCGCTATCAATAGTCGTGGCTTTTTCATGGGAAGAGTATAGCATACGCAAAAAAGAAAGGGCAACAAGAAAAACTGCGCTGACTAAATCTGAGGTCTGACCCCTCCTAGGGGGTGTCGTCAAAAGTAAGGGAATAAAGTAAGATAACAAGATGAAAGAAAATGGAAAAGCACTGCACAGACACGACATCAGTGATAGGCTGTGGGAAAAAATAAAAGACTTACTGCCAGGAGCGGCAGATAAACAGGGTCGAATGGCTCATGACAATCAACGCTTTATCAACAGCAGTATCTTGGATTATCAGAACCGGCGTTCCAGACAGAGATTTACCACCTGAATACGGAGACTAGAAAAATACACACCGAAGGTTTTGCCGCTGGCGGGATAGGGATGTCTGGAAAACAATAGCCGCTGAAGTTATCGGGGAAGTGGATACCGAGTGGCTTATGATAGATGCAACTTATAGCAAAGTCCATGCGGACGGATGTACAGCGGTTGGAGGAAATCAAGCAATAGGGCATACAAAAGAGGATTGAATACGAAAGTCCATATGCTAACAGGGAAAAAGGTTCAAGTTCTATTGCCTCTCGAACAGTTATTAGAGGTAAACATTGAGTGAATGAGGTCTGTCCTTGCTCAGACAGACCGTTTCTCTGTGTAAAAATTAGTCAAAAGCCAGAGCAATCTTTTTGACCGCAGGATCGCCTGAATCAATACGCTCAAAAGCCGCAATCGCATCGGCAAAAGGATAAACATGGGAGACCGCACCTTCGATTTTTATTTTTCCAGCATTGTAAGCGGCTATTACTTCTTTGAACTTATTGTTTTGGAGACGCGAGCCGCGTATATCCAGTTCTTTAGCGGTTATTTTGAACTGCTGGACCGGTGAAGGTTCATCCAAAAATGCCATAGTTATAACCCGACCGGCATTACAGGTAAGCTCCGTAAGCAGCGGCAGGGACCCCGTAAATCCAGCCGCATCAATAGAGACGGTCGGACCCCAGCGGGTGTATTCTTGCAGCTTTGCCGCCAAATCCTCTTTTTGAGAATTTATCACCAGCTTAACACCCAAATCCTGTGCCTCTGCAAGCCGCTGATCCACCACATCAGAGACAATAATTTCAGCGCCGGTGAGCAGCACCGCCTTGATAAGGCTTTTGCCCAAGGCACCGGCGCCGAGAATAAAGACCCGATCATCTTTTGTGATTTCCGCCCGCGCACAGGATTGAAAAGCTATGCTCATAGGCTCAATCATTACAGCATCGGTAAAAGCAAGGTTTTCAGGCAGAATGTGCAGCGCATCTTCCGGCGCAGTCATATATTCCCGGTAGCCGCCGTCAATATGAACACCCCGCACTTGCAAGTTGCAGCAAATATTAGGACGACCTATGCTACAGGGGTAACATTCACCACATGCGGTAATTTGATCAACGATTACCGGATCGCCTACCTTTACGGTACTGACATCTTTTCCAATCTCGGCAACGACGCCGACAATTTCATGCCCCATTACCCGCGGATACGTTGCAACAGGAGAGGTGCCGTGATAAATATGCACATCTGATCCGCATATACCGGCAGCTTTCATTTTAATCAACACCTCATGCGGTCCTGCAATCTGCGGCGGCTCGACCTCAATCATCCGCAGCAGTTTTGGTTTTTCAGTTAATAATTGTTTCATAGTTCTCTCCTTAATTTAGAACAAAGTTTTCTGAAGCGGCATATAAGGTGCTTCTTGGGTTTCACGCCTTTGAGCCGCTCTCATAGGGATAAAGAGTAGTTTCAGCCGCCTATCCATTTAAGCGGGATAGTAATAAGTTCAGGGATAAATATCAACAGGAACACTAAGACCACCTGAAAGATATAGTAGGGGATAACCGGCCCCAGGATTTCTTCCATTTTAACCTTTCCTGTGGCGCAGGCGACATTCAGAACCGGTCCAACCGGCGGAGAAGTTAAACCCAGTACGTTTGCCAGCGTAAACACAATGCCAAAGTACACAAGGTCGATATGAGCCGCTTTGATCAGGGGCAGCATGATAGGCGTCATAATCAGTATCGTCGGCACCACATCTACGCATGTTCCCATGAGAATAATGATCACTTGCAGCACAAAGTTGAGGAGCATGGGTCTACTCACCAGAGGGCTGAGAGAAGCGGTTATCAACTGGGGTATCCGTGAAATAGTGAGGAAATACGCTGCAACCTGTGCTGCGGCAGCAAGGAACATGACCACTGCGGACATTTTCGCCGCGGCAATAAAGGCTTGAAACAGGTTCTTTGGGGTCAATTCCCGGTAGACAAAGATACCTATGACAAGGGCGTAAACCACGGCTACTACCCCGGCTTCGGTAGCGGTGAATACCCCGCCCCGCAATCCAAAAAGAATGATCAAAGGCAGCAGCAATGCCCACAGCCCGCTGAAGAATATTTTTATGGTTTCTTTGAAGGTCGGCTTGGGCGCATCAGATTTCATCGCATCCTTGCGTGAAACGACATACCATACGATACTCATCCCTATAGTCAGGTAAATAGCCGGAGCGATGCCCCCCATAAACAGGGACTTTATTGACACTCCCGCAGCGACTCCGTAAACGATCATAGGAATTGAGGGCGGCATGATAGGAGCTACAATGTTAGCGCTGGCGACAAGACCGGCGGCTTTTGCCCGGTTATACCCTGAATTCGCCATCATAGGGATAAGGATAGCCCCCAGAGCAGCAGTACTTGCCACCGCTGACCCTACAAGACTTGCGAACATAAGGCAGGCGAGTATCGTTACATACCCTAAACCTCCCCGGAGCCGACCGACAAAAATATTACAGAAGTCAATAATCCGTTTGGTAAGCCCTCCTTTGTTCATCAATTCCCCCGCAAGCACAAAAAACGGCAGCGCCATCATGGTAACACTGTCAGTGCCGCGCATAAGCTGCGCCGCTACAATTTGCGGATTTGTTGCTGTTCCTCCCATAGCTAAGGCGGTACTAACACCGCAGAGGATAAGGGAAAAAGCGATAGGAAGACCTAACATTATCGAAATAACCAAAGAAGCCAAAAAAATTGTCGTGTATAAGGTAATCACACCCGCCCTCCTTACTGTACATCCGTGGACGCACTTTCTTCACTATCGTCCCGGATTTTGATAAGCTCGGAAACTGGCATTTTCAGAATGAGCAGACGAAACAGGTTTGCTGCTGCGATGATCCCAATGGCAATACCGGTAACAAGCCCTGAGGCATAGACCAAGAAGGTAGGGAATTTAGTAGCTACCCAGTTGTCATGGATATTCTGAAGTACCAGTCCCCAACTGCCCTGGCTTAGAATAACCATAAGCCAGATAGTACAAATCTGTACTAACGCATAAATGAGTTTTTGCATAAAAACCGGCACCCGCATCAAAACACTATCAATAAGTAAATGCCGATTATCCCGCATGGCTTCAATAGACCCTAAGTACACAAGGTATATGAAGCAAAGCCGCGCAATCTCTTCAGACCATGCAAAACCTGTGCTGAAGAAAAACCGCAAGACAACATTCATAAAAACAAGGATTATCATAACCGCTAAGAAAAGAGCGATGAGAATCTCAATACCACGGAAAAGCGTGTTTAAGAATTTTTGCATTATAAGATCCTTTACTGCTGTGATGGCTTAGGTAATGTGAAAAAAGCCCCCGCTGCGGATACCGGCAAGACCGGCGCCCATAAAGTTTTAACTTTATGGTGCAACAGTCCGCTTTCTTTCTATCACGTAAGCTTTCAAACTTTAATTATTAAGAATATGCTTTGTAAGTCAGGGCTTCTCCCCATCGTTCAAAACCCTGACTAAGCATAAGATTGCGGTATTACTGTACTGCCTTAACTTTTTCAATAAGAGCCGGCGCCCAAGAAGCATTGTCCGCTAAGAGTTTATCGGTAAGCGGCTTTATTAGGGTGATAATACGCTGCTGGTCTGCGGCGCTGCACTGAGTTACGGTAACTCCTTTTGACTGAAGGAATGTCCGGTCGTTATCAAGGCTCTTTGCATAGTCATCCCATGCTTGGGCAGAAGCAGCCAAAGCAGCATCTTTTACGATCTTCTGATATTCCGGTGAAAGACTATCGAGAAACGGTGCGCTTATAACGATTTCCAGCGTGGCAATAATATGGTTGGTCTCATAAAGATACTTTTGTACTTCATAAAACGCCTCACTGATGACGGTAACCATACCATTGTCCTGTCCATCAACAACGCCGGTTTCCAATGCGGAGAAGAGTTCGCCCAGAGGAATAACCTGTGCGCTCGCTCCGAGGTTTTCTGCAATGCCAACGTGAATGGGATTACCGGGCATACGGAACTTCTGTCCCTTAAAATCGTCAACACTGGCTAATTTCTTGTTGCTCGTAAAAGTACGCGCGCTGTTTGGTCCCCAGCCAATCATATAGACCGTAGGGAACTTGGCATGGAACTGTGCATTAACCTCATCGGCAATGGAGCCGGTCCATACTTTTTTTGCATGGGTAATATCGCGGTACAAGAAGGGCCAGTCAGAAATGAGCATCGTGGGGAATTCTTGATTCATAGGTGTTCCCACAATGGCAACTTCAATAGTACCGTTACGGACACCGTTCCAGAGATCAGCTTCATTACCAAGAGTGCCGCTGTGGTAGACATCCACCTTAATAGCGCCGCCGGTTTTTTGTTCGATCTGTGTCTTAAACACGTTATCCATAGCCGCAGCCATAGGGTGCGATGCACCCCAGTTATCACCGACTTTGATAGTATAGGTTTTGCCTGCTGCTCCAGCGCCGCTCTGGGTGTTTCCACTTGCAAATACTATAGCAGGAAGTAACAATCCCACTAAGACCGTTAATACAATACGCTTTTTCATAGCATTTCCGGCATAGTACTGTACGGATACAGTAAAACGCCTCAGGTTTACTCCATTCTTTATGGAGTGTAGTAAACCCATTCCTCCTTTGTTTTGATATACCCCTCTAAAAAGGGGTTGGCTGTCCACGTCTTTAAGCAGAGCGCCGTCTGCATCGTTGTGCCGGGCGCTTCCTGCGCTCCCTTTAGTACTTTCCAGTCATATTCAGTGTATTAGTATGATCTCAGTACTGTCAAGCAAATTTTCTCAAGAATAGCCGTCTGAACCGCCGTACACTGCACGAGTAGGGGCGAGGTCTGACCTATCCGCTTCCAAGGTCTGACCTATCCTGCCTGACTTACACTATAATGGAGGTCAGACTTACACTATGGTGGAGGTCTGACTTACACTATGGTGGAGGTCTGACTTACATTATAAGGGAGGTCTGACTTACACTATAAGGGAGGTCTGACTTACACTATAGTGTAAGTCAGACTTATGAGAGGATTATGCGCTCCCAGACTGCTGTCGCAGCTTCAGCCAGTGCGCTATTATAGCCGCCTTCCAAAACCATAAACAGCCTGCCGCCGCATAATTCATCAGCCCATGAACAGACTATGCCGGTTAAAGCGCCGTAGTCCTGCGGTTGAAGACACATAGTACTTTCCGAATCGCCGCACAAAGCATCAAAACCGCATGAAATGCACAAGAGATGCGGCTTGTAGCTCTTCAAAAGCGGATATACTGTGCTTTCCATAAGTTCGCAGTAATATGCGCCGGTACTTTCAGGCGGCAGGGGAAGGTTGAGCGTGAAGCCTTTCCCCGGACCGCTGCCAATCTCAGAGGGCGTGCCGGTTTCTTGCGGAAATAGACGGTCCTGATGCAGATCAATACCATAGACCGAAGCGGTGTTAAAGAATATCTCTTGCGTACCGTTGCCATGGTGAACATCCCAGTCAATAAGAGCTATCCGTGAGAACCCCAGACTCAAAGCTCTTTGCACCGCAACCGCCATAGTATTGATAATACAATAGCCGCGAGCGCAGCTAGAGCCGGCGTGATGACCGGGCGGTCTTACCAAGGCAAAGCATTTGCGGTATGTGCCGGCAGCTATGCGCTCAACAAGCTCAAGACCAATACCGGCGGACAAGAGAACACACTCAAGACTGTCTTTTGAAAAGAACGTTTCGTCATCAAGAGCGGTTTCGCTCCTGCCTAATGAAAATAAATAATCGATGTACTCAGGGGAATGCGCCGCGTACAGCTCGGCTTTGGTTGCCAGCCGGTATAGACTGACGACAGTGCCGGCGCCGAAACGCCTCTCTAAAGCTTCATATATACATCTGAGGCGCGCAGGCTGTTCAGGATGCCCCCGCGGTGGGCTGTGCTTGAGGAGAGCCGGATGTGAGGCGCAGATCATGATAGTTTAGCGCGACCTGAGTACGCCCCGGCGTTCACAATGCTGCCTGAGTATACAGCTTGAACACAGAGGACTGACCGGTCGGCAGACCTGCTGACCATAGAGGACAAGGAGCATATTGATACGCTTCCAGTAGACACGCGGCAGTAGACGGCGCAGCATCTCCTCTGTCCGGTCCGGATCTTTGGTGGCAACCCAGCCTGTGCGATTAGCAATGCGATGTACATGCACATCGACGCAAATACCGTCTTTGTCAAAAGCCTCAATTAGAACAAGATTTGCCGTCTTGCGCCCCACACCCGGCAGAGCCAAGAGCTGCTCAAGCGTATCGGGCACATGGTTATGGTAGTCTGCAACCAGTATTGCCGCTATTCTTTTGAGATTTGCCGCCTTGGTTCGGTAAAAACCGGCTGGATATATAAGCTGTGCGACTCTCTCTTCCGGCATTGCACAGAGCGCAACCGGGTCGGCTGCTGCCTCAAGAAAGATTTTTGAACGGGCAAGGGTAACCGCATCTTTAGTACGCAGGCTTATCAGCGTGGAGACCAGCACCGCCCACGGATCGCGCTTTGTCTGTAGCGCTATGCTAGTAACCGCCGGCTCTTGTGCCGCTTTCCAGCGCTCAAGTGTCGTTATAATCGTATCCCAGTTTGTCATACCCGCTCCAAGAGGCATACTGCCAGCGCTTCAATGGCTTCTCCTGCCCCGACTGAATCGCATCCTTCGTTTGTCTTTCCTTTAACAAAGACCGCCTCTATATCCACCGCTAAGAGCGCGGCAAGTGAGGCGCGTATTGCCTTTCGGTAGGGCGCTATCTTGGGCAGCTCACAGCTCACCACACAATCAAGATTGACAAGCGCATAGCCGGCTTTTTTCACCTGCTCAAAAGAGCGGCGCAGCAGTTCTTGTGAGCAGGCATCTTTCCATGCCGGATCAGAAGGCGGGAAAAGCTCGCCTATGTCGCCTCTGCCGGCAGCGCCGAGAAGGGCGTCAATAACCGCATGGATAAGCACATCGCCGTCCGAATATCCATCTTCGCCTTTATCTGCCGGCACTACTATACCGCCTAAGAGCAAAGGTCTTTCGCACACAAGCCTATGTATATCACGTCCAAGCCCAATTCGTATCATAGAGCCTCCTTTTCAGAGACCAAAGTATAGCGGACTATCTTTTGTTTGGGAAGAAGCAATACGCTTGAGGTCTGACCTCTCCTCCTTTCTGTATTCTGTCAAGATAAATACAATACTGGACAATAATCAAATAGCGGTTGATACTATTACTATGACTCATACAAACGGTAAGCATCGTTGATGTTCAGATGAGTCTTATGTTTACCAAGGAGATTACTATGTCAGAAGATTTGAAAAAAGAACCGGTAAAAAGGTATCAGGCTCAAGAAGAGCGGAAAAATTATAGCATTACTTTTGCCTGTGTAGTGCTACTCTTGTTCTTGCAGACAATACCCGTAAGCGCCTCAGCAGTGTTTCAAAAAGCCCGTGAACTTCCCGATGCAAAAGACTATATCCTTGATGCGCTTGCACAGAATAAACTGGTGTTTGTCGGTGAAGATCATAACATCGTCAGTGAAGAACTATTTATGGCTGAGAACTTGCAAGCTTTTTATGATGCAGGACTGCGCTTTCTTATAAGAGAAGGAGCAAAAGAAGAAGAAGAGAAGGCAAACAATTTACCGTTGCCAGGTTCTCCTCTATTCAGACTAATGATCTTTCCTCCTTGGTACTCTGTTGGTGGAAAATATGAGGCAGGTCTCTTCAGCAAAGCATTAAGAAAGATAAATGATACTGTTCCTGAAGAGGAGCGAATAAGGATTATCTTTCCTGAAGACTTAGAAGCAGGCAATGATATGAATAAACGTGATCAGTCTGCGTTCAGAAATATTTCTACATTCATGGAAAAGCTGTCGGCAGATAAAAAAGCAATAATTTTTTATGGAGCTTCTCATGGACTAACAAAACCGATGGAATTGCAGCTTGCTGGAGGAGAACCTTTCTTATGGAAGCCGTTAGGTACGTATCTGAAAGAACAATACGGCGATGATTTTGTCAGTATAAACTTTGAAAGTGCTAAAAATAATTGGAGCGACACTTCTCTTGATGTGCCGGAATTAAGAGATAGTGAAAGCAAACCTAAAATTGTGCTTCCCCATAGTAAGAATACTCTTGTGCATAATGCTTATATTCAGAGCGCTCTGTCAGGATATGATGCAGTTATACTGAATCGAGAAGCAGTATTTGGCACAGGCTATAACTATGCGCCTCATTATGAGAATCTTTTTGCCCTGTATAATGGCTTGAGGTACCTTGAAAACAGTATAGACAACTGGAAAGATGAGCGTGCTTTAGAGCGTTGGCAGGAGCAGGGACAGTATTTGCAGTATATTTACTATCTAAAACTATGGCTGGATGATAAGTTTGATTATCGTCTCTGGGATACAAAAAAACCCTTGCACGAAGCGCTTGACGAATTAGGCAGCGCTGTTTTTGCTGGTAATAGTGGTATTTCTGTGTCTGCTGATACGCAGCGCCTCTACGCGAGTTTTTGTAAAGTGATGCTCATGTCGGCTGTAGAGCCTCTTGTTTTTAATAACTTTGATACCTCACTCTCAATCTCTGAGACATTCCTGAAAGAAGAAGTTTTTCCTTGGATAATAGACCACATGAAAGAGTGTATTGCACTCTTACCGCAGGATTTGTGGGCGCACTATTGGCTTGCGTATGCGCAAACAGAAAGAGGAGAGTACGATAAGGCTATAGAGGAATGGGAATATATCATTGCCCAGCCTTTAGCTTATTGCATGGAAACGCTGCCGCGGGTATATCAAAAATTGAGTAAGTGTTACGCGGCGCAGGGCGACTACGCCAAAAGTGATACCTATAAGAAAATTGGAGAAAGTCTTGTGAATGAGCATAATTTGATAGTAACCAACCTTAATGATGTAAAATAAACGGTTTGACTTAGAATTCTGCTACCTGAAAATAAAATTCTGGCTCCCGAAAATAGAATTCTGCTGCCTGAAAATAAAATTCTGGCTCCCGAAAATAGAATTCTGCTGCCTGAAAATAAAATTCTGGCTCCCGAAAATAGAATTCTGCTGCCTGAAAATAAAATTTTGGCTCCCGAAAATAGAATTCGGTTGCCCGAAAATAAAATTCTGGCTCCCAAAAATAAAATTTTGGCTCCCGAAAATAGAATCCGGCTTACCGAAAATAAAATCCTGAAGGCAGAATAGTAGTTTTCTGCATCCTGTAGCGGGCGGCAAGCGGAACATAAAAGACAAAGGGGGCGCCCAAAAGACAGTGAGGAGCTGTGCGCTTGGCTTGAAAAGGCAAGAGGCGGCTTGTGCTGCACCTGTCCCACCCTGCCTTCAAGGTCTGACATATTTTGACGGCGAGGTCTGACTTACCTTCTGTGGTCAGTAAGCGGAACATAAAGAGCAAAAGGGCGCCTAAAAGACAGTGAGGAGCTGTGCGCTTGGCTTGAAAAGGCAAGAGGCGGCTTGTACTGCACCTGTCCCACCCTGCCTTCAAGGTCTGACCTATTTTGACGGCGAGGTCTGACCTACCTTCCGTCCCTTGCCCCGCTTTGTGGTTTCCCTAAAAAGTTCCCCGCTGAGTTTCTGGTAAAGCTCAAACAAGTAGGCTACCCGCTCGCTGTCATGGGCAAAACTGCGTCCATAGGCTTTGTCAACTGCCGTATCAAGTCTTTGATGGGCTTGTACCAGTTCCGAGGGCATGGTAAGCGGATCGTAAAGGTCGGCAAAGCTGCTGTTCGGGAACAGAGCGCGGGCGTCAAGAACGGATTGTGCGGCGGTTTCAACGGCGGCTCTTTGTTTGTCCGTAGGGCTAGACCAAGGAAAATTGTTATACACAATGGACGCTGAATAACGATAGCTCATTCCCAGCCGTCCGCAGACCCGCCGCATCCATGCCATGTGCATACTTGAAGTAAGGACGCCGAATTCATAGAGCGTGGCGTTAGAGATTATGTGCGTTGAATCGCTGGCTATAGTGTTTTTGTCAATAAATCCAAGGGGGATATAGTCTCTCTTTTCTGAAGATACCCGTGGGATAAGTAAATAATCACTGTCTGGCTGTCTGATCTCGCCGAAAAGCATGGGAAAATCAGCTAATCTTTGCGTTGCATACCGTGAACTGCCCAATCTGTAGGCTTTTACCGCTGCAATGCGCTTCATTATCCCTTTGGAATGACTATAATGTTCCGGAGCGACCCCTTTAAGCCAGATACAAGAGCGTTTTATACCGTTTATAAACTCATCCGCACCCAAAAAAGGACGGATATACCCAGCAATTGCACTTTCTTCTGTTATAAGCTCATCTTTTTCCGCTTCATTAAGCAAGAAATTACCGCCGTCATTCGGCATACTGCCAAAAACCATTTTAGCAATGCCTTTACAAAGCGGTTCAGCTCTTTTATCAATAAAAATGACAGGCGCATCAATCAAGTAGGGATTTATTTGTTTTACCGTGGCGCTCTTTGCCAAAGTTTTTACCGTTTCATAGAAAAATAGTTTCTTTTCACTCCGGTCAAAAAGCGAAAAGCCAATAATAACGCAATGAACCGCGGCTTTTCCCTTCGCTTCGTTACTCCATTTGAACATCTGATGAGCAAAATTGATTTTTATGCCGTGCTGATTCATCAGATTCTGCCATAAAACCGCAACTTGCTCACCCTGACAAATGCTGTTGGTTGAGACAAAGGCGCATTCTATGGCTGTTCCGCTGATATACTGAGCGGCTTTTTTATACCAGCAGGCAACATAATCCAAAACGCCCTGTCCTTTTTGCGTAAAAATACGTTCCAGTTCGCTCTTTTGCGCTACTGATTGTTCTTTTTTGCCCAAAAACGGGGGATTACCCAGTATAAAGGAGAGTCCGGCAGGCGGGATGAGGCTTGCCCAGTCAAGGGTGAGGGCGTTGCCCTGTATGATGGTCGCGGAGGTTGTCAGGGGAATACGCACGTAGTAACGCCCGAATGTTTCTGAAACGAGCTTGTTCATTAAATGGTCCATGAGCCAGAGCGCGGTTCGCGCAATTTCGGCGGGGAAGTCCTCAAGCTCTATCCCGTAAAATTGGCTGACGTTGACTTTGACCAGCAGCTCAAGGTCTAATTCCCGCTCGCTGCCTAAGCGTTCACGAATCACCTCAATCTCTAAAAGGCGCAGCTCCCGATAACTGACAACCAGAAAGTTGCCGCAGCCGCAGGCGGGGTCAAGAAAGGCAAGCTGCGAGAGCTTTTCATGGAATGTACTGAGCCGCTGCTTTTTGCCTGCTCCGCTTAAACTTTGTATCTGTGCGAATTCCGCCCGCAGCCCTTCTAAAAACAAAGGTTTTATGACCTTCAAGATATTTGCTTCACTGGTATAATGTTCGCCGAGGGTGCGGCGGGCGTCCTTATCTTTGACGCTTTGAAACATTGCGCCGAAGATTGCCGGAGAAATCTTACTCCAGTCAAGAGAACAGCAGGTAATCAGCGTTTCCCGCATAGCAGAATCAAAGCAGGCAAGGTCAAGCTGATCCTTGAATAAGCCACCATTCACGTAAGGGAACTGGTTTAACTGCTCATCAATGGTTTTAAGGCGCTTCTCTTTTGGTTTATTGAGCGTGTCGAATATAAGGGCAAGGTGTGCGGCGAGGTCTGACCCATCAGGACTCGTCCGATCTATGATATACCGCAAAAATATTTTAGGCGTATCGAAGATGCCGGTGTCGTCAGCGAAAAGACAAAAAAGCAGGCGCACCAGATACTGTTCGACCTGATGCCCGCTGTAGCCGATGGCTTTGAGCCTGTCGTGTAGTGTTCCCATGAGTTGTGCGGCTTCAAGATTGACCGGATCCCATTCTTTAAACTCTATCGCATGATAGCCGGCAAGATAGCTGAAAAGGTCTATCCGCTGCGGCAGTTCCGCAAGGCGGAAGGTGTGAAGCGCAGCGTCTTTAGTTAAATCATAGTAATGAAAGTTTAGGAAATCGCAGATAAGGATACCGCGCGGAAGGTCTTGGGCAGGTAAGGCATGGGCATAGGTTTTTGCCTGTTGGTAGGCTTTTTGCAGGTCTTTGCCCGGACTTTTCATTTCAATAAGAATATGCTTTTTCCAGAAAAGGTCGATGTAGCCTTTCTGAGCGCCGCTAGTGTCGCCGCCGAGCGGGACGCGGTACTCAAAGATCGCCTGCTGCTTGCGGGACACGCCGAAGATAGCTAAGAATTCCGCTTCAAAGGTTTGCGCATCCGCTTCTTCACGGGCTAAGGGAGCTTTCTCTTGCCAGTCGCTCACAAAAGCGGCGGCGCGTATTCTGATTTCAGATAACGACAAAGGCATAGTTTGATAAATCCTTTCTACAGAATACAAAGGCTAGGTCAGACCTCGGAAACAAAGATCGCTTGTTGTTTGCGCATCCGCTTCTTCACGGGTTGAGTGAGCTTTCTCTTGCCAGTCGCTCACAAAAGCGGCGGCGTTTCTACAGAATACAAAGGCTAGGTCAGACCTCGGAAACAAAGATCGCTTGTTGTTTGTGCATCCGCTTCTTCACAGGCTAAGTGAGCTTTCTCTTGCCAGTGAACGAGCCAAACTACCCAAGGCTCAAGCGCTGGGCTTCTTGTTTCACAGATCAAACATAGACCGACCACGCAAGCCCTGTCAATAAGTGCGGTTTCAGCCTCCGCCCCGGACCTGTCAAGATCAGTTCAGGCGTCCTTTACGCGCGCGCACAACTTAACTTTCAATATCATGCAGCAGCACGGCGTCTATTGCACAGCAGCAAAACCCTGCGTAAGATCGTCAATAATGTCATCAATATGTTCAGTACCGATGGAAAGGCGGACCGTGTTTGGTTTTATGCCTGAGGTAAGAAGTTCCGTTTCGCTCATCTGCGAGTGCGTGGTGGAAGCAGGATGAATAACCAGCGATTTGACATCCGCAACATTGGCAAGGAGCGAGAAGAGCTTTAGCTCTTCGGTAAAGATTTTGGCTTTTTCCGCACTGCCTTTCAGTTCAAACGTAAAGATTGAGGCGCCGCCTCGCGGGAAGTAGCGTTTGTAGTACTGATGGTCGCGGTGTCCGCTGAGTGAAGGGTGATTCACCTGCTCAACCTGCGGATGATCTTTGAGGAAGTTCACCACTTTCAGCGTATTTTCCACATGGCGTTCAACGCGCAGCGAGAGTGTTTCCAGCCCTTGCAGGAAGAGGAACGCATTGAAGGGCGAGAGGGAAGCGCCTGTGTCGCGCAGCAGGGTTGTGCGCGCTTTGATGATATAGGCAAGAGGACCGACCGCATCAGTGAAAACGAGGTCATGATAACTGTGATTCGGCTTTGAAAGACCGGGGAACTTGTCGTTCTGCGCCCAGTCAAACTTGCCGCCGTCTACGATAACACCGCCTATGGACGTGCCGTGTCCGCCTATGAATTTGGTTGCGCTATGAACCACGATGTCCACGCCGTAGTCTATCGGTTTCAAGAGGTAGGGCGTGGCAAAGGTATTGTCAACGATAACCGGAATACCGTACTTGTGGGCGATAGAGACTATTTCCTCAAAGTCAACGATGCTGGCGTTGGGGTTACCGATAGTCTCAAAGAAGAGCGCCTTGGTATTGGGCTTTATCGCATTGAGAAAGTTCTTGGGATCATGTCCGTCAACAAAGCTTGTCTCAATGCCAAAATCTTTGAGCGTATTGGCAAAGAGGTTGTACGTGCCGCCATAAATCTGGTTGTCCGAGACAATATGATCTCCTGAACGGGCGATATTCTGAACTGCATAGGTGATCGCCGCTGCGCCGGAAGCGGTTGCTAAAGCCGCCGCACCATTCTCCAGTGCGGCAATACGCCGCTCAAAAACGTCCCAAGTGGGGTTCATAATACGAGTGTAGATGTTCCCGTTTTCAGTGAGCGCAAAACGACCTGCCCCGGCTTTGGCGCTGGGGAAAACGTAGGATGTCGTCTGATAAATGGGAACCGCGCGTGCGTCTGTTGCGGGGTCAGGCTGTTCCTGTCCGGCGTGTACCTGTAGGGTCTCAAACTTGAAATTGCTGTCTGCCATACTTATCTCCTTATGGCTTATAAAATTCTAAAGCATTCCGCTTTCTTGAGCCAAAGTTTTGTCTGTAATAAAAGTCCTCTTCGGCAATGACTTTTTCCTTTTTAGCTTCTGCACCGCTCCTGCAACCGCAGTCCTATAAAGTACAGATGATTTATATGTTTTTAATGATACACGAGGGGACAGACTTGGTCAAGGGTATAAAAGCAAAGACTACTATCTTTGAAACCAAAGAGCAGTATCTTTGAAATTAAAGACCACTATCTTTGAAAGCAAAGACTACTATCTTTGAATGTTGAGCGTAGTGAGTAGTACGACCTCTCCACTTTCACAAAAGCAGTTTGAGGTCTGTCCTCCATGCACTGTCAGTTACCAGAGAGACAACCGTCATGATCCCCTGTTCCCGATGATATGCGCCGCTGTACTGCCATGCTTCAGGCTTCTGCACCAATCCTGCTGCAACCGGATTTTGATCTATGTAGTTATACACAGTCCAAAAGTCCTTCTCATCTTTTATTTCGCGTGAGAAAAACCTGTCTCCCCAGAAATGACCGGTCTTATGGTGCTTTTTGTTCCACCGAATAGCAAAAACCATCTTGATCCATTTCATTATACTGGAAAGACTTTCCCCTTTTTCAGGCGTAATGAGAAAGTGAAAATGATTACCCATGATGCAAAAGTTCCATAGCTTAAACCTGAAGCCTTTCTTGGTTTTTGCTCGTTCAATGATAGTGAGAAAGAGTTTTTTCATCTCATCCGGCTCTAATTCAAAAGCATCTCTGTTTACTTTTGAAGTAACATGATAGGTCAGACCTTGGTCTGTTAGTCCGCGAGGTAAATTATGCGCTGCCATAATACTTATATAAGGGAACTAATTGTGCGTTTTGATTCAATTGAGAGCAAAATATTTCTCAATTTATTTTTGACGGCGAGGTCTGTCCTATCTATCTTATATCCGTCCTATCTATCTGTATATCCCTAGAAAATACCTTGTGATAATCATGTTTTTTTTATGAATTATTAACAGTTTTTTTTCAAAAAACTCTTGATGAGAGAATTATTTGTGGTATACTTATAGAGGATCAGCGAAAGGCTCTCCTTTGTGTTGATACTACCTTCTTAAACTGAGGAAGAGCTTCTTAAATGCAATCAATGAAAGAGTCAAAGTTCAATTACGCTGTTTATGAAAAGGACTATGTTCTGCTCTATAACCATCTGACCAATAGGATAGTGCGAATTCACGACAAAGCGGCGCTCAAAGCTATATGTGAAGCCCTCAAAGCAGGGGAGACGCCCGCTGAAACGCCGCTTTTTAAGCGTCTTAAAGCGCAGGACTTTGTGATTGACAGCTCTGTTGACGAGGATTTAAGGGGGCGGGAGCGCTTTTTAAGCCATGTTTATAATCCTGAATTGCGGGTTATTATCCTTGCCTCAGAGCAGTGCAACTTCCGGTGTACGTACTGTTATGAGAGCTTTAAGCGCGGCGCTCTACAACCAAAGATACTTGAGGGGTTCATTAAGTTCCTGCGCAAGAATCTGGGCAATTATACAGGGCTGCACATTGACTGGTTCGGCGGCGAGCCGCTCCTTGCTCCTGATGCAATAGAGCGTCTATCGCAAGCCGCCCGTGAGCTGTGCAGAAAAAGCGGCAAGACCTTCCGCGCTTCGATTACCACGAACGGCTATCTCCTCGATTATGCTCTGTTCCGGATGCTCTCAGCGTGCAATGTCGTTTACTACCAGATCACCATAGACGGTTTAGCGACTACCCATGACAAGAGTCGGGTTTTGGTAAACGGAGAGCCGACCTTTGAGCGCATTATCAATAACCTGCGCTGCATACGCGACACGGTAAAGTCGCGGCTTTTTACTATCTGTATCCGTTCCAATATCTCTCAAATACAGCTGCCGACCTTTAACGAGTACATCGACTTTCTCCAGCGTGAGTTCGGCGGCGACAACCGCTTCAATTTTCTGTTCCGTCCTGCCGGCAACTGGGGAGGGGAACGGGTCAAAAGTATAGAGGACACGCTCCTTAAATCGACTGATCCCATCTATGAGGCGCTTCTGAAGGCTCAAGCAAAACTAGATTTGTATACCCATCTTGAAGTTATGGGGACTCCCACCTGCTACGCCGGACAAAAGAACGGTTTCGTCCTCGGCAGCGACGGCACGCTTTATAAATGCACAGTTGACTTTGAAGAAGAGTACAACCATGTCGGGTATATGAATGAAAAGGGTGACCTCGTTCTTGACAACGACAAATTTAATAGGTGGCTGGCACTATATTCTGAGCGGAACGGGCAGTGTTCAGGGTGCACTACGTGGTCGCTCTGCCACAATAGAATCTGCGCGGCTCAAACGCTGCGGAAAAGCAGCGCGCACTCAGGAAACTGCGGCTATGAAAAGAGCGCGCTTGACGATTTTCTGCGGGTGCTTGATTGCAGTCAAAAGGCATACGTGCAGGATTATGAGGCGGAGGGCTTATGACAGAAATAGAAGAGAAAGTGCTGCGTTCTTTTGAAAGCGTAGGGATATTCGTAGACCCCGATGAAAACGTCCTTCTTGCCGATTGCGTGCGGGACTCCATAACCTTTATTTCTCTGATGGTAGAGATTGAACAAAACTGCGCTATCAGTATTCCCGATGAATACTTTTCGATTGAACGGCTGAGTACCTATCAGGATATCTGCAATATGGTCTTGGAACTTTCGGCATAGACTAGGTACGGATGCTTAACACGGTATGCCGCGGAGGGAGACCTCTGATAACAATATAAAGACGCTGTGAGCGGCTTAATTGTACTCCGCATTGCAAAGCTATACGCCAAACGGCGCATGGATTAAACAAAGCAGAGGGCTTATCTTAATGAAAAGGAGGAAAATCATGGAAAAGAAACAGCTTGTAAAGCCGCAAAGCATAGAGACAACAGAGAATACTGATGTGTACGCTTGCGAATCGACCAATGATATTAATCTCTTCGCATGTAATACTAATTGTCCATGCCCCAACCCTCGGTGCTGGTAATGGTTGACCTTGCCTGAAATAGTTTAATGTGTATTTAGTTGGTGTGCTTCCGTTGGTCTTTTTCAAAACTGGCGGAAGCATTGAAAGGCAACAGAGGAGTGTGTTATGGAAAAGAGAAAGCTTGCAAAGCCGCAAAGCTTAGAGACAAGAGAGAATACCGCTGTCTACGCTTGCGAAGGTCTCGGTTTTATTAACGTTTATCGTTGCAACACGGCAAGTTGCGACAGCAAAGGACGACCTCAGAAGGATAAGAAGAAAGACACTGAGAAAGAGGGTAATCTCTTTTTTTGTGATATATTTTCTTGTGGTGGTGGTTGTAGGCGGGACTAATACTACCTGCAACTATTAAACACGAATTGCTTCCGCTGGTCTTTCGTAGGTTAGCTGAAGCATTGAAAGTCTAATAAGAGGACTGTGTTATGGACAAAATAAAGCTTGCAAAGCCGCAAAGCAATGAGACAACAGAGAATGCCGCTGTTTACGTATGCGAGACTAATAGATACTGCCAAGATAATGCTGGAAGCTGCGGGGGTGGTTGCCCATGTCCTAATGTTTATATTTGTGGCGGCAAATGCGGCGGTACTTGTCCTAATACTAATGTCCATTCTTGCGGCAGTGGCTGTACTAGCAGTTAAGAGGAGTAAATAATAATGAAGAGAAAACTTGCAAAGCCGCAAAGCATAGAGACAGTAGAGAATGCCGCTGTTTACGCATGTGAAGGTAACTATTTTTGCCCCACTAATTCAGATAGTTGCGGCAACCGTTGCGGTGATATTTGCACAGGCGCCATTAATCGTAATGCCTGCGGCAACCGCTGTGTAAGCGCCGCTAATACCATTGCATGCGGCAGTGGCTGCGCTAAGACATAAGAAGATTAAACTGGTAAAACTACAGAGAGAGAAAGCTTGCAAAACCGCAAAACGTTGAGACAACAGAGAATGCTGATGTCTACGCTTGCGAAAGCACTTATGGCTTTAATCTGTTTGGTTGTGGTAAGGGTTGCGATTGCCCAAATCAAATTGCCGGATGTGGTGCTTAACATTGCCTACTTTTGTGTTTAATGAAATAAGGAAACTATGGAAAGAATAAAGCTTATAAAGCCGCAAAGCATAGAGACAGTAGAGAATGCCGCTGTCTATGCGTGCGAAGGTATTATTAACTTTTCTTGCGGCAAGGGTTGTTCAGGCGGTGGACTTAATATTTCTGCGTGTGGCACAGATTGCCCATGCGCTAATGTTCCATTTTGTTGATAATAAGCCTTGCTTGAATTAGTTTAATGTATAGCTCTGGTCTGCTTCCGTTGATCTTTCGTAGGTTGACGGAAGCATTGAAATTCCAATAATTAGGAGGAGTGTGTTATGGAAAGAATAAAGCTTGTAAAGCCGCAAAGCATAGAAACAGAAGAGAATGCCGCTGTTTATGTGTGTGAAAAAACCAATGTATTTTTCTGTGGCAGTGATTGTCCGGCTGGAAGCAATACCCTTGCCTGCGGTCGCAACTGCACTGACACGAAATCAAGCGTTAATTATTATCATTGTGCTAGATAAAGCAGAATGAAAAACAATTAAAGGAGGATTATATTTGGAAAGAAGAAAACTTGCAAAAGCGCAAGGCGCTGAAACAAGAGAGAATGCCGCTGTCTACGCTTGCGAGGAGACTAATTTATATTGCCCAACTAACAGTGAAGCCGGCTGTGGTGGAGGCAGCACTGGCGGTAAGGGTTGTCCATGCTCTAATGTTCTACCGAGATGCGGTAGAACAACTGGCGGTTTTGGTTGCCCCTGTATCAATGTAGTTAGCGGATGTATTGCTTAGTATACAGTGGATTATTGCTCTGCCTGAATTAGTTTAATGTGTATTTAGTTGGTGTGCTTCCGCTGGTCTTTCGTGGGTTAGCTGAAGCATTGAAGTCTAATAAGAGGACTGTGTTATGGACAAAATAAAGCTTGCAAAGCCGCAAAGCTTAGATACAAGAGAGAATGCCGCTGTCTATGCGTGCGAAACTACTATTGCTACCGCAATGGTGGGTATCCGTTGATCGTTCTCAAAAGACCGGCGGATATAGTGCAATCCAATTCAAGCTATGAAGGGTCTTATGAAAGAAAAGAAACCTATAAAATCACAAAAACTATTTGCCGGACTAGGGTTTTTGCTATCCTTGTACTGGAAGTATAGAAAATCAACCCTGCTCTTCCTGGCGCTTTTCTGTCTGTTAAGCGGCTTACTGCCCTTCGCCTCTATTATCATTCCCAAATTCATACTTGATGAGCTGATCAATGAACAAAACATTATCCGTATTGCAGTCGCTGTAGTCGTACTGCTTTTTTCAACACTCTTTGGAGAGTCAGCGACCGACTTCTTTCATTCCCGGTATGAGATAGGGCAGCAGTACATCGCCGACCACTTTGCTGTTGATATGGGCATCCACCTCTATAAATCTGATCTTGCAAGTATTGAAAAAGCCTCGTTCCTTGATACCCTTACCCGCTCTGCAAAGTTTATGAACGCTGAATACACCGGTTTCGGCGGCGTGCTGCTCAAAGCGGCGAATATTGTTTCATACGGCATCACAACTATAGGTATCATATCAATCATATCATTGTTAAACCCCTTTATCATGCTCATCTTTATTGGACTGGGAGTCATCACGACTATCTTCAACGCACACATAAAAAAGAAGCTTGTGGCACTCTCACTCGAACACGCCGCTATGCAGCGCAAGGTAAACTACGATTTTTCTTTGTTTGAAGGAAACCGCTTTGCTAAAGAAGTACGGATAAATAATATGCTCCCGTGGATTACCAAGCGCTACAGTTCAAGCCTTGGGGCTATGTTTGATCTCAGCGCCAAACAATGGAACTTAGGTTTGCACGGGCAACTGTTTACCAACAGCGTTACGGTCATTCAGCAGGGGATAGCCTACGCCTATCTGGTCTATTCAGTAATACAGGGGCAGTTCGGCATAGGGAGCTTCATGATGTACCTCGGCGCCATCAATACCTTTTCAGGCTCTATAACAAGCCTTATGAATGCCTTTGTTGACCTGAGGCGCTACACCGATTATTACGATGCCGTTAAAGAGTTTTTTGATACGCCTCAGTATCAGCGTGCGGGGAAAGACGCGTGCTCCCTTTCCGCCGCGCCTGAAATTGAGTTTCGCAACGTATCGTTCCACTATGCCAATCAAAAAGACACGCTCAAGAATATCAATATAACCATTCATGCAGGAGAGAAACTCGCTATTGTCGGTGAGAACGGCGCCGGTAAAACCACCTTAATCAAACTGCTTATCAGACTGTATAAACCGACTGAAGGGGAAATCTTGTTAAACGGGAAGAATATTCAAGACTATGACTTTGATGAGTATGTAAAGCAGATCTCAATAGTGTTTCAGGATTTCGCTTTGTTTGCCGTCTCTTTGCGTGAAAATATTACCGTGGGGCGCAGCATTGATGACAAAGAAATCATTGCTGTCCTTGAGCGCAGCGGCTTTAGTGAAAGACTTGCAAGACTGGAGAAAGGACTCGATACGACTATTTATAAAACGCTTGATGATAACGGCATTGAGTTATCGGCAGGAGAGGGTCAAAAGATTGCTATGGCGCGGGCGCTGCTTAAAGACACGCCGCTTATTATTCTTGATGAACCATCGGCTTCCCTTGATCCGCGGGCGGAGTATGAAATCTATCAACAGTTCAACCAAATGGTTTCAGGGAAAACGGCGCTTTTTATTTCGCACCGTTTGTCCAGCACGCAATTCTGCGATAAGATAGCGGTATTGAAACAAGGCAGGCTGGTAGAATACGGCACGCACCCAGAGCTTATGCAGCGTAAACAATTATACCACGAATTATTCTCTATGCAGGCGCAGTTTTATGAGACAAAAAGGGAGATATGAACATAGCATTCTTAGACAGCGGTATTGAGGTAACACATCCGGTCTTTGCCGGTCGGACCATTACACAAACGGTCTACCATAACGGCGCATGGCTCAGAGAGGACGCCTATCAGCCTGTCATGGGACACGGCACCGGTGTCGCTTCAATCTTAGTTAAGAATGCGGACAATTTTGCAATTACCTCATTTGTCTTATTTGAAGAAGGATTGAGCGCACCTCTTGAGCGGTATATAAGCGCCCTTGACTATATCTTACAGGACGGCACGCACTATGACCTCATCCACATGAGCGTCAGTGTGCGGATATATAATAGAAAACTTGAAGAACTTTGCGAAGCCTTGCACAAAAAAGGCTCTGTGCTGGTCGGTGCATTTGATAATAGCGGATACCTTTCATACCCTGCCGGCTTTCCAACGGTGATTGGCGTTGATGCTTCAACGCTCTGTAAAACAAGTACCGATTATCTCAGCCTTGAGGGACCGGTTGATCTGCTTGCTAAAGGCGGCTCTCAGCGGGTCGCATGGCTCAACAAAGGCTATACCGTGATGCAGGGGTCTAGCTTTGCCGCCGCCTATATTTCAGCTTATAGTATACAAGCTCTGCAAAAAGGCATAGAGTTAAGCGCTCTTTTTCCCCTCTGCCAATGCTTAAAGATAAAGCCTCCGGCACAGAAAAGAGCGGATTGCTTACCGGCAAATACCATACGGAAAGCGGTTGTTTTTCCCTATAACAAAGAGACGAGCAGTTTAGTACGCTTTTCAGAATTACTGCCGTTTGAATTGGTCGCCCTCTATGATACAAAACTATCAGGTAATCTAGGGCGTACGATTAAGCGATTTGATGAGAGCGGACAGCAGTATAAGGTGCAAAATATTGATACGTGTGATTTTGAAACCTTTGACAGTTTTGATACTTTCATCATGGGGCATACTCATGATCTTGAGTATTTCAGTAAACAGTCCATACGCAAGCCGCTTATCGAGCAATGTATCAAAAACAAGAAGAACATGTTCTGTTTTGACCATGAATATATTGACGAGTCGATACAATCCCGCTTTTCCCAGTCCGGCATAGAGCTGATGTATCCTGCTTCTGACTTTCCACTACCTGAAAAGTTAGGCAAACTGTACTATGTTAATACGCCGGTCTTGGGAATATTTGGTACGTCAAGCCAACAGGGGAAATACACCCTGCAACTATACCTTCGCAAATACTTTCTACAGGCTGGCTACGTAATTGGACAACTGGGCAGTGAACCTGAAAGTCTCCTTTTCGGTATGGATACCGTATACGCTTATGGATTTCGAGGAATAACACTTTCAGGCTATAAAAGTATTGAGTATCTCAACCACTGCATGGCTGTTATGGACAGAAAAGACTATGATCTACTTATAGTAGGCGCTCAATCCGGTACTATACCGCTACAATATAGCTGTCTTAATACCATTCCCCTTGAAAGCATTAACTTTCTTTTAGGAACACGTCCAGATGCAATAATTTTATGCGTCAATTACCATGACAAAATTGAGGATATTAAACGTACTATAGCGGCTCTTGAGTCTCTTGGTAAGACCAAGATTATTGCCTGCTGTGTGTTCCCACAAGGCTATGTCTCTCAGTGGGATATGATAAGAGGAGTTAAAGGATTTATTGAACCGTCAATACTTGAAGTCTTTGTACAAAACCTTTACGAAGCACTCGCAATTCCCTGTTATAGCAATGATAAACACGGCGCTGAAGCACTGTATCAGGCAAGCATTAACTTTTTTGCGGTTAAGGGCTAACCGAGCGGCAAGCGGCAGGGTAGGTCAGACCTCGCCGTCAGTCAAAATAGGGCAGACCTTGGAAGCAGGGTAGGTCAGACCTCGCCGTAAAGGATGTAAGGCGCAATGATAAAGATACGTAACAACAGAGAGACATAAAACTTGACAAGAAAGATAGAAAAGTATATACTATGGGAAAGATTAAAGATTCTTGCGGAGGCTGAAACCGCACTTATTGGCAGGGCTTGCTCTGTCAGTTTAAGTTTAGTCTGTGAAACAAGAAACCCATCGCTTGAGCGGTGGGTAGCTCATTTTAGGGATACAGAAAATCATGAATAGAAAACTAGTGAATTGTTTCTTCAAAGATACTACCTCTTGGTGTCTTGCAATGCGGGCGGATCAGAGGACTCATTTGGGGGGGGGGGGGGGGGGGGGGGGGGGGGGGGGGGGGGGGGGGGGGG
Organism: Spirochaetaceae bacterium; assembly: GCA_031276945.1. Taxonomy (GTDB): domain Bacteria; phylum Spirochaetota; class Spirochaetia; order Treponematales; family Breznakiellaceae; genus BOBG01. The sequence goes on along the minus strand of JAISMB010000090.1, from coordinate 29 downwards.
GGGGGGGGGGGGGGGGGGGGGGGGGGGGG
>JAISMB010000130.1 GCA_031276945.1 Spirochaetaceae bacterium | reverse complement strand
TTGAGGTCTGTCCTCCAAGCTGTGTCAGTTACCAGAGAGACTATCTTTGTAATCCCCTGTTCACGGTGGTAGGCGCCGCTGTACTGCCATGCTTCAGGCTTCTGCACTAATCCTGCGGCGACAGGGTTTTGATCTTATAGGTCAGACCTCGCCTTCGTGCAGACTAACTGCACTGTATTTACTGGTGAAACCTCCCACCCCCCTAAGTCAGACCTCGAAGTCAGAATAGGTCAGACCTTGCCCTCTTCAAGAGGCGCTGATCTTGTTTTAGTTATGCCAACTACTTGTCTCTTATGCCATAACTTTGTTATTATGCATCTAAAGATTTTTTCAATGAATAAGGAGTGAGTTATGAGAAAATTGCTTGCAGTATGCGTACTGGGCTTGTGTTTGACGGCGGCAACCTTCGCCGAGCATCCGGAAGGCTGGGGAATTGGTGTCAGTGGCAGCGGCGGATGGACAGGCGGCGGCGTTGGCAGCGGTACACTTTTGCTTAAAGTACCTTCAATACCTGTCTATTGGGGTCTTGATTTTGGGGGGTATAACAATTGGTTTTGGTTCAGTATAAATGGTGATTACTATCTTATTGATAAAACGCTTGTGCCGGATATTAATCTCGGCTGGTATGCGGGTCTTGGCGGACATCTTGGTTTTGGGGGTGGTAGTGCTACTATTGCTTTTCGTTTCCCCATTGGTTTGTCATGGCAGTTACCAATCCAATCTTTTATTAATACCTTTGAAGTCTTTTTAGAAGTAGTGCCGACTATTGGCTTGTCGATACCTATCAACCTTTACGGAGGTGTCGGCGGTGCACTCGGTCTGCGGGTCTGGTTTTAAGCATGGCGATCGTCCGGCAATGCTCTTGTCCGGAATAACTCCGACAAGCTTTTAGCTGCTTAGCAAAAAAAGTCCTATGAAAAGACGTGCCATAATCTGTCTACTAATGGTAGGTTTACCATCAGTCCTTTTTGCCGATCTTCCGGGGAAATGGGCTCTTGGTATAAGCGGAGGAGGCGGTTATTTAAGCGGTGCTGGTTTTGGCAGCACCGCGGTTACTTTTGTACTGCCTCCGCTGCCGCTTTTTTGGGAACTTGATTTTAGATTCAGTTCCGTACCGTATACGGATTTGAATGTTGATTACCTTATTTTTAATAACGTGCTTAGTCCCGCTGTGCTCAGGGGGACGCTCAGGTGGCAGATCGGTCTTGGTGCACATACCGGTGTAGGATTAGCGCCGACAACTACCTATTTCTCTCTTGCCGGTCGTCTCGTCCTCGGTTTATCATGGCAATTCAAGATAATAGAAATTCATACCTTTGAAATCTTTCTCAAGCTTGTCCCCAGTCTTGGATTTCAATTAACTCCCCTGTCTGGAGTCTACGGAGGCATTGGTATTGGCGCCGGTATTCGCTTCTGGATTAACGAAAATAAGCGGATTTGAGAGAATTATGAGAAAAACTGCCATCTATATATTCATTTTGTGTGTGCAGACAGCTCTGTTTGCCGAACATCCCGCCGGAATAGGGCTGGGCTTGGTTGCCGGCGGCGGTTATTCAGGCGGTACAGGCGTGGGGACTACCGCGCTTTCTTTCAAATTACCCCGAGTGCCGGTTTTCTGGGAATGCGATTTTAGTTTAAGCTCCGTGTTTTTCCTCAATCTGCATGGTGATTATTATATCATTGATAGTCCGCTTAGTCCTGCTCTTAAGCTCGGCTGGTATTGCGGCGCCGGCTTAACCATAGGTCTTGCCTTGTATAAGAGCGAGACAGCATTCTCTTGCGCCGCCCGAATCCCGCTCGGTTTGAGCTGGTACATGCCTTCAAAGCCGGATGCCGCTTCAGTTGAACTCTTTCTGGAATTTATTCCCGCCGTTGGCTTCTTAGTCTCCGATACAGTCGGCTGGAATTATACGCTGGGCGCTGCACTGGGTGTGCGGCTCTGGATTAAAGCTGAAGCGTGAGCAGATGCAAGAACTATGAGAAAAACTGCCGTCTATATATTTATTTTTTGTGTACAGACAGCTCTGTTCGCCGAACATCCTGCCGGAATTGGGCTAGGCTTGGCTGCCGGCGGCGGACCAGGACTTGCCTATAACAGCGGGACGGCTGCGTTCTCTCTCAAAATACCCTCCCTCCCCTTCTATTGGGGACTTGCAGTTAATTTTTATGATAACAGAGCCAGAATGAACGTGCAGGGCGATTATTATTTTATTGATAAAACCCTCGATTCCGGTCTTTTCATCGGATGGTTCTGCGGCGCCGGCTTCTTTCTTGGTCTTGAACTGGGAAACAGCAGCGCCGGTTTTGCTCTGGGGGCCCGTGTGCCTGTGGGTTTGTCGTGGCAGTATAGAAAAATCAACGCTCTTGACTCCCTTGAAGTCTTTGCCGGCTTGACGCCGCATATTGGATGTACCGCGCTGCCGGTTCTTCGTTTTGATCTCGTCTTTAATTTTGAAATTGGGGTGCGTATCTGGCTTAAGCCGGTTACTGCACGGGCGGCGGCAGCGGAAAAAAATGAATAAGGAATAATGATGAGTAAAGTCATTCTAAAAGCAGAAGCTCTGGACGGTTATTTAACTGATACAGATAGAGAAAATCTTGGACAAATGGAAGCATTGTACCGGCAGGTGCTGCTTTGTTTCAATACACTATCCACAAGCCGGGGACAAAAAGAACAGCAGCGAGAAGAAGAGCGTTTAATCAAGCTTTACAATGAGATGGGGACGGTTATGCAGAATATCTGCAAACAAGAGCCGGCGCTCAATGTCTATTCTTTTCAAACACCGCAGGAAAATCATGCGGAAGCTTCACGGCTCATCGCCAAACTCCGCGATCTACGCACGGAACATCAGGAATTTGTGTACTACACCCAGCGAGCCTACGAAATGCTCTTCAAACTTGCCTTCGGCGGCATAGCGGATACGAATAAAAATTATTTTTTCATCCGAACACCGGTAACTATGCCGGTCCAAAACTATGCGGTGCATAAAATCACCAATATTGACGAGCGTATAGAGAATACCGTTATGTGCGTTATGCTCCGCGGGGCGCTCCTTCCCGCGCTGATTATGTCCAAAGAGATTCAGGAATATTCATCGCACGGCTATGTTACTCCCTTTGCCCTTTTCCGTATTAACCGGCATGATGAACGGCATGAAGAGGATATGGAATACATCCTTGATCTGGACAGGTCCTATTTTGATCTCGCGCTGCTGCATGATAAGGACCTGATCTTTGCCGATCCTATGAACGCAACCGGCGGCAGTTTGGTAACGGTGATCAAACATCTGCAAAGCAAAGGTATAAAACCCCGCTCCATACAGTTTTTTAACATCATAGCCGCGCTCAAAGGCGCGCTGCGGACAATCCGCGCTTTGGATAACTGTGCGGTTTTCACCCTCTGGATGGATCCGGTCATTAACGAATACGCCTATATCATGCCCGGCTTAGGTGATGCCGGGGATAGGATCAACGGCTCTGACAGCAAGGATTACCCGCGGAATATCATTCAGCTTATTGCTGACTACGGCTCAACCATAACGCAGCTTTACCGGGCGCAGGTGCGGAAAATCGAAGAGACCGTGCTTAACCCCGCGCGCAAAGCAGAGCCGGCAACGGAGGACTTACGGTGAGCGCCGGTCCCGCCCCCTGCACGCGCCGCTTATGGCTCGCCCTCTCTGCCCTTGTCCTGCCCTGCGCGCTGCTTTTTTCCTGTGCGTTCACCAGTGCTTCTTCGGCTGAAGAGTACTTTGCGCTGGGAATGGCGTATTTTGATTTGGGCAACTACAGCGAGGCGGAAAAATGGCTAGTCAAGGCGCGGCAGACCGATAAAACTAAAACCGCCTCTGAGTACAACTTGGGGCGCATTGCCTTTGAGAGCGGGCGCTTTACAGAAGCCGCCGCGTATTTTGAGACTATTCTTACCAAAGACCCTGAGAATATTATGGCGCTTAAAGCGGCGGCGTATACAAAGATAAAACAGGGTGATGCGGAAGGTGCGCGCTCTCTTTACGGACGGGTCTTGGCGCTGGTGCCTGAGAGCGCTGATGACGGCTATAATTATGCGTTGGTGCTGGCTGCCTTGGAGATGCCCGAAGAAGCCGAGGCGGTTTTGGCGCGCTATACTCAGGCGCTCAAGGAGAAGCCTGAGCTTCTGCTGATCTATGCCCATGTTCAGGATGCTCAAAATAAGGTGCAGGCTCTTGACAGCTATGCGCTCCTGCTTGAGACCGACAAGAGCGCCGCCCTCCGCTTTGAATACGCCGCCGCCTTGGAAAAGCACACGTTTTATGCGCGCGCTTTGGAGCAGTATCAGGAAATCTTAAAGACTATACCGGAGAAGAATACCAATCCGAGCCGTCCGCAGGTTGCCTTTGCCCTTGCGCGCCTCCTCTTGCTCTCTGATCCGCAGAGCGAGGAAGGCATCACTGAGTTGCAGAATGCGTTAAGTCTGGGAACTCCTGTGGCAACAGTAAAGACTTTGTTAGAGGAGCCGGGTATTACCGAGGCGCATAAAGAGGCAATCCTGCTCGCCATTGACGAACACGAAAACCCTCAGGCTCAACCGGACCCGGCGCCCGCACCGCAGGAAGAGGAGAGTGCAGCAGCGCCTGCCCTGCCCCTTTGATTCTGTATTCCACGTTTCCGCCCTCTTTCCCCCTGAGAACAAGTTAGTTTCACGTGAGAATGAGTCAGTTTCACATGAGAACGAGTCAGTTTCACGTGAGAACGAGTCAGTTTCAC
>JAISMB010000122.1 GCA_031276945.1 Spirochaetaceae bacterium | reverse complement strand
GTCACTAGTATCTCGCGCTCCATTGGCTGCCTCATACTTCTTCAGCTTATAGGCGACGGTGTTATCACTGCTGATATAGGTATTAGGCAGTCCTGTAGGCGGATTAGTAGCCCAACTGGCTGTGTTGCTCTCAGTAGTCTCAACTTCAATATCTCAGAGAGACTCTGCCCTTTTTCAGGCGTAATGAGAAAGTGGAAATGATTACCCATGATGCAGAAGTTCCACAGCTTGAACTTGAAGCCTTTCTTGGTTTTAGATTCTGCAATCACGGTGAGAAAGAGTTCTTTCATCTCAACTGGCTCTAATTCAAAAGCGTGCCGGTTTACTTCCGAAGTAACATGATAGGTCAGACCTTGGTCTGTAAGCCCACGAGGCAAATTATGACTAGACATAATACCTATAATGGAGCTGACTCTGCTTTTTGATTCAATGAGAGCAAAATATTTTTTATTTATTTTTGAGGGCAAGGTCTGTCCTATCTTGTTTGACGACACCCCCTGGGGTTTTGAGTACAAGTCCTCAAGGTTAAGTTGCGGCGGCGGCGCTCTAAGTCTAAACTGCTACTTGATCTTTTAATGCTTTTATGCTTTACTTACTTTGTAATGCCAAGATGGCTCAGTCGGTAGAGCGGCGCACTCGTAATGCGCAGGTCCAGGGTTCGATTCCCTGTCTTGGCTTTCCTTTCAATGATTGCCCACCACCTTAATCCCTAAACATGAAGCAACCGCCCGTTCGCGCCCCGGCATACCCTCGTGAATCGGGGTGTTTACCGGTCGTACCGCGCCATCAGGATACCGCAGCGCAAGCAGAGCAGAGCCGCCGCCGTCAAAATTAAGCCCATTGAACGCCCCCAGCTGTTGCAGCATTATACCCAGTTCCGCTTCTGTTACCCCGATGCTGTTAGCACGCCGTCCGTCCACCACTAAGAGAAAAAGCGTAGCGCCGTCCACTGACACGCCGGCAGCGCTGCGCGGATGCCGCGGGGTAACGCGGGAGGTAATAGCGCCGTTATACAGTACGCGGTAAAATCCTCCCACCGCGGAATGGATTTCATTGAGTTCTATCTGTCTTTGATTAACTATGGCTGCTTTTCCGTTGTTAAAAAACACGAGGGCATCAAAAGAGGGGTGCGCGGGCGCTACAAGGATGCCGTGCGCAAGAGTAATGCCTATAATAGTGCGCTTCTCGCCTTCAATACCGGAAACCGGCGAAAAAGGATTGGCATTTATACCAGCAATTAAATCATATCGGCGCACAAAACTTGAAACAGTCGTACTGATGGTGTTGGCGCTTACCACGATTTGTAGAGCCGGATCGGTGAGATCAATCCTCAGCGCCCAGAATTGTATACGAGGGTTGACGGTATGCGCCTCAAAGTACTCAGTGCCTTGGGCAAAGCTCTGCCATTGCGGGTTAATGTCTTTTATCGTTGAAAAAGGAGAATCAGCAGAGACCGGTAGAGAGGCAAGACAGAGAAAAAAAAGAATGCAGGCGGGGACTGTTTGGTATTTCATAGATGCTATGCCGGTATGTTGTAAACACCACGCTCGTGTTTACAACATACCATTTTTAGTAATCGGATCGACCCTTACGGGATTTCTTGAGCAGTTTGCGTCTGATAGACTTATTTTTCCGGTTAAGGGTTGTAGACGGTTTTTCATAGTATTCTCTTTTTTTGAATTCTCTGATAATACCTTCTTTCTCAACTAAGCGCTTAAAACGTTTAATTGCCCGTTCAACAGTTTCATTATCGTCAACAAGAATATGTGCCAAAAAAAATCACCTCCTTCTTTTTAGATATAGTATCGGTTAGCAGTTTTATTTCATGGAAACAATTGAGGGAAAATAGTGTTTTTATACCCTGATAACTCATTGTTCCAGTTTATCAAAAAGCGCCGCTTTGTCAAGAATAGGTCTTGCAAGAAAGACTTCTGGATCGCTGTTTTCTGTGGCAACGCGAATCTCCCAATGCAGATGAGGACCGGTTGCCAAGCCGGTCGCACCGGATTCACCTATGCAATCGCCGGCGCTGAGTATATCACCGGACGCAACGTTAAGCGTACTCAGATGATAATAAAGAGAATACACGCCGGGCAGATGCTCTATAACCACTGAATTGCCGGTAACAATACGGAAAGAGGCGAGGACAACTCTACCGGCGGCGCAAGCCCTTACCGGTGTGCCAGTCGGTACGCCGTAATCAATACCGGCATGAATACTCCGGTCGCTCGCTCCATTGCTGTACCGGAAGATCCGACGATCCCCAAAAAAGCTCGTGCGCCGCGGGGGAGATACCGGCAGTATGAAGGCATCGCTGGTATACAGCTCGGCGCCGGTATGGGTAAGAATAGCCCATAAAAGGTTTGACTCACGGGTCTTTTGCGGATCCGCTTCAGTGCGCAGCGCCGTATTACGCGCATCAAGGCTTATCTCTTCAGAAGCAAAGAGCCTATCAAGAATGGTAATCGGGCGTTCCGCCAGAAGAGTAGCGCCGCTCTCGATCTGTATGCGTGCAGTACCGGCTTGTGCTGTTGAAGGAACAGAGAGAATGGCAGCTTGCATAGCTAACGCCGGCTCTACGGTGAAACAGGGGGCGCTGTTAAGCCGCTGACCGGCAGCATTGACCAATACCGCACGCAGTTGAGCCTGATATGCTCCGGTTATTTTTATGCCGACGCTGAAAGCTTCTCCCAGCCGCGGCGTCTCAGGCATGACCGCAAGCTTGACATTCTGTGCAGAGACAGACCATACACAGAGCAAGAGAGGAGCATACAAGACTATGGCTCTGATTCTTTTGAAGACCATACAGGGATTCTGAATGAGGAAGGGCAGAACTGTCAAGAATTATTCTGTACGGTATGCACATAGCGCTGGACCGCATCTATGAACGCACAAAATTCTGTTACATTCACCGCAAAGCCGGCAAAACGCAGGGTATCGCACTGGTTTATCAGTGCAGCCAATTCCGTCCCCAGAACCGGTCTTATCTCAGAAACACTCAAGCACCGGCAGTCAATACCGGTGATACGGCTGACAAAAGAGCGGATTTCAGTATGGAGCGTGTAAAGCGCCTTATGCAGATCAGGGCAGACCGAGGCGCTCTTGTGCAGGCTGATGAGCAGCCGGTTCATCTTAAAAATAAGGTAATACTGGAGCAATTTTTTAAGGAGGCGGCGAAGGCAGCGCTTACGCCACTCTTTACTTAAAACAAAGATGAAGCTCAGGATAAGCGTGCCGGCTATTATGCTGTAAAGCAGCGCACTGGTGCCGGGAACCGGTAACGGAGGAGCAGTCGGCGCAAGGAGAGGGGAGGATCCTTCAAGAATTGAGGCAATGTTTACGTGCAAGCCGGTGATTGTGCCGACAGCAGGCACGGTAAAAGCCGGCACCGCGATAAGACCGGGGCTAAAGGCGGTAAAATCGACGGTGAGCTGCCCCTTACCGGCTGCAATGCGGTGAATATGCAGATACGGTGCAACCGGTAAATCGGCTCTCTGTTCCCAGCCGGAAGTCGCCTCAGTTGCTAAAGGCACCACTAAAAGCGCCCGGTCACCGACGTAGACTGTCTGCGGTATTTGATAGGGTTCCTGCGCAAAAACAGGCAGGGCAGCCCTGATCAAAGCGGTGCAGATAAGCACGGTGTAACGCGCCATTGCCGCAGCTTCCTAGTATTGCCGCGCTTCAATAGTCTTAAAATACCGTACCGTTGCTACTTTTAACTCATCGGTCGCAGCCTCATCGGCAACAATAAGCGCCCTCTCGTGTAGTTGCAGACACGAGGCTGTCCACATTTGACTGACCCCGCCTTCAACAACAGCCTGCAACGCCCGTGCTTTATTATACCCGCTCACGACGAGCAGGACTTCCCGTGCATCCATTATCGTGCCGACGCCCACAGTCAATGCGCTTGCCGGCACGGCATCGGGGTTCTGGTTAAAGAAACGGGCATTGGCTCTTTTTGTATCAAGGGAGAGGGTTTTTTCCCGTGTCCGCGAGCGTAATGAAGAACCCGGCTCATTGAAGGCGATATGCCCGTCTACCCCTATACCGCCGAGGAACAGCTCGATACCGCCAGCTGCCTGTATACGCTCTTCATACTCGGCGCACTCACGCGCCGGATCCGCTGCCATCCCGTTCAATATATTGACATTATCCCTTTTAATATCAATAAAGCTGAAGAAATTCTCCCACATAAACCGGTTATAGCTCTGCGGATGATCCGGTTTAAGCCCGCGGTACTCGTCCATGTTAAAGGTAATGACATGGGCAAAAGAGAGCGAACCCTCCCGGTAGAGACTAATGAGTTCATGGTAAATACCCAGAGGGGTTGAACCGGTCGGAAGCCCCAAGACAAACGGTTTTGCGGCAGTCGGTGCAAAGCGGGTGATCCGCCCGGCAATATAACAGGCAACCCAGCGGCAGACGCCTGTATAATCAGGATGAATAATAAGACGCATTGATGTCCTCCATGTTCTTGACGATTAACGCACCCCGTCGGGGCGCGGCACACTATCCACTCTAGTCCGATAGTGAATTACTAAGCAATATAAGCATAAACGAGTCTCAAATCAAGAGCTGCGCAGGAGAGCGGGGAGCCGGCTCTTTTCGGCAGAAGGGCTGCACCAGCCGGATTGCAGCGGCGCTCTGTGAAACCCCAGAGATTGGAGAGGCATTGAAATAGTGATTCCTTCCAATTATGCTCAACGCATCGCTTCTTTTCTCTCCACTCTCTATTTCAGATGTATCTTCCTCGCCTCTTGACGACGAGGTCTGACTTACCTACCTCCGAGGTCTGACCTCCAGAGCAATCCAAGGACTGACTTTTGATTCCAATTAAGGACGGACTCTGAAGGCAAGGTCTGTTCCTATTTTGAAGGCGAGGTCTGACCTATATAGGTCAGACCTGCGACACTATGTTTGCGCCTCTGCTCTGCGTCAAGGGTGGGGATATATGCGCCTTTACGCTCAATGAAGACGTCATACTATGCGCCAATATAAGCACTATGTGCGTACATATAAGCAATAAGTGCGTCAATATAAACACTATTGATGTACATAAAGCGATAGAGACGCATACATAAACAATAATGACGCATTTATAAGCAATAGAGGCGCATACACAAACAATAATGACGCATTTATAAACAATAGAGGCGCATACACAAACAATAATGACGCACTTATAAACAATAGAGGCGCATACATAAACAATAATGACACATTTATAAGCGATAAAGGCGCATACACAAACAATAATGACACATTTATAAACAATAGAGACGCATACATAAACAATAATGACGCACTTATAAACAATAGAGGCGCATACATAAACAATAATGATGTACCTAGAGACAATCAGGTCGCACTTATAAGCAATGTGGGAACAGGCTGTTTGTGCAGGGGTTTAAGAAGCCGTTCAGAGCAGTCGATTATGGGCGGAATAATGAGAGACAGAGGGGAAATTGTCTCAGACGGTCATAGTGGATAAATGGTTCGCCTCAACTAAAGATATGTTCTCGGTGTGGCTAAAAAATAAACTCACGCTGGAGGAGAGGAGGTATACATAGGATGCGTATACTCAGAAGAGAGAGAAAAGCGGGCGTATACGACAAGAAGCAATAAAGATTCCTGCGGAGCGCAGGAATACAATGCGTGCGGAGGCTGAAATCGCACTTATTGGCGGGGCTTGCTCTGTCAGTCTCAGTTTGGTCTGCGAAACAAGAAGCCCTTTGCTTTAGCGTTTGGGTAGCTCACGCTGATAGGTGCGCTCTAACTCATCAAAGGCGGACTGCATCTCAAGCTCAATAGTCTCAAATGCACTCATATCATCATTCGGTACTTCACTTTTAAGACGGGCAAGCTGTTCACGGAAGGGAAGGGTGTTTATTTTAGCAAGCGTAGCCCCCCGATGTATACAAATCTCGGCGCGCCGATAGAATTCTGCGATCAGTTCCAAAAGCCGCATTTGCTTTTCCGGCACACAGTACATATCCAGAGGATCAAAAGAATTCTGCTGTAAAAAGCCGTTTTTGATCATTTCGGCTATGATAAGTATGAGTCTCTGATCATCAGGTAAGGCGTCAGGACCAATAAGCCGGACAATCTCGGCTAAACGTTCCTCAGTTTTGAGAATATCAAAGGCTTTCTGCCGGACACTTGACCAGCGCGGATTTACCTGTTCCCACCATGGTTTAACTTCCTCAGCATATTCAGAATAGCTGTCAATCCAACTGATAGCCGGATAGTGCCGTGCATTTGCTAAATCACGGTCAAGCGCCCAAAAACAGCGAATAAACCGTTTGGTATGCTGGGTAACCGGCTCTGAGAAATCACCGCCCGGTGGTGATACCGCTCCGATAATTGAAATCGAACCGTTTTTCTCGCATAAAGTTAAAACCATGCCGGCACGCTCGTAGAATTCAGCAAGCCGTGTGGGCAGATAGGCGGGGAAGCCTTCTTCAGCCGGCATCTCTTCCATACGTCCTGAAAGTTCACGCAGAGCTTCCGCCCATCTGCTTGTCGAGTCAGCCATAATCGCCACATGATAACCCATGTCCCGGTAGAATTCTGCCAAGGTAACGCCGGTATAAATTGATACTTCACGGGCAGCAACCGGCATATTGGAAGTATTGGCAATTAAAATGGTGCGTTCCATAAGTGAACGGCCGGTACGAGGGTCAATCAAATGAGGGAATTCGGTTAAGACATCGGTCATTTCATTACCGCGCTCTCCGCAGCCTATGTAAATAATAACATCGGCATCACACCATTTGGCTATAGCATGTTGGGTCATGGTCTTTCCCGTACCGAAACCGCCGGGTATGGCGGCAGTACCGCCCTTTGAAAGGGGGAAGAACATATCAATGACCCGTTCTCCGGTGAGAAGCGGTTTATCCGGTGCAAGCCGTTCTTTAACCGGTCGGGGAATACGCACCGGCCACCACTGCGAAATGGTAAATTCATCTCCTTGCTCGGTACGAGCAATAATCGAGTTGATCGTATACTGTCCGGCTTCAGCGAGGAAGTTGATAACAGCACCTTTACTTTGAGGCGGCACCATAATGGCGCATTGGACACTTTCTGTCTCTTTAACAGTGCCTAAGATCATACCGGGAGTAGCAACCGGTTTTGCACCGGCAGCAATCTTTTCCGTAATAGCAGCATCAGGTATAAAGTTCCACACTTTGTCAGGATCAAGTCTCTCCCCTCGCACCCCCGGCTCCATAAAGGCGCCCGATTGCCGGTACAACATCTCAAGTGGTCTTTGTATACCGTCATAAATAGTACCGATAAGCCCGGGACCGAGGCGCGCGGATAGAGGACGCTCAGTTGATAAGACCGGCGCCCCGATCTGCATACCAGTATCATCTTCATATACTTGGACGATAGCTTCATCATGTTCCAGCCGGACAATCTCTCCCATGATACGTTTTTCACCGACCTCAACGACATCAAACAAGCCGGCTTTCCCTAGTCCTGAAGCATGAACAATAGGTCCTGATATACGCGTTACTGTACCTGTTATAGCCATGAAATTCCTTTTGTCCTTTTATTATAGAAAGCATAAGCAGCGCTTTAACTTTTCATTTTACTTATTCATTTCCCAAGAGTGCTGTTACCAATTCTGCCCGTTTATCTTGCATCAGAGCTTCAGCTATTGTTTTTACCGAGGCACTGATACGTACTTGTGACATCTCAAGTACGAGAGCCGGGAGTCGCCAGTCTCCGGGTAATTCCGATTGCTCAATAATTGCCCATGTTCCGGGTGGTAAAACATTTTTAAGTATAGTCTCCGCCTCAGATTCATCTAATCCTCCAGTGTACAATATAAATTCATCACTTTCAAATTCGCCAACTTCAATGCAAAACGCAATTTGCTTCTGTAATTCTTTTGATATAAGAGCAAGCAGTTTTTCTCGAGTCAAAGCGGTCAAATAATTCGTCATGGCAGCGTTGAGTATACGTTCAATTTCTTTTGAATACATACGTTTTTTATCCAAAGGAAGCCGGATCGTAATTTCATTACGTGTTATTTCTGTACGTGCTTTATAGCGCTGGTGTAATTCAGCAATGGCGGCTTGTTCACGCTTTTCCCATTCAGCTTTTTGGGCTATGAGTGTTTCTTCACCAGCTTTAAGTATCCGGTATGCCTTTTTTCGGGCATCCTCAAGAATTTCCCTGTCTAAAACTTCCGTGGATTGTACTTCTTCCATATTATAATTTTTGTAAATTGACACAGCAAATTTACACTCTCCTTATACATGAATTCCAATGGCTTCTCGGATAGAATCAACAAGAGTTTTACGTCCTAGAAGTCTACCGGCCAGCCCTGGCAACTCCACTATTAAAGGATAGTGATCGGAAAGCTGCCATTCGGTAAGGGCGTCACCGAGCCAATCAGCAACTTCTTCGGTCATTATAAGAATTTGACATATTTCTCCACCGGAACCACTAGTTGCTCGCTCAAATGCCGTTTTAGCTTCCTCAGTGTTTACCACTGATACACCGTCAACACCGACAAAACGAAAGGCTGTTACCAATTCAGGATCGCCTATAAAAAAATAATCCATAAAATTTTCTCCATGATCACTATAAGTAACTGTGTTGATCTGGAAAAAGGTGCAGATTTGCTATGCAATTACAAAATACCGTTTAGTTAAGTACCAGTATGAGTAAAGCCACCAAGAATCCCCACAGGCAAATCCCTTCAGCAAGTCCTACAAAAGGAATAGCCTTACCAGCAACTTCTGCATTTTCACTCAAAGCGCCCATGGCTGCAGTGCCGATCTGACCAACTGCAATCGCCCCTCCAATACAAGCCAATCCTACAGCAAGCGCCGCAGATAGGTATTTCCACGAAACATTACTCGTATTGGCAGCTTCTACTGCGGTACTCTCTTCAGTTTGTTGGGCAATTACCGGCAGTACCGTTACACCTAACAAAAAGATACCAATGATAACAAGCTTTTTCATACACAACACAAGGCGCAAAACGCCCTACGGGCTAAAAACCCGACCTCCCTTATAAAGTTAAAAGTTATCGTATAACTTTTAATGCTCATTAAAGTTTTTCTTTTCTAAACCTGAATGGGGCAAATTTCACACCAGTTTCAGTAAAGAATTTACCAAAGAATTCGTAATATTGAAGACGTACTACCTGAATAGCAACGATCATTCCTTCAAGAAGAATAATTACCAGATTACCGAATACCATAATAATCAGCGACAAAACCGGTCCTAAAACAATGCTCGAAACCTTTCCAGCCATAGTAAACACAATAAATGACAAGATAACATGGGATAAGGCAAAAGCGCCCACACGCAAAAAACTAACCGTATTTGAAAGATAATTGGATACTGTTTCGATAATCTCAACAATACCTTCAATAACAAAACTTAATAGACCTTCCTCAAAAAGAGGACGTTCACCGCAAATTAAATGCCACAGCACCGGGCGGAAAAAGATAAAAAACATCGGTATGATTAAGCAGACCATATCTAAAATGATGAAATGCCCTCCTAAAATAATCCGTACCGCAATGAATAATGCATACCAAAAAAATAAAGCTCCGGCAAGTCCAGTTTTAGAAAAAAAAGCATGTTCATAATGTTTGAGCGTCATTTGATTGATGATATTGATGACCAAACCTATAGAATTCAGGATTGCTCCAATACCAATGGTAAAACCAAAAAAATAGAAAATCTTAGTCATATTGTCGGCATCTGGCATGAGGTGAAGGATGCGATCTACTGGATGACCAGTCAAGGCTCCGGTAATAGCGCGTGTTGGTCCTTCAAGGAGTGTTTCGTTGGAAAAAACAGACCCATACAGTAAGCCCATAACCATAGAAGCACAACCGACCATTTTAAGCGGTGCAGAAAAATGCCGGTACCCTTTAAGGATTGGAGCATCTTTTTTTCCGGTTAAAAACCCCAAGAGAAATAAGACCAACCCCTGCCCCACATCACCAAACATAATACCGAAAAGGAGTGTGAAAAAAAAAGCTACAAAGGGGGTAGGATCAATAGTACCATAGAGTGGAGCGCCATAAGAAAAAATTAACGGTTCAAATCCTCGTACGAAAACGCCATGTTTTATAGAAACCGGCACTTCCTGTACTGATGCTACTTCGGATGGCTCAAAAACCCGGATCGCTATCCGGTTTCCGGTTAATCGTTCAAGTTGAACAATCAGTGAGCTTAAAGCATCAGAAGGAACCCATCCTGATAAAAAATAAGCACTCTTGGTTGCAACAAGTTTTTCTTTTAAGGTCTGAACACTCTCTTCTAAAAGGTACGAGGAGATCAAAGTCTGTACATCAGATGACCATTGTAAACGGGCATCTACCTTTGCCCTAGTAAGATCTGTCAACGCACGTTCTGTATCAATAACTTTTGCTTCAAGTCCTGAAAAAACTTCCTCAGGAATACCAGCAGAAGCTTCCGGTACCACAAGAGGGATAAAGTCATATTTTTTAAGTTCTGTATCAAGGGCAAATCGACCCTTGCGAGAAGTAGCGGCTAAGATACGATCACTGTTGTTATCTAAATGGACAAATACGGCATGACCAGCAAGTGATTCTTCTACCTCAGCGTACCGTTTGGGATCAAGTCTTCCAATCCTCAAGGTTAAATATGAAAGCTGGTCCAAATCAGCAAAAGGTGCGTTCAAGTTACTAAAGGAACGCGCTTCATTGATAGTGCTCTCAAGTTGGTGTTTTTCTTCGAGCAATGTATTCTCCTGCTCCTGAAGCAACTGTATAGCAGCAACAAAAGACTTGGCACGCTCTTCCTCTAATGCCCTCGGAAGATGGCTCGATTCTGATGGTTCTTCCGGTACGCTTATACCCAACCATAGAGCAGCACTTTTTATTTGTTCAAGAAGATGTACCGGGAGTGGTTTAGAAGAAAGATTGTCAGTTTGAACCGTTTCATCAGCAGAAATCAATGAACTGTTTTGCTGATTTGTTTGTAGTCCCTCTTGTTGAGAAAATTGCATTACCGCACTATGTCCTAAAAATTCAAGTACGGCATTGACATCATTTTCGAGGACCACCAATCTAATTAATTTCATCTTCTGAGGGCGAATCATACAGGAACCTCAATTAAAGAAAATACATCGGTGCTTGACAGTCCAAGCCCTAGACCTTCTGCTATACTTGTTAAAATATCCTCTTCATACTGTTTTAGTTTAATGAAACAGAAAGCTGTATCAAGAGAGAAAGGATTACCATGAAAAAATTTTCGAATACGCCTGTGTACATAGAGCGCAATTTTGTTTTGTACATACCGGGGATCCGCTTCCCACTGCCGGTCAGAATAGTCAGGATTAAGAAAACACTCGTATTTCCAGCCTTTCCAATCAGAACGATTTTGTAGCGAAAAAGAAAGTGAAGCAAGTGCATCTCTTGCTAAAGCATTATCTTCTGGTATGGCAATGAGTTTAGAGCGTACAGCTTCCGGTGATAGGCGATAATAGGTTCTGAGGCGTAATGCCCATATTATATTGTGCAAGATTATCTCTTCACGAAGCAAGATTTCAATATGCTGCCTATCTTTTTTATTGAGTTTCTTCACAGAGGCAAGAAGTATTTTATAGTAGTGATGATCAATAAACATTTGAATATCAATCGCATTATCTTTTACACCGGATAACAGATCATCATGCAGTAAAAATTCAAAATTAGTTCCTTTAAGCATTGCAAGCAAATCAGGATATGCTTCAAATTTGATAGTACGAAACAGTCCGATGTCGGTAAAACCGGGCATAACTTTCTCTCCATGGATATGAGCTGATAATACTATTTTTAGATCGGCGCATTCATAACTGCGGATTAGCTGTATAAGCAGATCCGGTATTTTATGAAATAAATTGACCATAGCGGTGATTTGCTTAATAGCTTGTTGAGTAACGCGATCCTCAAAATCGCGTAGCAACTGTTTAGCGGGCAATTCGTGATGCGTATCAGGAAACACTAATTTATCCAAATCAGACAAATGATTTATCCCCCGTAAAACCGCAAGATTGTTGTCTATAAAAGAACGCCCTATAATACCACAGGCTTTTGCATATATAAAAGCCTGTTCTCCGCTTTTCATTAGTATTAAGAGAATAAGAGTTACCTCTTTTCTCTATGCCTCCTCTCCAAACAAAAATCGCTCTGCCTTATGAGAAAAACGCTCCATATCCACCACTATTTTATCAAGAACAGATCGGTATTCTTCAAGCTGTTTTTGATATTCCTGCTCTATTGTCATAGTCTCTTTTGCAAGAAGTTCGTCTAAAATTGCAACTTCATGAGCGTACCGTTCATCATAATGCGCACGGTTTTGCTTTTCATGTTCTATGCTCCGCCGCTCTACTTCCATTTGTGCATCATGGGTGAGCGTTACAGCCTCAGATTCGATAGATAAAAGATGATGTAACACGTCCTGTTCTTTCATTGCCGGCTCCTCTGTGCTTAGTCTACCTTGGGGTGAACAGTCGCTCTAAAGGCTTTATGACCTAGCTCACCTCGTCTCGTGAACACCGAGACTACAAATTCTCTTCATATTTTTCTATAATTTTGTAGATACTCTGTGCATCTCTTTGTATAAATATATCGTTACATACCTGCGGATTCATGAGAAATTGCGATAACTGGCTGAGTACGCGGATATAACGTTCAGAATCTTCTTGTGGACTGAGAATCATAAAGATTAAATGAACTAGCTCCCCATCAAGGGCATCATACTCAATGCCCCGTTGCGAGATACCGAGTATACCATACGTGTGGTCAACAGCATTAGTTCTTCCATGAGGTATAGCAATACCTTTTTGAATACCAGTTGACATCTGAGCTTCACGTTCACGTAGAGCTTTAAGTACTTTCTCCCGAACAGAGAAAGGTCTTGTTTGGCAAAACAGGTCAATTAATTCTTCAAAAACTTCATCTTTTTCCTCCGACTCCAAATCAATTTTTATCAAAGCAGGAGAAAATACATCACACAGTGCCATAGCGCTACCTTTATTATTCAATGCTCTCTTGCACGGTATCTTGAATGCTCAATTCATCGGGAGGTTCGCTTGGTTCAGCCGGCACGGTGTCTGTCTCAACTGGTGTAGTGCTTGTTTCAGTTGCACTCGTCTCAGCCGGTATAGTACTGGTTTCAGCCTCCGGTGTTGATGCTGGTGCTTCTTCCTCTTGCCACCATGTATTATCGACAGTAGTGGTATTTAATTGCTGTCGAGCAGCGCTTTCGACACCGACAGCATCAGAGGTGCGGTTTGTAAGGGCAAGTCCAAGACTTAACACGAGAAATAAAGCGCCCAGGACCGATGTTATTCTGGTAAGTACGGTTCCGGAGCGAGAACCAAAAGCAGAGGAACTGCCTCCGGCAAAGATACCGCCCAAGCTATCGCCTTCTTCGTCCTGCACCAAAACTAAAAGCACCAATAAAATTGAAATAATAATAAACAATACTAATAAAATGCTTGATAATATACCCATGAAAAACCTCTTGCAACAATTTCCTGAACTTTGATAATCGTACCGCACTATTGAAATTTATACAAGTAGCAATCCGGTAATATTCTCTGCCGATTTCAACGATTTGAAGAACAGTATCAATACTGTGTTGTACTATGGCTTGAATAAGCGGGTGATCGCCGGTTGATAGTTAGTAGGAGAGAGAATAGACGGACACTACCGAAACAGCGGCATTACCGCCGCGCACGGACCGCAAGGGGTAAGTCAGACCTCGGAGGTTCGATTAAGCATTAGCCCGCGACACAAAGGTCAGTTCAGTGCCTCTCTCTCAGAGGTCGAGGGATGTCAGCCTCCTAACCCGTACCATGTCAACCCTCAATCTATTCTTGGTGAACGTTTGAGGAAGTTAGAGTTATTTATAAAAGAACGTTGAGGTCTGACCTCCTAGGACAACGACTTCTCCTTGCAAGGACAAAGTCGTGATCTACCCTATGACAACGCTGTGATCTACCTCTAGGAGAACACCTTTCTCCTATCAAGGAGAACATCCTTCTCCTAACACGGAGAACCACCTTCTCCTACCAAGGACAACGCCTTTATCCTACCTATGTGCGTTACGCCCTAGGGAGTGTCGTCAAAAGGAAGGAAGATAAATCTGAGATAGAGAGAGGCAAGAAAGGAATCAGAGCGTTTAGCATACCGAGTGGCGATACCTCTCCACTGTTTAAGCCACCGAAATACATGCTCAATAAGATGGCGCTTCTTATACAGCTCTGTGTCATAAGTCCTTACCACCTTCCGACTACGCTTGGAAGGAATAACTACCGCAATGCCTCCGGCACGGGCGGTATCTCCTCCCTGGTTCACGTCATTCCTCTATCGGCAATCAAGACTTTTACCGATAAACCTACTATTAAGGGCGGTGCATAGGCGCAATCCGCCTCCTGTCCCGCTGAAACTATGATACGTACCGGCTTTCCCTTCTTATCTATAGCAAGGTGGACTTTGGTATTCAGCTCCCTTTTGTACGCCCTATCCCTTGATTCTCTCCGACCGCTCCACATCCGTCCGCATGGACTTTGCTATACGTTGCATCTATCATAAGCTACTCGGTATCTACTTCCCCGATAACTTCAGCGGCTCTTGTTTTCCAGACATCTCTATCCCGCCAGCGGCAAAATCTTCGGTGTGTATGTTTCCAGTCTCCGTATTCAGGAGGTAAATCTCTGTCTGGAACGCCGGTTCTGATAATCCAGGATACAGCATTGATAAAGCGTCGATTGTCATGAGCCATTCGACCCTGTTTACCTGCCGCTCCTGGTAG
>JAISMB010000058.1 GCA_031276945.1 Spirochaetaceae bacterium | reverse complement strand
TTTTCCAGACATCTCTATCCCGCCAGCGGCAAAACCTTCGGTGTGTATTTTTCCAGTCTCCGTATTCAGGAGGCAAATCTCTGTCTGGAACGCCGGTTCTGATAATCCAAGATACAGCATTGATAAAGCGTCGGTTGTCATGAGCCATTCGACCCTGTTTACCTGCCGCTCCTGGAAGTAAGTCTTTTATTTTTTCCCACAGGTTATCACTGATGTCGTGTCTGTGCAGTGCTTTTCCGTTTTCTTTCATCTTGTTATCTTACTTTATTTCCTTCCTTTTGACGACACCCCCTAAGGGGTGAGGTCTGACCTATATCAGCCCGCTGAACCGACATAGGTCAGACCTCGACTGGATACTTATCCGCTAAACTGAGCTACCTCGCAGTCTATCTCACGCGGTTCTTTTAAGCGCATACCGCTAATGGTAGACAGCATGATTATCCGCGCCCCTCAAAGGCACACTTGCACAACTTCAGGCTTACGATATACTAGAGCTATGGACCAGCAATGCAATAACGCCGTGTTTTCCTATTTTGAATACGCCGGTATGGATGCACGTTTTGTAGCAAAATCACCCGATGAATATTTCAATCCCATCCTGCCCGGTTTCTATCCGGATCCGAGTATCTGCCGTAAAGGAAGTGATTTTTTTCTGGCGCTGTCTTCCTTCGCTTATTATCCGGGCGTCCCCATCTTTCACTCCAAAGATTTGATCCATTGGGAGCCGCTGGGACACGTACTGAACAGACCGTCCCAACTCAACCTTGATGGAATCAGGCTGAACGGGGGCATTTATGCGCCGGCGATAGCGTACAATCCGCATAACGATACTTTTTACCTTATCACCACCTGTGTTGACGGCATCGGTAATTTTATCGTCAAGACGAAAGACCCGTTTGAACAGGACTGGTCGGAGACTATACCGCTGCCTCAGGTAGGCGGCATTGATCCGTCTCTGTTCTTTGACGATGACGGCTCCGCCTTTATCGTGCATAATGACGAGCCTGAGGGGACGCCGCAATGGGCGGGACACCGCGCCATCTGGATACATGCGTTTGATACCGCGACCGATACGACCTTCGGTGAAAGAACAGTGCTTTTGGACGGGGGCGTTGACCGCAGCAAAAAGCCCGTCTGGATTGAGGGACCGCATCTTTACAAGAGGGGCGGCGCGTATTTCCTCATGGCTGCCGAAGGGGGGACAAGCGAGAATCATTCAGAGGTTATCCTTCGAGCGGATGCCGTGAAGGGTCCGTATACGCCCTTCGCCGGTAATCCCATCTTAACGCAGCGGGATTTGCCGGAAATCCGCGCCGACCGCGTAACCTGTACGGGACATGCGGATTTAATCGAAACGCCGGAAGGCGAATGGTATGCGGTGTTCCTTGGGTGCAGACCCTACGAGGGTAATTTCTATAATACTGGACGGGAGACCTTTCTTCTGCCCGTAAGGTGGCGGGAGGGTTTTCCGGTTATCCTTGAGTCGGGCGTTCCGGCGCCGGCGCGGGTAAAGAAACCGCGTCTGCCTGCCGCCGTCGGAGCGCATACTGCGGGCGCGGGCAATTTCCACTGGCGGGATGATTTTTCCTCAAAGCGCTTAGGCTCCGCATGGTCCATGCTGCGCACGCCCCGCGGTGAACCGTGGTTCCGCCTTGATAATGGACTGGTTCTGAGGGTAACGGAAAAAAGCATAGACGCTCTGGACAATCCCGCGTTTTTAGGGCGGCGGCAACAGCATACCTGTTTTGAAGCGGAGACGGAGATGCGGTATACGCCGAAGGATGAAAAGGAGAGCGCCGGACTTGTATGCTATCAGAACGAGGCGAATAACTTTGTGTTCGGCAAAACCTTCCACGCAGGCACGCTTGCGGTAACGCTGACGCGGGCGGCGTATCCGCGCTCAGGCGCTCAGGTGGGAACGGGAGAGCAAAGGACGGTTGCCTATGAGCCGGTTCCTTCTGGATTGGAACAGTCGCCGGTACGCCTCAAGGTGCAAGGGGCTGGAGCGTTGTACAGCTTCTACTTATCGTTTGACGGCGTCGAACACTGGCTGCCGGTCGCTGAAAACAATGACGGACGCCATTTAAGCACCGAGAGCGCCGGCGGTTTTGTGGGCGTAACCATAGGTCCCTATGCCGGACGTCAAATGCCGCAGTGTTGATAACTGATAATTGAACCGTTCTTATACTGCAATTCTGTTCCCGCGATCTCTGTCTTTCACCTGCTTTAGCCGCGATTCCTCGCCCTTTCTAAGGTGTGTCGTCAAAAGGTAGGGTTAGATTAAGAACAGATAGATAGGACAGACCTCGCCGTCAAAAATAAATAAAAAATATTTTGCTCTAATTAAAGCAAAATGCACAGTCAGCTCCCTTATATAGGTATTATGTCTAGTCATAATTTTCCTCGTGGACTCACAGATCAAGGTCTGACCTATCATGTTACTTCAAAAGTAAACAGAGACGCTTTTGAATTAGATCCAGTTGAGATGAAAGAACTCTTTCTCACCGTGATTGCAGAAGCTAAAACCTCCAAAGGCTTCAAGTTTAAGCTGTGGAACTTCTGCATCATGGGTAACCATTTTCACTTTTTCATTATGCCTGAAAAAGGGCAGAGTCTCTCTGAAATACTCAAGTGGATCAAGATGGTTTTTGCCATCAGGTGGAATAAAAAGCACAATAAGACCTGTCATTTCTGGGGAGATCGGTTTTATTCACGCGAGATCAAGGACGAGAAAGACTTTTGGACTGTGTTTGAGTACATAGACCAAAATCCTGTCGCAGCAGGATTGGTGCAGAAGCCTAAAGAATGGCAGTACAGCGGCGCATACCATCGGGAACATGGGATCATGACGGTTGTCTCGCTGGTAACTGACACAGCTTGGAGGACAGACCTTAAGCTGCTTTTGTGAAAGTGGAGAGGTAGTACTACTCGCTCTGCTCAACGTTCTGATTCCTTTCTTGCCGTTCTCTATCTCAGATCTATCTCTCTCTCCTTTTGACGACACCACCTAGGTCAGTCCTCTTAATGTAGAAAGAGGGTATAAGTATCTTCCACCGATGTATTGAAAAAATGCTAAAAGTATGCTTATGATCAGGGTATCAAAAAGTTCTCTGTGATAAGAAAGGGTTATGGTTTTATGACCCATAATTTTTATATACAAAAATGAGAGGATACGGTGGAAAAAAGCAAACAATGATCCAAAGCCGAATCGTGACTGAGTTTCTCTATTTTGTATAAAGGCGGCAGTACTAGCATGAATTTGTTATATGAACGATCATGGGTTACCATGCAAGATTCTGCAAGGGAGCTTTTCTATGTCTCAATCGCGATCTGCTGATGGACGAAGCGGGGAAGACAGAGCCGCTGCTTTTTTGGAAGCAGCCGGTATGCACATTATCGCCCGTAATGTACGATCTCCGCAGGGAGAGATAGATATAATTGCGCAAGATGGAGCGGTGCTTGTCTTCGTTGAGGTAAAAACATGGTCTACCTACAGCGCAGAAAATTTACAGTATAGTATCAATAAACAGAAGCAATACCGGATTATTGAAACAGCTAAATATTTTTTGGATGTCAATCGAGCCTATGATACCATGGCTATTCGCTTTGATCTTGTCTTTATCAGTCCTCAAAGTATCACTCACCTTGAATCGGCTTTTGCAGAAGGACTGGCATAAATGAGCCAAAGACGAAGGAGGGCGAATCAGTATGTTCGTTCACAACCTTTCAAATTGGAAGAAATCCGCAATAAACTTGATAACGAGTCATATATCCATGAAGCTATTCAACGATTGGCGCTTGTTTTAAGCAATGAAATCTTTGATATATCGCAAAAGGAGCAGATAAATGGGAGGAAATAACCGCACCCGAAACGGACACAGTGTAGACGTGAATAATTCGTATGATACAGCAAAATCAGTGCGAACCGATAAAAACAAAGGCGCACCCAAGGTCAAATGGGTGGCACCGGATACTGCGGCACATCCTTTGCCGCTCTTACAGTGCGCCATCTGCGGTCGTCCTATTCGTGAGGTTACCACAGCGATAGAGGACAAAAACGGCTTGCCGGTACATTTTGACTGTATTATGACCATACTTGCTCATCGTGAAAATTTGGAGAAAGGCGATTCGTTAGCCTATATCGGCGCCGGGCGCTTCGCTATCATTCACTTCAGTGTCCATCGGGACCTACACACCTTTAAGATAAAAAAGATATTTGAATGGGAAAATAGAGAACGGAGAGCCGACTGGAGAAAAGAGATAAGCGATCACTATTCACTGACCTAAGCCCCAAGCTTGCAGCACGAAGGAGCTGTACGTTCATGCTGCTGCAAGTCTTACAAAATTTTTTGAGTATAGCGTTTCCAGCGTATATAGACTTGATGACCGGTGCCGCTTTCCTGATGGCGCTCCTCTGTTTCAAATTGAGGGATAGCCCGGAACAAGTCGCCGAGTTTTTTGAATCCATAATTGCGTGGATCGAATTCGCTAGACCGGTTATTGATTTGCTGCCCAACACCGCCTAAATATGCCCAGCCTGATTCATCGGCTAGATCATCGACGACATCATGTAAGAGCCGCATAAGCTCATGATTCCCCTCAATTTTTAAGCGTAGGTCTTTACGATGCTGTAAAGCCGGCTTTGCCTCATCTTCATCCGGCTCTTCTTGTATATCAAGAAGAATCTCCGTAAAGATAAATTTATCACAGACCGACACAAAAGCGCGGGGTGTTTTTTGTTCGCCGAACCCATAGACCATAAGACCACTTTCCCGCAACCGGGCGGCAAGCCGGGTAAAATCGGAATCGCTTGAAACGATACAAAAACCATCAAGTTTTGCACTGTACAAAAGATCCATAGCATCAATAATCATAGCGGAATCGGTCGCATTTTTCCCGCTTGTATACGAAAACTGTTGTATCGGCTGTACTGCAAATTCTAAAAGTTTATCTTTCCATGAGCGTAAATTGGTACTCGTCCAGTCCCCATAAATACGTTTAACACTCGCAACACCGTACTTTGCAACTTCATCTAAAAGTCCTTTAATAATAGCCGGTTGCGTATTATCTGCATCAATCAAAACAGCAAGTTTCGCCTGATTCATTTCTGATTGAAGATTTATTAGTGGCATTAGCACCTCATATTCTTATTACTTCTTGTATGATATACAAATTGCTCGAAGTATACAAGTTAATTAGAGGGTGTCGTCAAAAGGAAGGAAGATAAATCTGAGATAGAGAGCGGCAAGAAAGGAATCAGAGCGTTTAGCATACCGAGTAGCAATACCTCTGTACTGTTTAAGCCAGCGAAACACATTCTCACTAAGATGGCGCTTTTTATACAGCTCTGTGTCATAAGTCCTTACCACCTTCCAACTACGCTTGGAAGGAATAACTACCTTAATACCTCCTGCACAGGCTGTGTCTACTACATGATTCACGTCATACCCTCTATCGGCTAACAAGACTTTTACCGATACACCTGCCATTAAGGGCAACGCATAGGTGCAATCCGCCTCCTGCCCAGCTGAAACTATGATACGTACCGGCTTTCCCTTCTTATCTATAGCAAGGTGGACTTTGGTATTGAGTCCCCTTTTGTACGCCCTATAGCTTGATTTCCTCCAACCGCTGTACATCCGTCTACATGGACTTTGCTATAAGTTGCATCGATCATAAGCCATTGGGTATCTACTTCCCCGATAACTTCAGCGGCTCTTGTTTTCCAGACATCTCTATCCCGCCAGCGGCAAAACCTTCGGTGTGTATTTTTCCAGTCTCCGTATTCAGGAGGCAAATCTCTGTCTGGAACGCCGGTTCTGATAATCCAAGATACAGCA
>JAISMB010000042.1 GCA_031276945.1 Spirochaetaceae bacterium | reverse complement strand
CATGGGTTCGGATGTGGAACAAGCCATGATACTGTCGGACATGGCGCTGATGAAACTGGACGGGCTCATCCCCATGCGCTTCGCCAACGCATTGGACGGAAAGCCCATAGCAGGGGCGCGGGTTGACATAGCCGGTATCGGCGGCTTTGTTACGGACAGTCGGGGAATCATCTCGTTCCCGCAACAGAAGGACGGCGGTTATACGCTGACGTTTGCTAAAGAAGGCTTTATCACCACCGCTATCCCGTTTAAGATTCAGGTGTCAACCGTGATCAACAACTGGTATTCCATTTCGCCTGAGTTGCGGGGAGATTTCCGCTTTGTGCTGGATTGGGGGGAAAGACCCGCAGACCTTGACCTCCATTTTGAGAAACAAGGGGGCTATCTTATTTCATACCGGAACATGCGGAACGCTGCGGACGGGAGCGCGAAGCTGGATCGGGATGATACAAGCGGCTATGGTCCTGAAACCATCACGGTCGCCGCCGCCGATGCGAACGGGACGTACCGCCTCTCTGTGATCGACTATACCAACCAGGGGAACCGCGGCTCTTCGGCGTTGTCCCGTTCAGGGGCGACTATCAGGGTGTATCACAACAACCGGCTCGTTGACACCTTCACGGCTCCGTCATCGGGGAACGGCTACCGGTGGAACGTGTGCAGCGTGGTTCAGAACCGTATCGTGCCGGTGAATACGATTGGGAATTAGAATTAGGCAGGTAAGGGGACAGGGACAGACCTTGAAGGGACAAGGGGAAGGGGACAGGGACAAGGGGACAGGGACAGACCTTGAAGGGACAGACCTCAAGGGGACAGGGACAGACCTTGAAGGGACAGACCTCAGAAAAAAAATAAGAAAATACTGCCAAAATTAAAGCAAAATCCACAGTTTCGCCCTTATAAAGGGTATGTCGTATCATCACAATTTACGGGGGTGTACAGACCAAGGTCTGACCTACCACGTTACTTCAAAAGTAAATCGAGACGCTTTTGAATTAGAGCCGGATAAGATGAAAGAACTCTTTCTTACCGTGATTGAAGAAGCTAAAACTTCTAAAGGTTTCAAGTTTAAGCTGTGGAACTTCTGCATCATGGGTAACCATTTCCATTTTCTCATTACACCTGAAAAAGGGGAAAGTCTGTCCAGTATAATGAAGTGGATTAAGATGGTTTTTGCCATACGGTGGAATAAAAAGCATAATAAGACCGGTCATTTCTGGGGAGATAGGTTTTTCTCACGCGAGATCAGAGACAAGAAAGACTTTTGGACTGTGTTTGAGTACATAGACCGAAACCCTGTCGCAGCAGGACTAGTGAAAAAGCCTGAAACATGGCGGTACAGCGGTGCATACCATCGAGAACAGGGGATTACAAAGATTGTCTCTCTGGTAACTGAGACAGCTTGGAGGACAGACCTCAAGCTGCTTCTGTGAACAAGATAGGTCAGACCTCAAGAATCCAGAATCCTGCTGTCTTTTTCCCGGCGCCAGAGCGTTACCCCATCAAGCGCTATACGCTCCAGTTCACGATGAGACAGACAGACGCCCTTTGCCTTTAAGCTTTTTACCTGATATTCTTCAATGTGGAAATCCTCCGTGAGGATTTTTGCATGAGGTTTGGACGCATACTCTGCGGTTATGGTAAACCGCGCTTTATCCCCCAGATAGATAACCTCAGCATCCTCCGGCACTAAAGCATAAAGACGGTTCATAAACCCCCCTTCAATAAGACAGCGTTTGAGATAGAGCGCGCCGTTGACCTGATAAATAATGGTAAATACCCTCATGGCAAGTTCATCTTTATCGGCTATGCCTATCCACCATGCGCCGCTGCCGATGAAGGTTTTGTCCGGAACTTCTGTTATCATGTAGGTCGCATTCTTGCGGATGCTGATGATACGGTCAAGGGAAGAAACCACGACAACAGTCTGCCCGGCAATAGCGCTGCCTAGGTAGCCGGTTCTATCATCGTATTTAACCAGTATATCCCGTTTCACCAGTTCTTTAAGGTTGATCTTATCAAATTTACCGACAATAGTTTTCCGCTTCCCCCCGCTGAAAAGTTCCCCCTCAGCACTGCGTACCGTCTCAATGAGCTTGTCCAAAAAAGCTATTGCGTAACCGGTTATATCTTTAAGAGCCATGTCCAGCTCTTTAATGCGTGTCTGCATTGCTGTTATGGCAGCTTTTGCTTTGCTGCTGTCAAAGAGAGAAATACGCCTGATCGGTATTGTCAGGAGCCGGTTTATGTCTTCCGGGACCAGAGTCTGATTAAGGACGCTCATGCGTTCAGTAATAGCTTTTTCTATGGTCTCCAAGCTTCGTTTCTTTTCAATAATCTGGTATACATGCTCTTCAATAAATATCTTTTCCATGTTTTTAATGCGCAGCTTTTCTTGCAGTTCTTTCTTTTCCCGTTCCAGTTCCTGTTTTAAGATAGATACTAACTGCTGGCTGTGATACTGAATTATTTCGGTTACGGTCATAAGAACCGGCACATGGTCTTTTATGACCAGCAAATTGACTGAGAGGGACTGTTCGCAATCGGTCCACGCAAATAAAGCATCGACCGTCTCGGCTGAATACACGCCGCGAGCGAGCTTTATCTCAATTTCAACATGCTCTGTGGTAAAGTCGTTTATCGACTGAATCTTAATGCGACCAGCTTTTGCAGCGGATTCTATGCTATTGATTAAACTTTCCGTTGTAGAACCGGCTGGCAATTCCCGTATGACAATCCGCTTCGGATCGCTTGTATCAAGTTTTGCACGGACGAGAAGCTTTCCAGTGCCGTCACGGTAATCGGAGACATCAACGAGTCCGCCGGTAGGGAAGTCAGGGTACAAATGAAATTCCTGCCCTAAAAGGCAGCTCTTTTCAGCTTCAAGAGTTTCAATAAGGTTGTGCGGCATTATCTTCGTTGACATACCCACAGCGATTCCTTCAGCCCCCATGATCAGCACGACAGGCACTTTAGCCGGAAAGACAAGAGGTTCCTTGTGCCGCCCATCGTAAGAATCAACCATAGTCGTTAGTGCGGGGTTGTAAAATACCTGTTTCGCAAAAGCATTCGCCTTACATTCGATATACCGGGCAGCGGAAGCTTCATCGCCGGTGAAAATATTCCCAAAGTTCCCCTGTTTGTCGATAAACAGCTCTTTATTTGCCAGTACCACAAGCGCACCGCCGATAGAGGCATCGCCGTGCGGATGATACTGCATACAATGCCCAATGACATTGGCAACCTTGTGGAATTTACCATCATCCATTGCAAACAATGAGTGTAAAATCCGCCGCTGGACCGGCTTTAAGCCGTCTTCCAGATCAGGAATAGCCCTGTCTTTAATAACGTACGATGCGTATTCAAGAAAATTCTTATCAAAGATGGTTTGTATATTTGACATGCGGCAAGTTTACTGTAAAGAAAAGGAAGGAGGAAGAGCGTGGAATATCTGCTTCTTACTCAGCATCTGCATTCAGACTCATAATACTATCTACCGGACAGGAGAAAATAAGACCGCCGGCTTTACTGGTCATGCCGTATTTCTGACTGACCGCCTGCATAATCGCGGTCTTTTGTTCACGTTTGGTAACCATGAGAATAATCTCGCGCTCATCCTGTACCGAAACCCCAAAGAATTTTAATCCTTGGTGGGCAAAGCCGCGCGCATTGATGATGGTTCCGCCGCGAGCACCGGCATCGCGGGCTGTTGCCATGAACTCATCGCTATAGCCTTGATTGATGATTGATATGATTAAATCGTTGGCAATCGGCTGTTTTGTCTCTTCTTCCATTTTATCTGTTCCTTTGATTGGAAATAATTTGAAGTTTGTATGTTTTGCAAATATTTCTAAGACCGGCTTATTAACACTCGAAAGCGGCATGGTAAAGGCAATGCCGGCACCGACACTTTGGCGTCCGAGTTTCTTGCGTACGTTTTTAACAAGAACCGGCACAACTGCCGGCTGTTCAATGCACAGTACGACTGCTTTTTCGCTCGCCCCTATACCTAAAATATCCAGTATCTCTGAACTGGCTGTTCCTTTGCCTTTACTCACAAAATGGAATCGTATATGTTCTTGCTCAAAGGCTTGCGTAACAGCTTTTGCTTTTCCCCAGTCAATAATGAAAACAAGAAGCCGCGGAACTGCCATCAGTATACCTCCTCAAATTCAATAATGGTACCGGCATCGCCAATCTCCAAGTTCTCCATCTCCGTTGCTGTCTGGAGTTGATGACTCTTCATACGGCTCCCGTACACTAATCCCATAAACTGTACCACGATAAGCGGCGCCATAGCGACCATAGCGACAATGCCAAAGGCGTTGAGCATCAATTCGCGCCCCGCTCCTTCGCAGACCCCCATGGCAAGGGGCAGTAGAAAGGTTGAGGTCAGGGGACCGGAACAGACCCCGCCTGAGTCAAAGGCGATACCAGTAAATATTTTAGGAACAAAAAATGTCAGCAGAAGAGCGAAGGCGTAGCCGGGAATGAGGATATACATAATCGGAATGCCGACTAAAATCCGCGTCATAGTAATGGCAAGCGCGCCAGCCATGCCGATAGCCAGTCCTCTGCTCATAACCTTTTGCGGAATTGCCCCGGATGAGATTTCCTCGACCTGTTTATTCAGCACGTGTACCGCAGGTTCAGCCGATACAATAAAGTAGCCGATGACCATGCTCAACGGTATAAGCACCCACTTAAACGGTGAGGCTGCCATACCGCTGCCGAGCAGCTGCCCAACCGGAATAAAACCGACCTCAACGCCGGTTAAAAATACCACAAGCCCAATAAACGTATACACAAAGCCCACGGCAATCCTGCTGATCTGGTGGCGTTTGAACCGTCTTGAAATGATTTGGAAGATCACGAAAAAGCCGACAATCGCGGCGAGCGCCCGCAGTACATCGTTGGTGGCATGGGGAATTTTTTCCGCAAAGCCCAGCACAACATCACGCGAGGTGGCGACATCCGGCACCGCATGCGCCTCTATTGAGGCGCCGGAAGGGTTGTAGAATATGCCTAAGAGCATCACGGCTAAAATCGGACCGATACTGCATAAGGAGACCAAGCCGAAGCTGTCATCTTGGGAGTTTTTATCGCTACGGATTGAGGCGACGCCGACACCCATAGCCAGTATAAAAGGAACGGTGATAGGTCCTGTGGTAACGCCCCCTGAATCAAAGGCAACCGCAATAAAACTATTCGGTGTAAAATAGGCAACCGTGAAGGTAATCGCATAAAAGATCAAAAGCAGGATAGAAAGCTGAATCTTCAGCACGATGCGCAGTACCGCAACCACAAGAAATATCCCCACACCCACGCCGACAATAAATATCAAGACGTTCGAGGGTATGGAGGAGACCTGCTTTGCCAGTACCTGCAAATCCGGCTCCGCTATGGTGATGACCAGCCCCATAATAAAACTGATGATGATAATGAGGAACAAGCCGAAGGCATGCAAGAGGGAGCGCACAGCTGCGCTCTGGCTCGGCTTTGCAAGGGCGGATACTTTTGTCAGTTGTATGCCGATGCCTTCACCCATTGGCATCATTGCCATATCAGCGCCCATAGTAAAAAAACCCATACCGATTATCAAGAGCGCTGCACCGGCAAGAAATACTAAAATGGTTCCAGAAGGCATAGGAACAAAGACAACACTGGCGATCAGTACAATCAGGGTAATCGGCAGTACCGAGCCAAATGCCTCCATAATCTTTTCTTGTAGTACTTTGTTCACGCTTTTTAGCCTAGCCATAAGCGGTTTATTTGTCAAGGGTTTACCGTGCGTCTCAGAAAGGCTCTCGCGCCCAATCGCCCCAGCGCTGCTCCAAAAATCCTTTAGTCTCCGGTTAGGCTGTCTTATACTCAGGCTGGGGGTGTCGTAAATAGGACAGACCTCGCCGTCAAAAATAAATAAAAAATATTGAAGGTGATCCACAAAGTATGATGAGCCCCGAACAAAGCCATAATTGATGTAAAAGAAAGCCATATCAAACATTTTCCAGTGGTTGAACAGCTTTTTTGGAAAAACAACAGGTCCTCCAAAATGCCCGCCTTACCCTGAGCCTTAAGCCATTAAGCCAGTAATTATTCCTTGTCTATCCCCACCGTGTGTTTATGATTGTCCTCCGCGAAGGCTGAAAGAAAGCTGTCCCAATTATCAGTCGTTATCCTTTCATAGCTTATCCTCATCCTTTTTATCCTCTTTCTCACTTTTAGGGCGGTTTTCAGGTCCTGCTTTCCCTCTATACAAACGCCACAATTTCCCTGCTTTTTTCGGTGATGCGCGTAATAAGCCCTATCTTGATCTTCGTTTCCCCCACCTATGTCCAAAACTCAGTCTTTCTCAAGGCAGTCATAGTGACTTCTCTTCGGTCTTATCCGGTATGTGGTCGATTTCAGCACTTTTAAGACCTTGGCGATGCTGATTTTCAACACGGCGCTGATGTCTATGCCCATTCCGCGGACGAACATGATTTTAACCAGATCGACTATCAAAGAAAGACATTCCTGATGGGCTCTTTCATAGTCGCTTATAAACTGGAGTCCGCAGTCTTTACATTTGAGTTCTATGGTGATTTTTATGCTTCATAGTATTTCTTTATGCCCTTGTTGTCTTTACCTCTCCGTTCTTGCCGTTTTCTCTGTCAGATCTATCTTTCTCGCCCCCTCGACGACACCTTTTAAGGAATAGATACTTTTACCCTGACTTCTCAAGCTTTCAGCTTACCTCAGCTCTCAATCTGCTTAAATGCCTGGGTTTAACCCTCTTGACAGCACCTAATGCCCTGGTATAGATTAATTGTAATTATTTACAAGGATTATGTTCATGTATGTATTGATAGAATTTAAAGGAAAACAGTACAAAGCTGAGACCGGTTCTCTTCTTAAAGTTGCGCGTCTTGATGCGGATCCCGGTACAAACTTTGCTATTGATTCGGTGTTATTACTAGTTGGTGATACAATTTCAGTAGGCGCTCCGTATGTGCCGGGAGCAAAAGTGTCTGCTCATATTGAGTCACATGGAAAAGATAAAAAAATTATTGTATTTAAGTACAAGCCTAAAAAGGATTATCGGCGCAAACAAGGGCATAGGCAGCAGTATTCAGTTATTAAAATCGACTCTATTACTGGAGTATGATAAGTATTGAATTGTATTTTGATCATTTCGGGTTACTGAAACGGTGCCGGGCAGATGGACATGCTGGCGCCGGTTACAAAGGAAATGATATAGTCTGTGCTGCTGTTTCAGTCTTATTAAGAACAACATACCGCACACTTCTTAAAAAGGCCGATATAAGATTATGGGAAGATGCCTCGAAACGAGGTACTTTCTTTTTGGAAGCTGAAGCAACAGAAGAATCTACTGCCGCTTTTCTTTTTGCAGTCGGCTCCTTCCTTAAAGAAGGACTACAGTCTGTATCTGAAGACTATCCACAGTTTTGTACAGTAAAAATATACATGGAGGAATAATATAATGGCAAGAAAACGAGGTGGCAGCGGTGCCAAAAATGGGCGAGATTCTAACCCTCAATATTTAGGTGTTAAAGCACTTGGGGGGAAAAGAGTAAAAGCAGGTACTATTATAGTAAGACAGCGTGGTACCAAGATTCATCCAGGCGTGAATGTAGGTTGTGGCGGAGACTGGACACTTTTTGCTTTAGTTGATGGCACTGTATCATTTACAACACGTCGAGGTCGCAAATTTGCCGGAGTTGTTGCAGCAACAAACTAATGGAAAAATTTGCCGATGAGGCTCTTATTGAGGTAGCTTCTGGAGCTGGTGGTAATGGTTGTATTGCATTCCGGCGTGAAAGATTTGTTCCTCACGGTGGGCCGGCAGGAGGGGATGGTGGACGAGGGGGTGATGTTATTTTTACCGTGCGCCGGGATCTGCGCACCTTAGCACATCTGCGGCACCGCCCCTTATTTAAGGCAGAAAATGGGCAAGATGGACAGGGAGCCGGTTGTTATGGACACAATGGTGAACATGCCATTATCCCAGTTCCACCAGGAACAGCCTTGTTTGATGCTGATACCGGTGAACTTATTCATGATTTTGGTAATAATGAGGCGGATTTCGTATTTTTGCGTGGTGGGAATGGTGGCTGGGGTAATATTCACTTTAAGTCATCAATAAATCAAGCTCCTCAGAAAGCTTTGCCGGGGCAGCCTGCAATCCGTAAATCTCTCCGAGTTGAATTACGACTTATAGCTGATATTGGTTTAATTGGGTTTCCTAATGCTGGAAAATCATCACTCTTAGATCGTTTTACCAATGCACGTCCAAAAATTGCCCCTTATCCTTTTACTACAAAAATACCTAACCTTGGCATATTAACCATAGCTGATCGTGATATTATTCTTGCAGATATTCCCGGTATACTTGAAGGAGCCTCTGAAGGCTTGGGGTTGGGCATACACTTTCTAAAACATATTTCCCGAACAGCCGCACTTGCGTTTGTCATTGATGTATCAGATGAACATTTCATTACTGCATTTGATGTGCTTTGTCATGAATTAACCGTCTTTTCCGCTGCATTGTCTAAAAAACGCCGGATAATTGTTGCTTCAAAAACTGATACAGAGCATGCTACCGAGCATCTAGAGCAGCTCAAGGAAAAATATCCTCATGAGCATATCATTGGAGTTTCGGTTTATTCCGGTCAAGGACTAGCAGAGCTAACACGTTGTTTTCTTCAACTGGTTAGTAACTCTACAAAGAATACAGAAGCACACGAAGGAATACGTAATAATCCGGTGTGAGGAGACTAATTTGGAAGAAGCATACGATTCTTTTCACCCTCGTTCTCCTATAAGATTAGCTGTCCTTGGTGGTAGTTTTGATCCGGTACACAATGGGCATCTGTCTTTAGCCGATGCGGTATGTAGAACGGGCGATTACGATAGAGTTATATTTATACCAACAGCACAATCGCCGTTCAAATCAGCACTACAAATAGAATCATCTGCCAGCCGGCTGGCTATGCTCGCAGCATCCCTTGCCGGAGATAGCAGCTTGACTGTCGATGACTGTGAAATTAGACGGGGAGGAATCTCATATACTATTGATACCGTTACTACTATTATTAAACGGTATAAGCCTTCTGGAAAAGTAGGCTTGATTATTGGTGATGACGTACTTGCCGGTTTGCCCCAATGGAAGCATGTGGCAAAACTTATTGCTCAGACTGAATTGATTGTAGCAAACCGGACATCAGAAAAAAAACTAGACTTTCCTTTTCCTTACCGGCAGCTCCATAATAGTATTATGAATATTTCATCAAGTATGGTACGGGATTTTATTCGGACCGGGAAGCCGTGGCATTACTTGGTACCACCGGCTGTTCGTGATTTTATCCGTGACCACGGTTTATACGGTTGTTCTGCACCGCATACTTCAGTGCTGCCCAGCTTCCTTTCGTTTATGGAACAAACTGTATACCGGTACTTAAGTCTGCCTCGGTTTTTACATTCCCGTAATGTTGCTCTTTTATGTGCCGATTTATGCCGGCATTATGATCTTGATGAAAATGAAGGCTACCTTGCTGGTATTACTCACGATATATGCAGAGAATGTACGGATGATATATTAAAACGCTATGCTTTGAACGATGGACGAGGTCTGTCTTCTTTAGAAGAAAAAAAAACGGTGCTCCTGCATGCACGAGCCGGTGCTGTATTACTGCATGATTGTTTTGGCATTACTGATGCGGCGCTCTTAGAAGCGGTACGGGTACATACGGTTGGAGAGCCCGGTATGGGACCTCTAGCAAAAATACTGTACCTTGCTGACAAAGTAGAAGTCTCGCGACAAGACGTGGATCCTGCTCTACGGGCGTATGTGCAAAATGCTACCCTTGATCAGGCATTTAATGCAGTAGTTACTGCTTCAGTGTCCTATCTCCATTCTCAAAAACAGGATGTTTCTCCGGAAACTCTCTCTTTGCTCGAATGCAAAGTGCCATGATGCAACGGATTAATTTTGATACTTCTTTTATTTTTCTTTTTTTAATCATTGCCATAGTAATTGCCAGTACTGTTTTTATTGTTACTATACTGAAGCCGGATTCTGATATTATTCAGAAAGATAGAGTCATTCATTCGCTTTTTGTGATTGAGGAGAAAGGAAAACCTTTATCTACCTATGTGCTTATGTATTATCCGGCAAATAAACGCGCAACTATTTTTGATATCCCCGGTGATTTAGGTTTAATCTTACAAAAGCTCAACATGGTTGATCGCATTGATGCTGTGTACGATACTCGCTCTATTGAAGATTTTCAAAAAGAAATAGAGCGGCTTCTTGACATTGAGATAAATTTTTCATTCATTATCAATCTCGATAATTTAGGAAAAATTGTTGATCTTATTGAGGGAGTGGACATACTCATTCCCACACCAGTTGAAGAGTACGACACGGTAGCGCCTATTCTTTTTCCGCCCGGTCTCACTCGGCTTGATGGTGATAAAGCTAAAATTTACTTAACCTATGTGCTGCCGGATGATACCAGAGAGTCTATCAATTCTCGCCGTCAGCGTCTTTTTTTAGGATTACTGCGGCGTCTACGTGAGCAAAATGAAATGTTAAAAACCCAAGGTATTGCTCAACTGTACCAATCATTGCTCAAAACCAATGCTCATAAACGCAGTTTTACGAGCATTTTTGATGAATATACTGGTATCAATATAGATAGACTGAGTATTCAAACGGTCAGTGGTAGTCTGCGTGATATGTCTGGACAGCTGCTTCTTTTTCCCACCTATAATGGCAGTCTCATTAAGGATATTGTGCGCAAAACACTCGGGAGCTTAACGCTCATGGATCAAGGAGAAAGCGAACGTGTGTGGAGTGTGGAAGTACTCAATGGAACAACGGCTAATGGGTTAGCCGGAAGAACCGCAGAATTATTGCGTGATTTTGGCTATGATGTTGTTGCAGTGGGTAATGCTGACAGCAATAATTACGATAAAACACTTATTATTGATCATTCAGGTTCTCTACAGATGGTAGAATCATTTGCCGATATTATTCGGTGTAAAAATATTAAATATGAGGCGCCGGAAGTAAAAAACTTGGATGATGAACTCTATAATTTTGAATACCGGTTAGATTTTACTGTTATTATTGGGAGGGATTTTGATGGACGCTATGTTATCGGTGGTTGAACAATGTGCCGCCTTGATTCAAGAACATAAAGGTATTGATGTTCGTGTAATGGACATCCGCGCTACCTGCTCATGGGCAGATTTTTTTGTACTGGCGACCGTAACGAGTGCGGCACACTTACGCGGTATAGAAAAGCATATTATGGAATTTTGTTCCGAACAGGGACTTGAACCGGTGCGTAGTAAGAAACGCACCGGGATTAAAGGCTTTAGCACCAGTGATGAGTGGGTAATTATAGATTTAGGGACTGTCGTTATCCACTTGATGACAGCGCAGAGCCGTTCATTCTATGATCTAGAGCGGCTCTGGGCTTTTAGCGGTGAATCGGATACGGTGCCGTTAATTTAGTCATCAAAGTCATCGCTGTAATCACCAGCATCGTCAAGAGCATCTTCATCATAATCATCATCAAAATCATTATCTTGATCTTCTAAGAGATCGTCGTCCTCGTCAAAATCATCATCATCAAAATCGTCAATATCATCAAAGTTCTCGGCATCTTCATCATCGTCTTCCTCTTCCTCGTCTTCATCACTAAAAATAAAATGAGAAGACGGGGTACTATCAGGCGATCCATCTGCCCATGCCATTAACGACAACGATACTTCAGCATCAGTAGTTTCACGTAAAACCATAAAAAATACGGCGTGC
Source organism: Spirochaetaceae bacterium (assembly GCA_031276945.1). Classification (GTDB taxonomy): domain Bacteria; phylum Spirochaetota; class Spirochaetia; order Treponematales; family Breznakiellaceae; genus BOBG01. The sequence continues at coordinate 28,088 of JAISMB010000042.1, read as the reverse complement.
TCCATACACCTTTTTCATCAACGGGAAAAAGATGAAACGCCGGCGGGATTGTTTCCCACCCTCCTTGTTAAAAGAAATGCTCGTCTGTCCGAGAAGTCAAGCGTCTAGCCGCTTTGTCATAAAAAGATCTGACCTCTTGTTTTGAGGAGCATCTCTCAAAGCCTACCTATTCTTTTAGCATTTTTTAGTAGTATAGCTTGGAATATAGCGAGATTTATTTAAATGTCAAGTAGTTTTTAGGAGAGCGTCAAAAGGCAAGAAAGATAGATCGAACAGAGAAAGCGGCAAGAAAGAGCTCAGAACATTGAGCATAGCGAGTAGCCTACGTATCTTGGTTATTTTTTTTCTGAATGCCGCTTCTGGCATAAGAGGCCCGCTTAGGTCTGACCCATCGTGCCTTCGAGGTCTAACCTAACTGTGTAACTGTGCTTGATAACCTGTTGACGAGGCGGTAGTTTTTCTCTAAAGTTTTACTATCGCTATTTAAGGAGGAATTGTTATGAAACAATTACTAATGCTGACGTTGGTTACCGTGCTTATGGCACCGGTTTTCGCGCGCGGTTCTCAGGACTCTGGGACAGCAGGCACGGTTATTAAAATCGGTGTCTTTGAGCCTATGACCGGGGCAAACGCGGCAGGTGGTGCCATGGAAGTAGAAGGTATACGGCTTGCCCATGAGCTTTATCCGACCGTTACTATCGGCGCTACGACCTACACCGTAGAACTGGTGATAACAGATAATAAATCCGATAAAGTTGAGGCGGCTAATGCAGTACAGCGCCTGATTGACCGGGACAAAGTAACGCTTCTACTCGGCTCATGGGGTTCTTCACTGGCAATGGCAGGCGGAGAGGTGGCGAAAGAGGCGGGAGTTCCGGCTATCGGCTTGTCGTGTACTAATCCGCTGGTAACGGCTGGCAATGACTATTATTTCCGCGTCTGTTTTATCGATCCGTTTCAAGGGACTGTTATGGCAAATTATGCCTTCAACGAGATTCATGCGCGGACTGCCGTCTTAGTTCGGGAAGTGTCGAATGATTATTCTGTAGGGCTTGCCAAATTCTTTGCCGACACATTCAAAACGCTGACGGGAAATCCGGAGGCTATACTTGCAACTGTTGATTACAACACAGGCGATCAGGATTTCAGCGCCCAAGTTACGGCAATTAGCGCGCTCAAGCCGGATGTTATTTTTGCGCCGGGCAATTACACCGAATCTGCGCTGGTTATGAAGCAGGCACGTGAACTCGGACTTACCATACCATTCCTCGGCGGTGATACTTGGGAAACGCCTGAGTTCATTGATGTCGGGCGTGAACGGATTGAAGGCGCTGTCTTCTCAACCTTCTTTGCTTCAGAATATGCCGCCAATCCGGTTGCAGAGACCTTCCTCAGAGAATACCGGGCGCGGTATAATAAAGAGCCAGCCGCAGTTACAGCTCTGGGGTATGACGGCTACCTTGTTGCCCTTGATGCGCTGAAACGTGCCGGCTCCACTGACCGCCAAAAGATACGGGATGCCATTGCTCGAACTTCCGGCTTTGTCGGCGCTGCCGGCACCGTAACGCTGGATGCTAACGGCGATGCAACCAAGAGTGCCTTTATTAAAATAGTACAAGGCGGAAAATTCGTATTTAAGACTATTGTAAATCCTTAAAGCTTTTGTCCAGCGTTGTTATGACAAGGCTGGACCGCATCCTGATTAGTGGAGCAGCGCAATGACTGTCGCGCTTTTTTTACAATATTTAACGAACGCTCTTTCCTTAGGAAGCTTGTATGCGCTTATTGCCATTGGCTATACCATGGTTTATGGTATTCTGCGGCTTATTAACTTTGCGCACGGCGATATATTCATGCTGGGAGGTTACATAGCTTTCTACTGTATGAGCCTTTTTGTTATGCCGTGGTGGGCTGGCTTTATTACCTCGCTGGGACTTACCGGATTGTTCGGCGTCTGTTTGGAACGGGTAGCCTACCAACCATTACGCCAGTCGCCGAAGATTTCTATTATGATAAGCGCTATCGGCGCCTCGTTTCTCATGGAAAATCTTGCTACGGTTATCTTCGGCGGTCGTCCCAAAGGCTTTATGGTGCCTGAGATTTTTAATCAGATTGTCCATATAGGCAGTATTTCCTTCGTTACTATTAGTTTATACATTCCGGCAATAACCACGATACTCTTAGTTGTCTTACTGATCATTGTCCAGAAAACTAAAACCGGTATGGCAATGCGTGCTGTGTCAACGGATCTTGCCGCCGCCCAGCTCATGGGTATAGATGTAAACCAGATTGTTTCTTTTACCTTTGGTATCGGCTCTATTCTTGCGGCTATTGGGGGCATTATGTGGTCTTTGAAATACCCGCAGCTTAACCCGACTATGGGCATGATTCCGGGTCTCAAATGTTTTATCGCTGCGGTCATAGGCGGCATTGGTAATATTGCCGGTGCGGTGTTGGGCGGTTTTTTGCTGGGCTTTATTGAAATTATGATCATAGCTTTCCTTCCGACTCTCACCGGTTACCGCGATGCTTTTGCCTTTATTCTGCTTATCATTGTCCTCTTAATAAAACCATCAGGGCTTTTAGGAAAAAACCAGATAGAAAAAGTATAAGGTTATAAACGGTCAGACCTCCCCCTTTCACCAGTGGCAGGCATTGAAACGGCTTGCTGATTATCCCTCTTTTTTCTTTTTTATCTTTCTAGTAGTATTGCCTTCAGGAGGAAACAATGATTAGAGTAGCACTTATAGGAACGGGTAGTATTTTTCGCTTCCACGTGGAGGCGTATTGCGCCTTTCCCCAGCGATGCACCATCGTTGCTCTTGCTGATATAATACCAGAAAAATGCAGGGAAACGAAGAAGCAGTACCATCTGACCGAGGCGGAAGTCTTTGATTCGCATATCGCGATGCTGGAAGCGCTGAAAGGAAAAATCGATTTGGTGGACATCTGTACGCCGCCGTTTTGTCATGCACGCATAGCTATTGACTGCCTCAACGCCGGCTGTAATGTAGTCGTGGAAAAGCCTATGGCAGCTAGTCTTGCGGAATGCGATGCCATGCTGGATGCCCAGAAGCAGAATGGGACCATGCTTGCCTGTATTGCGCAGAACCGGTTTCGCGATGAGGTTATGGCGCTCAAGAAGATCGTGGATTCAGGCTTGATAGGGCGGGTACTGCATGCGCAAGTGGATTCCTTGTGGTGGCGCGGATTATCCTACTACGACTTATGGTGGCGCGGTACGTGGAAGAGCGAAGGCGGTGGCTGCACCTTAAACCATGCGGTACACCATATAGACCTGCTCATCTGGATGCTCGGTATGCCCGAAAAGGTAACGGCGGTACTGGCGAATGCGGCGCACCATAATGCGGAGGTTGAGGATATTTCTATTGCGATCCTTCAGTACCCGCAGGGAGCGTTGGCGCACATAACCAGTTCTGTTATTCACCACGGCGAGGAGCAGCAGCTCATCTTCCAAGGTGAAAAAGCACGTGTTTCAGTGCCGTGGAAAGTCTGCGCCAATAGGGCGGCGCCGAACGGCTTTCCACAAGAAGCGCATGACAGCGACTTGGAACAAAAACTTACTGATTGTAAGCAGAGCCTGCCGCCCCTCCAATACACAGCCCATAAAGGCGAATTGGACAATATCCTCAAGGCTCTTGAACAGCAGAAACCGCCGTTCATTACGGGGATTGATGGACGGAATACCTTGGAACTGATTACCGCTATCTATAAATCCGGTGCAACGGGTACGACCGTCAAGCTGCCTTTGACAAAGGACGATCCGTTCTACACCGTCGAGGGTATTATGGCAGGTGTCCCGCACTTTTATGAGAAATCAGCCTCAGTAGCCGACTTTACCGGTGCAATCACCACGGGGCGTCAGCTATAAGCGGTGCAACTTTCAGTTTATCGTTCTTGCACGGCTCATCCTCTGAGCCGCTCCAGTGCAGGGGGCAGAGAACCGAATCGTAGTGGCAGAAGCGCTGCGCCATACGAGGTTTAGCGACGCTCTGCCCTCTGCCAATTTCTTTCAATCTTCAAAACATGCCCTTTGACCTGCTTTGTTAAGGATAATGCCCCGCTGTCTTTAGACAATAACCTGCGGATATGCACGGTCAGACCTCAAAGGAACGGTCAGACCTCAAAGGAAGGATAGGACAGACCTTGTAGGTAGTCTAACCTGAGACTAGGGGGTGTCGTCAAAAGGAGAGGGAGATAGATCTGAGATAGAGATCAGAAGGGCGGTGCATAGGTGCAATCCGCTTCCTGCCCCGCGGAAACTATGATACGTACTGGTTTTCCTTTCTTAATCTATAGCAAGGTGGACTTTGGTATTGATCCCCCTTTTGTACGCCCTATTGCTTGATTTCCTCCAACCGCTCCACATCCGTCTGCATGGACTTTGCTATAAGTTACATCTATCATAAGCCACGTGGTATCCACTTCCCCGATAACTTCAGCGGCTATTGTTTTCCAGACATCTCTATCCCGCCAGCGGCAAAATCTGTAGTATGTATTTTTCCAGTCGCCGTATTCAGGTGGTAAATCTCTGTCTGGAACGCCGGTTCTGATAATCCAAGATACAGCGTTGATAAAGCGTCGATTGTCATGAGCCATTCGACCCTGTTTACCTGCCCCCTCCTGGTAGTAAGTCTTTTATCTTTTTCCACAGGTTATCACTGATGTCGTGTCTGTGCAGTGCTTTTCCGTTTTCTTTCATCTTGTTATCTTACTTTATTTCCTCACTTTTTGACGACACCCTTAAGTCAGACCTCTCCCCGTAAAATGAGCTCATTATGCCATGGAATTGACCAGTCCTGCGGTAGTAGGTCAGTCCTGCGGTAGTAGGTCAGACCTTACCGTCAAAATAGGTCAGATCTCTCGTCATGGTGCAGCATACATCTATCCAGAGATCTGCCCTGCCCCTTTGACTTTTTAGACAGTAACGGGCAAACTGTATCTATGCGCCTTAAAAAAATATCGTGCCTTTTTGTAGTATGTGTTTTATGTGCCGGCACCTCAAACGCCCAGACCATCAGAGAGCTTATCCTTGAAACAGCAAAACAGTACCGCGGCACTCCCTACCGATATGGCGGTACTACCCCTGACGGCTTTGACTGTTCCGGTTTCGTATCCTTTGTGTACCAAAAAGCTGCCGGTATAGCTATACCGCATAGTTCAAAAGGATTGTGGAATTCAGGCAAAGCGCTTCAACTTGAACAGGCTGAACCGGGCGACATCATTGCATTTGCCGACCACGGCGTGATAAGCCATGTAGCAATTCTTTTTGATACTGATCATATCATTCATGCCGTTTCTGCAGGACCACGGCGTGGCGTTATCGTCTCTCCCCTTGCCGATAGGTACTTTGGTCCTCGTATAATCGGCGCACGTTCTTATCTTAAAGAGGCATTAAAGGAGTTACCATGAAACGACTTATTCGTTTTGCCGCAGATCACCTCGTCGTCTTTATTTTTATTGTCATAACCTTTGCAGCACTCCCCATATCAGGCTTGTCTATGCTGTCTATAACACAGGAAATAGTTACCCGTCTAGGACGCAACTGCTTTTTGGTTTTTAGTCTCATCCTTCCCATTATGGCTGGTATGGGCATAAACTTTGGCATGGTTCTAGGCGCAATGGCTGGACAAATCGGACTTATCTTTGCCGTTGACTGGAACATTATTGGCGTACCGGGCTTGATTTTTGCAAGCCTTATAGCAGTTCCCATCGCGGCTCTTCTCGGCTGGCTTGCCGGTATAATCCTTAACAAGGCACGCGGGCGTGAGATGGTAACCGGCTATATCCTTGGTTTTTTTATGGATGGCTTTTACCAATTTATCGTACTCTACCTGATGGGCTCTGTGATTCCGGTACATTCTCTTAATATCACCCTGAGCCGCGGTTACGGTATCCGCAACACCCTTACCCTTGATTCGGTGCGCCAATCATTGGATATGCTCCTACCGCTCCTTCTGGGGACTATCTCAGTGCCTATCGCTAACTACCTCGTTATTACCGCACTGTGCCTATTCATTATCTGGTTTCGCAAAACCAAGCTTGGACAGGATATGCGGGCAATAGGACAGGAGCAGGGAGTATCCCATGCAGCCGGTATTCCTGTTGACCGTACCCGAATCATAGCTATTATGATCAGTACCATCTTGGCAAGCATAGGACAGATAATCTTTTTACAGAACATGGGGAACATAGCAACCTACAATGCGCACAAACAAACCGGCTTCTTTGCAGCGGCAGCTATTTTAGTGGGCGGCGCTTCGGTTAGCAAAGCATCAATACAGAACGTGTTCATAGGGACCGTGCTGCTCCATCTTATGTACATCGTTGTACCACGCGCCGGTACTAATCTCTTTGGGTCTGCAATGATAGGCGAATATTTCCGCGATGCTTTTAGTTACGCTGTTATTGCTCTTGCCCTCGTGCTGCACGCATGGCGTAAACGGGCACAGGCAGATAACGCCCGTGAAAATCTACGCGGAGATGCTGTTACTGGCTCGTGAAGCGTTCCCTCGAAGATCCACACTCTCCCCTCTACCAAGAAAAATTCCTCTGAGTGAGCTACCCAACGCTTTGATCGAAGGGCTTCTTGTTTCACAGACCAAACGTAGACTGACCGAGCACGCCCTGTCAATAAGTGCGGTTTCAGCCTCTGCACGCATTGTTTCTTGCGCCCTCCCCAGAATCTTAATCCTTCTTGTCGTATACTCTGCGCCGCTTTCCTATCTTTTGAGAGATGGGAAGCGTCTATTGTAAGGCGGAATACCGCACGGTTCATACCTGAACGCCGCTCCCGCCTCTCTTTCAATGCCTGTAGTCTATGCCCGCCCTTTTAAAGACACCGTTTCGCTCCTCTCTTATCTATCTTTCTTGTCAAGTCTTATTACAAAAGGCTTGGACTTTACGACTACCTTTTGTAATACGATGGCTCTGCACTGCGGTCAGAAGACGGCTTGCAGTGATGAAGCTTTGATCCACGACAAATTTCTTTGTCTAATACCTGCTTTGCCCGCTCTTTTTCTGTATCCACTCTTGACAAGAGCAGTACACTTAAGATAATGTCTATATATTTACTAGGACTTTTATGATAATTCAGGAGGAATATTATTATGGCACGGGTAGAAAAAATTACGGATCTTGTGGGGAAGACTCCACTGGTTAAAATCAGCAAACTAAACAAGAGTGAAGCGACTATTTATGCAAAACTGGAAAGCTTTAATCCCTTTTCAAGCGTAAAAGATCGTATTGCACTTGCCTTGATTGAAGCTGGCGAACGTGATGGCAGCATTAAGCCGGAGACTGTTCTTATTGAGCCGACTTCTGGCAATACGGGTATAGGACTTGCTTTTGTTGCTGCGGTGAAGGGGTATCGTATTATCTTAACGATGCCTGAGACTATGAGTATGGAACGGCGAAAATTGCTTAAAGCTTTGGGAGCTGAACTGGAATTAACTGAAGGGGCAAAAGGTATGAAAGGTGCTATTGCCAAAGCTGAAGAGCTTGCAGCATCTATTCCCCATTCTTTTATTCCGCAACAGTTCAACAATCCGGCAAATCCAGCTATACATGAAAAGACAACTGGACCTGAAATCTGGGAAGATACTGAAGGTGCTGTTGATATTTTAATTAGCGGAGTGGGTACCGGCGGCACTATTAGCGGTGCTGGGCGCTACCTTAAAAGCAAAAAACCTTCGATAAAACTTATTGCAGTCGAGCCTGCGGCATCGCCGGTACTCTCTGGGGGACAGCCCGGACCGCATAAAATTCAGGGTATTGGTGCAGGGTTTCAGCCGTCTGTCTATGATCCATCACTCATAGATGAGATTTACCAAACTGATGATATTAAAGCGGGCAGCGCTGCGCGCCGGCTTGCAAAAGAAGAAGGTATCTTGATCGGTATTTCATCAGGCGCTGCTCTTGAAGCCGCACTAACTATTGCAAAACGAACGGAAAACAAAGGTAAAACCATAGTCGTGATTTTACCGGACAATGGCGAACGCTATTTGTCGACGTGGTTGTGGGAAGAATAGCTCTCAATAAGGGGGATACAGCCTTTTGCATCCCCCTGCTTCATACCTACCAAAGAATGCTCATTTCACAATAAGTTTTAGGTGGTGTCGTCAAAAGTAAAGGAAATAAAGTTAAGATAACAAGATGAAAGAAAACGGAAAAGCATTGCACAGACACGACATCAGTGATACGCTGTGGGAAAAGATAAAAGACTTACTACCAGGAGCAGCAGGTAAACAGGGTCGAATGGCGAAGGACAATCGACGGTTTATCAACGCTGTATCGTGGATTATCAGACTGAATACGGCAACTGGAAAAATACACACAAAAAGTTTTGCCATTTGGCGGGATAGAGATGTCTGGAAAACAATAGCCACTGAAGTTATCGGGGAAGTGGATACCCAGTGGGCTTATGATAGATGCAACGTATAGCAAAGTCCCTGCGGACGGATGTGGAACGGTTGGAAGAAATCAAGCGATAGGGCGTACAAAAAGGGGATCAATACAAAAATCCATCTTGCTTAAGAAGGGAAAGCCAGTGCGTATCATAGTTTCGGCAAGGCAGGAGGCGAATTACGCGTATGTGCCGCCTTTAATGGCAGGTTTATCGGTAAAAGTCTTGTTAGCCGATAGAGGGTATGACGTGAATCATGTAGTAGACACCGCCCATTTAAGATGCCATCTCATTGAGAATGTATTTCGGTGGCTTAATCAGTACAGAGGTATTGCTACTCGGTATGCTAAACGCTCTGATTCCTTTCTTGCCGCTCTCTATCTTAGATTTATCTTCCTTCCTTTTGACGACACTCTCTAGGGTAGATAGACAAGATAGGTCAGACCTCGCCGTAGAATTAGAATTAGGTAGAATTAGAATAGGTCAGACCTCAGACCTCGCCGTCAAAATAGGTCTACCGGACGGACAGCAATGCCTGCGCTAATTGATCAGGACACGAAGTTCCCCGACTCCCGCACTGTACCCCTTTTAAGCGTGCAATAACTTCTTCCACCGGCATTCCCTCAACCAAGCGGGCAATGCCCTGCAAGTTCCCTTCACAGCCATTCTTAAATGAGACAGACCTGACTCTGCCCTCTTGTATCTCAAAACTAATCTTGCGTGCGCAAGTTCCTTGTATTGTATATTCCATGACGCTAGTTTAACATAGTGAGGGCGCAGCGTATACGGTACTTGCAATCTGCCGTGAGCCGGATAATACTAGAGGGACAGGATAAACAGATGACAACATATTTACTGAAGATAGGAGAACTCAATCTTAAAAAAGAAAACCGGCGTTCCTTTGAACAGGTTTTGAAGCGTAACCTAGAAGGTATGCTCAGAGCGGCGGCGGTGCGTGTAGCGTGTACGCATGGGCGGTTTTATGTGCGGTGCGAGCGGCAGAAGGAGGCGCTTATTGAACAGAGCCTCTCGCAACTCTTTGGCATAACCGGCTGGGCAAAAGCACGGACTGCTGCAAAAACGCCCGCCGCTGTTTGTGCAGCCTGTGTGAAGGAAGCGCAGGAAGCTTTTGCACAGGGAAAGCGCAGTTTTAAGATCAGCGCACGGCGGACTGATAAGAGTTTCCCGCTGAATTCCTATGGTATATGCGTTGAGGCGGGCAATGCGATCAAAACGGCTCTTCCGGATTTATTGGTTGATGTACATAAGCCGGACCTGCTCATTTCAGTAGAAATACGGGAACAAGCCTTTATTTACGGGAATGAAAGAGCCGGTTTGCGAGGGCTGCCGGTCGGAACAGCAGGGCGAGGGCTGCTCCTGCTCTCAGGCGGGATTGATTCGCCTGTTGCCGGTTATTGCATGGCTTCGCGGGGTATGCGCCTTGAGGCGGTCTATTTTCATGCCTATCCGTATACTTCTGAGGAGGCGCGCCAGAAAGTCATAAAACTCGCCTCAATTCTCGGACGCTACACGAGGGGAATAGAGCTGTGGACCGTGGGTTTTACCGCAGTGCAGAACCGGATAAAGGAATGTTCCCCTGAACCGTGGACCACGGTTTTATTGCGCATGGCAATGATGGACTGTGCCTCCCGCCTTGCGCGGCAGTCGGCGGCGCACTGTCTTATTACAGGTGAAAGCCTCTCACAGGTCGCAAGTCAAACCATTGAAAACATCACCTGCACCGGCAGCCTCAGCAGTCTACCGGTTTTCCGCCCGCTTATCGGCATGGATAAAGAAAGTATTATTAGGCAGGCGGAGCGCATAGGAACCTATGAAACCTCAATTCTGCCCTATGAAGACTGTTGTGTGCTTTTTAGTCCGGCACATCCTATACTGCGGGCAAAACTTACCGAAGCGCATGAGCTTTATAGCCAGTGCGCCTTAGATTCCCTGCTTGAAAAAGCGCTTGAAGAAAGCGCCAAGACCTTATGCGTTGATCTCTCTGCATAAAAAGCGCTCGGCGCTGGGACGGTCGCCCGACGCCTCTCTTTCACGCATGTTTGAGTCATCCACGGGCGCTTTCTCTTCCTTGGTTCGCGTCATACCTTCTATGAGCGGATCAGCTTCCCTCTCTCTAGCCATCAGCACAAAAATAGCATACACTGCTCTCTTATGGAGACAGAAAAACTTATCTGGAAAGAACAGCAGCGGCAGACCGTTTTTTCCTGCCCTATCTTTTCGGTACAGAACATTGAAAGCAGCTCGCCTGACGGCACCGTGGGGAATTTCAAGGTGCTGCAATCGGCGCATTGGTCACTCGTCATTCCGCTCTTTGATGCGCAGCATTTTGTTATGGTGCGCCAGTGGCGGCACGGAATGCAGGCTCTGAGCCTTGAGTTCCCCGGCGGCGTGTGTAATAAAGGCGAAGATCCGCTCTGTGCAGGCTTGCGTGAACTGCATGAAGAAACCGGCTACTACCCGCACCGTATGATACGCCTCGGATCCTTCAACCCTAATCCTGCACTTATGACCAATCAGGTACATATTTTTTTAGCGGAAGACCTGCACGCCGACCGCCAAAATCTGGACACGGATGAGTACCTTGCAGTCGAGCTTGTGCCGATAGAGGAGGTTAGAGCCGGCATGGGAAAAACGCCTTACGTGCATGCGCTCATGGCTTCCGCTTTACTCCTCTTCCTGAACACTAGAAACTATACACCGCCGAATCCTGTGTCTGTATGCGCTCAAACCGAGCAGAGCTTCTTGCAGAGGAGCGCAGAAAAAGCGCCATGAAAGTACCGGTTACTGCTTTTATCGCTATCCGTTACCTGCTCGGACGGGCGCATGAAGGCGGGCGCTACCTTAAAGGCGCTGCTGCCGGTATCGCCTTGAGCCTTATTCCTATCATAGTTACCTTAATAGTCGCTGACGGGATGATACAGGGGATAACCGACCGCTACCTTGAATTAGGAACGGGTCATTTACAGGTCTACGATTATATGCGGCTGGGGCTTGCTAAAGCGCGCGCGGTCATTGCGCAAACAGAGGGAGTACGCAGTGTCTGGCAGGAACGGCACGGGCTGGGTGTCGTCATTGGCAAGAATGGTAAAACCGGCGCCACGCTGCGGGCTGTCGATCCTGCCTTCTTTACTGATCCGGGTAGCAATCTCTACCTTATTACCGTTGCCGGCAGCACTCATTTTGAAAATACCCGTGAAGTTCTCTTGGGAGAAGCATTAGCACAGAGCATTGGGGCGCAGATAGGCGATACTATCAGGATCATGACGATCAGGGTTAGTCTTGATGGCAGGAATATCCCCCGCATGACGCCCTTTAAGCTGCGCGGCATTATCTCCTCAGGCTACCGGGAATTGGATGCTCTCTGGTGCCTTATGAGTCTACAGGATGGCGAGGAAGTACTGCCAGCTGAGCTTTCTACCACGTATTTAACGGTAAAGATTGATGAGCCGTATACCAGCAGTACGGTTCTATCGCATCGTTTGTCCGCAGCGCTCGGAGCCGGCTACGATGTGTATACCTGGGAAAAACTCCAGCATTCCCAGTACAGTTCCTACCAATCAACCCGCCAGCTCCTGCTTTTTATCATGGCGCTCATTGTTATTGTCGCCGCTGTCAATGTATCGGCAGCAACATCCATGCTTGCCATAGAACGCACCCGTGATATAGCTATCCTTAAAGCATCCGGCACAAAACCGGCACAGGTAGAACGTATTTTTCTCTGTGCGGCATTAGTAACCGGTATCACCGGCGCGCTTATCGGTATTAGTAGCGGGCTTTTCATCGGCATCTTTATCAACGAATTTATTCATACGCTGGAAGCTGTTTTGAGTTTCTTTTCGCATCTGTTTAAGGGCGATACCGTTACCATTCTGGATCCGGGGATTTACCTTGAAACCATCCCCATTATCATTGATTGGGAAACGGTATGGCTCATTGCCTTATTTACGGTGATCTGTTCGGTCTTTGCCTCGTGGATACCGGCGCACCGGGCAGGAAAATTATCGCCAATAGCAATACTGAGGAAGTATTGAAGGAAGTATTCAGGAGGATTTATGACGGAGAATGTATTATGGGCGGGACGGCTTAAAGAAAAGCCGCAGGCGCAAGCTTTTGCTTTTCAGGCATCGCTTGCGGTGGATCGCCGGCTTGTATATCAAGACATTGAGGGCAGTCGGGCGCATGTTGCTATGCTTGCCGCGCAGCATATTATTGATACTGAGACGGCGCAGGCGCTTGAGCGCGAGTTATCGAGTATTGCTTTGGAGCTAAAAACCGGCTCTCTTACTATAGATGAGAGCGCCGAGGATATTCATTCATTTATTGAAGGTATACTGACAGCCCGACTGGGCGATAGGGGACGTATGGTTCATGCCGGACGGAGCCGTAACGATCAGGTCGTTACTGATTGTAAGCTCTATCTTAAACAGACTGTGCCGGCTTTGAGCGCGGAGCTTGAGCATCTGATCGCTGTACTATTGGAGCGGGCTGAAGCAGAGCTTGAAACTATCATGCCCGGCTATACGCATCTCCAGCGGGCGCAGCCGGTTACCGTAGCGCACCATCTGGTTGCCTGGTGCGCTGCTTTGTTTCGTGATCGGGGCAGGTTAAACGATGCGCTTTGCCGGCTTAACGAGTGTCCGCTCGGCTCAGGCGCCTTAGCCGGTTCAGGGTTAGCCATAGACCGAGCGGCGACAGCCGCAGCATTAGGCTTTGCCGGTCCGACTTTGAATAGTATGGATTCTGTTGCGGATAGGGATTTTGCCGTCGAGCTTGCCGCCGCCTGCGCCCTTATTCAAGTACACCTCTCCCGCTTCTGTGAGGATATAGTCCTCTGGTCAAGCAGTGAATTCGGCTTTCTCAGCCTCGCTGATACGTGGAGTACCGGCTCTTCAATTATGCCACAAAAAAAGAATCCGGATTTTGCAGAGCTTATCCGCGGAAAATCCGGCAGAACCACAGGTAATTTAGTCAGTTTACTGACTATGCTTAAAGGAATCCCTTATGCGTACAACAAGGATTTACAGGAAGACAAGGAAGCGCTTTTTGACAGTCTTGATACTGTTTCGCAGAGCCTGCGTATGTTCTGCGGGATGATAGAGAGCGCACGGTTTAACCGGGAGCGGCTGGCGCAGTCCTGCCGGAGCGGGTTTTTAGAGGCGACAGACCTTGCCGACTATTTAGTCCGTAAAGGTATGCCGTTCCGCACCGCGCATGCGGTCGTTGCTCATCTGGTGCGTGATTGCAGCGCCGCCGGAAAACAGAGCATAGACGGCATGAGCCTTGCACAACTACAGTCATACTCAGAGCTTTTTGATACAGACCTGTACCAGATACTTAAACCGGAATCCTGTATTGCAGCGCGTCGTCTCCCCGGCGGTCCTGCACCCGAAGCCGTGCGCCGGCAGATCGATCTCTTACGCAGAGAGATCAACGTATAAGGTCTTGGCTGTTCGTGAAGCGCCTGCGCTTCTTTAAGCCTGCACCCTATTTATAGCTGTGCCGGACTGAAGAGCAGGCGCACACAAGAACCTTCGAGGAGCTATTGAAGCCCTCTGCCTTATTTTCAATAAAAAAATAAATATAAATAAAATAAGAACTCAGAACTGCTAATCTATTATTATGACATTCGTGGCTCGGTACAAAGTTACACCTTCTTTTGCAGAACGAGGACCGTCATATTCAAGGTTAAACTGTACCCTCATGCCTGCGGCAACTTCATCTGCTTTTCTGCCTTCTACATCGCTCAGTGAGAATCTATAGTTGTTCCACTTTTTATTGTCAGGATAAAATTGCTCACTTCTAATGAAACCAGACCCATATTGATGATTTAGGTTGAGAATGACGGATTCGCGCACCTCATCCAACTGCTTTTGCGTCAATGTTTGCGGCGGTCTTTCACCGGAAAACCTCCATGCCGCTATTTTGGAAGCAGGTATCGTTGACATATTTTCGTCACTTATCGCTATTTCATCAAATAAAACCTTAATTAAACGATTACTTTTGTCTTCAAGCCGAGACAAAAGATCAACTTTTCCGGTAAGACTATCAATAAAATCTTGGCTTGCTTTAGTATTTGTATCACTATTACTCCAATAGACGCCAAGAACGTTAATATTACGTTGCTTGCTCCAATTAACAAGCGGCACAAAATCAGCGTCACCGGTTATTAGCACGAGAGTATTATATTTTTTATCCAACGCATCTTCTACCGCTCTTATGGTAAGAGAGACATCAACACCTTTTTCTTGCAGAAAAGACTCAGTATCATTCCTAATCTGCAAAGGCGAATTGTGAAGCTGTATTCTTAAAGCTGTAAGCGAGCGTTTAAGCTGCTTTTCTGGTTCTGTTTCTGAGGTGCCGTCACCGCCAATGAAAAGATGAATATTGTTTGGATTGATTTCATCACATTGAGAGGGTACTATATCAAACTGATGCTGCACTTCCTGTTTAATAAATTCATTAAATTGTTCAAAATTGAAGGCTAGTCTTTTTTCAATGAAAAAATACTTATACAGTTTATAAAAAAAGTATCCATCAAAGAAAAGTCCAATATTTGCTTTTTCATTATTCATACTTTTATCCCTCCGGATAATAAAAATTAAAATTGACTGTCTTTTAATAAAAAGACGTATAAAACTCTTATACAAGACGTATCTTGCAGCTTTCCTTTCTTCCCTTAGTATGTCAAAGAACATTCACCAAAGGTTTACCTCTGGTCTTTTATCAAACCATCTCGGACTATTTTGAGGCTTATTGTCATAATATAGTATTATTATCGATATTTTATAGGAAATATTAAAAAACTTTTCTTAACTATAGTAATCAAAGACAGAGAGAAAAGCAAGACTATAGTGCGCTCAAGACTGCTCTGTACCAGCGCCGGGGGCGCTTTTTATGCAGAGAGAGCAACGCATAAGGGCTTGGCGCTTTCCTCAAGCGCTTTTTCACGCAGGGAATCTAAGGCGCACTGGCTATAAAGCTCATGCGCTTCGGTAAGTTTTGCCCGCAGTATAGGATATGCCGGACTAAAAAGCACACAACAGTCTTCGGAGGGCAGCATTGAGGTTTCATAGGTTCCTCTGCGCTCCGCCTGCCTCATAATACCTTCTTTATCCATGCCGATAAGCGGGCGGAAAACCGGTAGACTGCTGAGGCTGCCGGTGCAGGTGATGTTTTCAATGGTTTGACGTGCGAGCTGTGAGAGGCTTTCGCCTGTAATAAGACAGTGCGCCGCCGACCGCCGCGCAAGGACGATAGCTCTGACAGAGAAAGCGGAGCGTTGAGCATAACAAGCAGCGATACCTCTCCACTGTTTGAGCCGGCAAAACCCATTCTCGATAAGATGGCGTTCTTTAACAAGTCTTTTTCAGAGCGCCGTTCTCCTTCCGATTGCGCTTAGGCGGGCTTACCTCTGTCTATACGTTCATTTTCATACTATTGAAATACCTCATCACTATTTTCCATAATATTCCCCTTTATTATTTCCACTTTTCTTATAGTCACATTCATCACAATTTGGATGAAATTCAGCCTGTATTGCTATACCTAATTCATTACAATTCTTAATTGTTGCAGGCTCTCATTCAAATGCTGCTTTATTTTCATAATTCGGATCAAGGGTTGTTAAAATATATAAATAATAATCTATTTCTCCGCCTTCCCTCTAAAATTTTTTCAGAAAATCTTTTTTCCCCAATAATATATCATTCGCTATTTCTGCCGCTGTTTTCAGTATATCAAAAACTGCCTCTGTTAATATATTTATTCCATTTTTTAATTTACCTAACCGCCCTGTTTTTTTCAAATAATCTTTATCAAACGTTTTATTAACTGATGGCGTAAGTCCAATGCTATTAATAATTTCCTCTGCACCCATTGTCGAATGAAAAAATTTAATTGATAAACTTAATAACCAATTATCGTCTTTATTCAGCGGTTCCAATGTAGATGACGCCGACATTTATTACTCCTGATTTCAAACAGTATAATCTTACGATTATTTTGTCAATATTATTTTATAATATATTTTGTCCCAATGTCGCATAACTCCGCTCTACACGCACGCGGGGCGGGTTACGCACCATAACGGCGTTTCCGTAATCCACGGCACGGTTGCCGTAAATTTTAGCGTGAGTATCGTAAATTTTGCCATAATTGCCGTAAATTTTAGCGTGAGTATCGTAAATTTTGCCATAGTTGCCATAAATTTTGGCGTGAGTATCGTAAATTTTGCCATAATAGTCGTAAATTTTAGCGTGAGTATCGTAAATTTTGCTATAATAGTCATAAATTTTAGCGCGGCGGGATTGCGTGCGGTTGATATGTACCGGAACGGGAGATAAAATCATAACAAACCAAGACCGGCTCCCCGTTAAGGAGCGGAATTGAGCCGATTTAAGCGAGATTGGGATACTTATTCTGTCCGACAGCGCGAAGACTGGATTCAGACTGCACTTAATCGCATTGTCAAGCGGTTTTCGCTCAAGCAACCGGCAGCTTTATGCTGAAGACAGAGCCTTCGCCGGCGCGGCTCTCTACTGAGACACTGCCTTGGTGCATAAGCGCAATGTGCCGTACTATGGAAAGCCCTAGTCCCGTGCCGCCTGCGTTCCGACTGCGCGCCTTGTCAATACGGTAAAAACGTTCAAATATCCGTTCCAGATGCTCGGCAGGAATACCGCAGCCTGAATCGCTCACGGTAATAATGAGCGAACGCTCCTCTTTCACCTGAAAAGCGCGCACCTGCACCCGCGTCTGTGCCGGCGTGTACTTAATCGCATTGTCAAGCAGATTTATCAGCGCCTGAACAATGAGAGAGCCGTAAATCGGCGCCTGCAAGTCGTGCGGGCAGTCAAGAGAGAGCTGCGTCCCCTTCTCGCGGGCAAAGGGGGTCATGGTCTGAACGGCTTCCTCAAGGAGCGGCTTGAGCGGCTGCTTCAGCGCCAGAGGGCGGCTGCCCTGCGAATCCTCAAGCATGGCAAGGGTGAGCAGGTCCGTGGTCAGATTTTCCATAGACAGGGCATTTTTCTGAATAATGCCTATACCATGGCGCACGGTCTGCGCATTTTCAGGAAGCATATCAAGGAGCGTCTCGGCGTAACCTTTTATAAGCTGTATGGGCGTGCGCAGCTCATGGGAAACATTCGCCACAAAATCCTTGCGCACCTGCTCAAGCCGTTTGAGCTGGCTTATGTCTTCAAGCACAATGATAGCGCCGCTGGGCTGCTTGGCATTGTCGGAATTGAGCGGACCGGCAAAAACTCGAAAGCAGTGCCGGGCAGCCGCGGACGGCAGGTTCAGCTCGGATTCCGAAGGGGCAAGCGCCTCAAGCGCGGTACGTGCGGCAGCTTCTAAGTCCGTGGAATGAGTCGCCTCAAGGAAGGAAAGGCTCTGTATCTCCCGTCCGGATGGAATGGCGAACAAGGCTGCGGCGCGCGGATTGACGAGGCGGAGCATGAGGTTCTGATCAACGGCAAATACCGCCTCATTCATGCCGTTCAGCACGCCGTGCAGCAGTCTTCCTTCAGCCTGAATTTCCTGCATACGTCTGGTCAACTCAGAAGCCATATCCCACAACGCTGTTTCAAGCGCCCTGAATTCATCGGTATTTGAGATCACAGGCGGCAGGGCGCTTATCTGGGTGTACGCCTGAGCGGAAACAGTTTTGGTGAAGGCGACAAGTCGAGCGAAGGACCTGCCCAAGGAGCGTGAGAAGAGGTAGACAGCGATTATGGCAAGCGCAATGATAAGCAGGGGCAGATAAAGATAGGGAAGAGCAGCGCTCAGGATGCGGCGGCGGAAAGACGGCACGGACTGGGAGAGGCGCAAGACCCCGATAAGCTCCTCTTGAGAGGGTGCGCTCTGAAAGACCGGAAGCGCCCGGTAGAGCGTGTCAATCCCCGCGGTCTTCGAGGTGCGCATCGCCTGCCCCTCATGCCCCGCAAGCGCCGCGGCAACTTCCGGTCTGCTCAAATGGTTATCCATGCCCGCCTGATCGAATTGTGAATCAAAGAACACCTGCCCCTCGGTACTGATAAGGCTGATCCTGTAGGCGCTCCCGACTGTGCTCAGTCTGTGCAGAGCCGAACGGTCCCTCTCCGTGAAAAGATCGGGGTCTAAGAGCGATAAGACTAGGAGCGCCGTCTCTCTCAGGTTCGCCGTGTTTGTCTCATAGTAAAGCGAATTCATAAAAATAAGGATTGCAAGGGTAAAGAAGCAGCACAACCCCAGCGCTGCCGCACTGAGTACCCCTAAGCTCTGGTGAAAAACTGTTTTCATAGTGATTTTAACCTATACCCGACGCCCCGAATAGTTTCGATACAGTCGCCGCCATCCATCAGTTTCTTGCGTAAAGCCAGTACTTGGACATCAACAGACCGGTCGGTTACAGGATAATCAGAGCCGTGCAGCGCATCAATGATCTGGTTGCGGGAGAAAACCCGATCCGGCTGGGAAAGAAAATGCTTGAGCAGAGAAAACTCTGTTGCTGAGAGATCGAGGGGTTTTTCATCGAGAAAAACTGCATGAGTCTGGGTATTAAGACTGATTCTACCCTGACGAAAGAAGGTTTTCTCTGCACATTTTGGGGCGCCTTCCTCTTTTCTGCGCAGCGCAGCCCTAACCCGTGCGATCAGCACTTTGGGGCTATACGGCTTGACCACATAGTCATCAGCGCCTAGTTCAAGACCGGCAACAATATCGGCTTCTTCTCCCCGCGCGGTTGTCATAATGACCGGAATCCCCCGCACTTGGAGGTCTTGGTCTGTCTTGATCTTCTTGAGCAGCGTAAAGCCATCCATACCCGGCAGCATAATATCGAGAATAATGCAGTCAACCGCTCTCTGTTTTAAGAGATCCAAGCCTTCTTCTGCGGTTTGCGCCATGATAAGTTTCCAGCCTTCCTTGACCATTGCCAATGAAAGCAATTCCTGTATCTCTGCTTCATCTTCAATAATGAGCAGCGCTGCTTTTGCCACTGGTACGCTCCCTGCGCCGCGCGGCGGACGCTAGAGTTCCTCGTGTTTGTTCTCTACCATATATACTATTCCTTCGCATATATTGGTAACATGATCGCCTAGCCGCTCAAGAAAGCCTGAAGTCCTGAGAATATGCACGGCTTGATTGATAAGCTCAGGATGTTCCTGCATCAGGTGTAACAAGCCTTGGGTAATGATTTTATGATCATTGTCTATTTGATCATCCAAGGCAGCCGTCTGCCGCGCCGCGGCGCTGTCCTGACTTAGGTAGGCAGACAGGGCAGAACGTATCATATCCCGACCGGTTTCGGTCATCTTCTCAAGGTCTTCCATAACGCGGAAGGAAGGCTCGCCTGAAAGTTCGAGCGCAACCTTTGCAAGATGCACCGCATGATCCCCCGCCCGCTCCAAATTTAAGGTAATCTTGAAAATAGTTACTAATTCCCGTAAATCCCGTGCGACCGGCTGCTGGGTGGCGATGAGAACCGCCGCCTGATCCTCTATCTTTAACTGCATGGCATTAACCAAGGCATCGGCTGACCTGACTTCCTGCGCCAAATCCTGATCGTTGTTCCGCAAAGCCTCCCACGCATTCCCCACATTCTCATCAACCCGAGAAGCCATAGCCAGAATATCGTGCCGTATCCGGTTCAATTCTTCCAAAAACAATATCCGTGTATTCATCTTTTCTCCTTGGCGCTTTTATCCGAAACGCCCTGAAATATAATCCTCGGTGCGCCGGTCGCGGGGATTGGTAAAAATCTCTTTGGTATTCCCATATTCAATGACTTCTCCCAGCAGGAAGAATGCGGTCTTATCGCTTACCCGTGAAGCTTGGTGCATAGCATGGGTTACGATAATAATACTGTACTCCTGTTTTAGTTCAACCATAAGTTCTTCAATGCGTCCTGTCGCAAGCGGATCAAGAGCGCTTGTCGGCTCATCCATGAGGATAATTTCCGGCTCCATGGCAATGCTTCGGGCTATACAGAGCCTTTGCTGCTGCCCGCCTGAAAGCCGTGTCGCCTGATCTTTGAGGCGATCCTTAACTTCGTCCCAGAGCGCAGCTTTAACCAGCGAACGCTCCACTAAAGCTGCAAGAGCCGCCTTATTCCTCATGCCCCGCATACGAGGTCCATAGGCAACATTATCGAATATAGACAGGGAAAAAGGGTTAGGCTTTTGAAAAACCATGCCAACGCGGCTTCGCAGTTCGGTTACGTCAAGCGCGCCGTATATGTCTTGTCCATCAAGCAGTACTGTGCCGCTGATGCGGCAGCCTGTAATCAGATCGTTCATCCGGTTTAAGACACGGATAAAGGTCGATTTTCCACATCCTGAAGGTCCAATAAGAGCTGCTATTTCACAGTTCCCCAAGGTAAAATCAATCTGCTTCAAAGCTTGAAAGGTGCCGTAAAAAAGATTCAACGCTTGAACATCCAATTTATTCATGACTACTGCCTCCCCCAACGCTTCTTAAAAGCGCCGGCGAATATCTTTGCCGCGGTGTTGACAATCATCACCACAATAACGAGTACGCCGGCTGTGGCAAAAGCTTTACCGAAGTCATCAGGCGCTATTGCCTCTTTGGTAAGATAATAAAGATGTATGGTCAGTGTGCGCCCGGACTCAAAGATAGAACTGGGAAGATTGCGTGTTATTCCGACCGTCAGGAGTACCGGAACCGACTCGCCTACTACCCGTCCTATGGCAAGGATAGCCGCGGTGAGAATACCGGGTAAAGCGCCCGGTAAAACAACATGCACTATGGTCTGAAATCGCGTAGCGCCCAGCGAAAGAGAACCCTGCCGCAGCTCATCGGGAATAGTTTTGAGGGATTCTTCGGTAGTCCGAATGATAATAGGCAGTATCATAATACTCAGGGTGGCAGCTCCTGCGGCAATGGATTGACCCAAGCCAAAGAAGCGGCAGAACATCAAAAGCCCGAATAAACCGTAGAGTATTGAAGGAATACCGGCGAGTGTTTCTATCGCCAGACGGACAAAGCGGATGAGCCTTGTCTCAGAGGCGTATTCGTTGAGGTAAAGAGCGGTCATTACCCCAATGGGAAGGGCTATCCCCAAAGAGAGCAAGACAACGTATACCGTACTGACGATCATAGGAAATATTCCCTCGGCGCCGCGTAGAAACGAAAAGTTAAGATAACCGGCTGATTGTACCGCTATGTAGACGAGAATGAAGCCCAAGATGAAGAGGACAAGGATCAAAGAAGATGCCATAAGGATAAAGAGAGCGGTATCTTTACGCCTGCTTTTTGTTTTTTTTATCAGCATTAAGAGACCTCCCGGTGTCTGATAAAAAGGATCGCACTGTTCAGACTAAGAATTAGCACGAAAAGTACGACGCCTATAGAAAAAAGAATACTGCCATGCCTTCCTTGGGCATAACCCATCTCCAAAGCTATGGTAGCTGTGAGGGTGCGCACGCTGTCCAAAGGACTGTTTATCATCTGAACAGAATTGCCGGCAACAAGAATAACCGCCATAGTCTCGCCAATGGCGCGTGAGATACCCAAAATAATGCCGGCAATAACGCCTGAACGGGCATGAACAAGCACCACACGCCATGAGGTCTGCATCTTGCTTGCACCCAAGGCAAGACTCGCCTCCCTTTGAGCTTGTGGTACAGCGCGCAGGCTCGTTTCAGCAATGCTTATCACAGTCGGAAGGATCATGACTGTAAGAACGACAATGGCGGATAAAAGACAGTTCCCCGAAGCTGTGCCAAAGATTTGTTTTACCGCAGGAGAGAGTATCATCAGCCCGAAAAATCCGTAGACCACAGAAGGAATACCGGCAAGCAGTTCTATACAGGCGCGCACCGGCGCGGCTATTTTTTCAGGCAGAAATTCCGCCAAAAATACCGCAACAAGCAAGGCAATGGGTACGCCTAAGAGAACCGCGCCCAGACTTGCCAAAACGGTCCCGGCTATCATGGGGAATATGCCGTATACTTTCTTATGCGTCGGACGCCATTCAAGCCCGCTCAGAAAATTAAAGAATCCGTAGCGCGGTTCTGGCAGGATGAGATGAATTTTCTGAGGCAAAGCCGCATTTATCCCCGGAAAACTTGTCGTGTACACAAAAGCCTGCGGAGAACTCAGGTTTCCGGTTTCATTGGTAATAACGGAAAGCATCTTATCCGGGTCTTTTTCTTCGGGGTTAAGCGCAAATTCCAAAAGCCGTTCCTCTGTGCCGCTGTTAAAGCGAATGGAGAGAGAATCCGTCTCTTCAGGCAGTATGATTTTATCTTCATTCCGGTGCAGTTCTCCGTTAATAAACAGTTCATCTATGCGTTCTGTTACCAGCTCTATACCCTGCGAAGTGGCAAAAAAGAAAGGCTCTGCTCCTTGAACAAATACAAAGAGCAGTATTGCCCCCAGCGCAAGTACCGAAAAGAACGAAGTAACAGTGAAGAGAACGGTAAAAAAGTAGTCCACTCTCTTTCTTATCTGCAAAGCTCCCCCTGCATTAAATGAGCCGCTCTGCTTTACCTGAAAAGCTCGTGTTTCTTGTACCGCTGTATTCATCACTCGTTCCTTGTATCCTCTTGCTACCGTACTGAAATCCAGCTTTTCTTAACAATGGTCTGTCCTCCATCAGACAGTATCCAGTCAAGAAAATCCTTTGTCTCTTGTGCGATGGACTGTTCTTTGAACAGGAGGATAAAAGGGCGGGCTATCTTATACGTCCCGTTTACCACTGCGTCTGTAGAAGGACTGATGCCTTCAATGCTCAAAGCTTTTACCGAAGTATCAACAGAACCTAAGGATATATAGCCGATTGCATCTACATTACGGGAAACCTCCGCCTTTACCGCGCCTGTACCGTCAAATTCCGTGGCGCCGGCGCGCATTCTATCCTGAAATTGGACAATTTCTTCAAAAGCTGCTCGTGTTCCAGAGCCCGGTTCTCGCGAGACTACGGCAAGAGCGCCGCTTTTTGCACCGCCTGAAAGAGGTGCCCAGTCGGTAATTGCTCCGGTGTAAATATCCCGTATCTGTTCCAGCGTCAAATTTCCAATCGGATTGTTCTTGTTCACGATAACCGCGATACCGTCAATGGCTATGACGAGTTCTGTCAGTCCTTGTCCTTTTTCTGATGCGGACAGTTCTCTGCTTGACATACCCAATTCGCTTGTTCCAGCGGCGGCAGCTTTGATACCATCGGAAGAACCTGTGCCGTTGATGTTTACCTTCACAGCAGGGTTTAAGGCGCTGTAGTCTGCCGCTAACAGTTCCATGAGCGGTGTAACAGAGGTTGAACCCGCCGCCTCAATAGTATACGAGCTGTCTGTTTTCCCTCTGGCAAAAGCCACGACCGTAAGGGCAAGCCCCATAACCGCTAAAAAAATTGATTGTTTCATATTCTTACTCCTATCACAATGGATGAGCAGACTATAAACAGTGCTTATTAAGAAATCGTTAAAGAATTGTTAAAATTTGGTTAAATAACCGTGTCCGGCGTTGTAGAGAAGAGAGGGCGGCGGCAGAACTCAAGCTTCTCTTGTGTTAGGCACGATGGCGTATAACGTTCCGGCTTTATCTGACGTTTGTGCGACCGGTAATACCCACAGTTTCATCCCTGAAGCGTAAACAGTTCTGTTCTGCGTAGTGGGAGGTCTACGCCATTATTTTTATTTTTTATTCAAAATCTCCATTTATAAATCCCTACTGTATTATATGCCCTTCGACTTTCTTTTACATCAATTATGGCTTTGTTTGACAGCCATCATACTTTGTAGATCACTTCCTTATTTATTTATTTTGAGGGCGAGGTCTGTCCTATGTCTTGTCTTTGCTTTAAGCGGTACGTTATACTGCGGCAATTACAGTGCATAAACGCTAACCCAAACGCTGGAGGCATCAGTATGATTACGATAACAAACCTTTCTTTTTCTTATGATTCAAGACCGGTTTTTTCTCAGGTATCACTATCGTTTTCACCCGGCTGGACTGCTTTGGTAGGACCAAACGGCTGCGGGAAATCAACTTTGCTCCGCTTGATTGCTGGAACACTCCAGCTTGACTCAGGGATAATTGCGGTGCCGTCCTTGGTGCTGTGCCGACAGGATATGGAGACCATGCCGAGCTGTTTTTCTGATCCTGATATTGTAAACAATACCGAATTCTTTTCGTTAGTCAGCCAATTGGAAATTAAAGAAGAGTGGGCTGAACGCTGGGATACTTTAAGTGGCGGCGAGAAAAAGCGTTGTATTATTGCCGATGTCTTGATACGCAAGCCTGAAGTACTCCTCTTGGATGAGCCGGCAAATCACATTGACGCATACACAATAGGACTTTTAACCAGAAGATTAACCGATTTTGCCGGTGTCGGTATTGCCGTCTCGCATAATATGAGCTTTTTAGATGCGCTGTGCCGATCTACCGTAATCCTTATGCCGTCAGCACAAGGAACAGGCGCTGTTTGCATCAATGCGCCTCCAGGTGCTGCGCTTTGTGAATTCGACAAAGAACAACGGTTTCTACGCAAACAAAAGGGCGCTTTACAGGATGCGGTATCTACTCTGTCAAAAAAGCAGAAGGATGCGGTCAGGACGGCTGAACAAGAGAAAAGAAAGAAACTTTCTGGCAGAAATGCTCATCCTCATGATTCTGATAGCCGTGCAAAAAGAAATCTAGCAGTTTTATCCGGTAGAGATAAAACCGGTGGTAAGAAAGTTGCGCATTTGAAAACGGCTCTTACCCAAAAAGAGCAGGAGCTCAAGGAGCTTGTGGTGAACGGTGAGCGGAAAATCGGCGCACATCTGAAAGGGCTGCGGCAGGAACGGAAGATACTCTACACAGAGAGCGCCGGCACTATGGTACTTGCCGGCGGCATACGTCTTGTGCATCCGGATTTGACAATTACTCACGATGCCCGTATCGTGTTAACTGGTAATAACGGGGTCGGGAAAAGTTCGCTGGTGGAGCGCATCGTCTCTGATCTGGATCTGCCGGCACCTTCTGTCTGGTACCTGCATCAAGAATTGTCTTTTGAGGAACTCAGGAGCGCTCAAGCACAACTGAGTGCTCTGAATGAAACGGATCGCGGGGCGGTCTTATCGGTTGTGTACCGTCTGGGCAGTGAACCTGAGGCTTTATTGGCAACGCAGGCGCTCAGCCCCGGTGAGGCGCGCAAAGTTCTGTTTGCCTTTGCCCTCTTAAAGCAAGTTTCGTTTATTATTTTGGATGAGCCGACCAACCATTTGGACAGCATAGCTGCCGCGTCCCTTGCTGATGCGATACAAGAATTTGCCGGCGCTGTCCTGCTGGTTACCCATGACCGCTTCTTTGCCGAGAAGACCGGCCGAACATTCTGGCATATAGAAGATGCCGGTGCAAAGAAGCGTTTATCGGTTTTAGCTTGAAATCAGATCGAGGTCTGTCCTATGCAGACGGTCTCGGCTTTTGCGCGAAGGGCAGCACGCAGGTAGGCGGCAGAAAGATTAGCGAAGTTTTTTGCGGAGCCTGCGCCGGTTTTTGCGCTGCTCTTGCCGTTCTTCTGCCGAGATGGACGAGACCGGCTTGGAGTCAGGATAGACCCGTATGACCTGCCGATCCGGAAGGCGCGCTGCAATAAAAGCCCAGATAATGCCGGCTATAATCATCATAAAGTTTAAGATTTGCCCGGTTGAGAAGCTTAAAAGCGGATGCGCCTGAGCTACAGGCAGACTGTTGGGAATAAGTTCAAGCCTATAACCTAAGGCAGAGTCCGGCTCCCGAAAGTATTCAATAATAAAGCGGACAAGTCCATAACCGGCAAGGTAAAGCGCAATGATAAAACCCTTGAAAGGCTTACGGTTGCGCATAAACCACAAGAACGCCCAGAGTACCACCCCTTCAAAGAGAGCTTCATAGAGCTGCGAAGGATGACGCGGCAGATTGACCAGAGCGGCGCCGGCTATGTCTATGCCGGTCTTTTCAGCGACCGCGCGCACCCACGGTTCTTGCGTTGAAAGTTGCTGGGCATTCGGGAAAATCATACCCCAGGGAACGGTCGTTACCCTGCCTTGCAGCTCCGCATTGATAAAATTACCGAGCCGTCCGAAGGTATAGCCAAGGGGAATTGCCGCAACAACCATATCGCAGATTTCCCGCTTGTCAAAATGTTTTATATGCAAGTAGATAAGCACGGCGGTAACACAGCCTATGACGCCGCCGTGGTAACTCATTCCCTGTAAGCCGGTAAACTGCCCGTTGCGAAAGGGCCAGAATATCAGCCACGGCTGGCGCCGGTATATATCCGAAGTCTCATAGACGATAGTCGCAAAAATGCGCGCGCCGAGCAGTAAGCCGAGTATACCCCAGGTAAAGAGAGCCGCTACCGCATCTTCAGTCAGGGGAAAATGCCGTTCACGAACCTGTTTGCGGAACAAACTGTAGGCTATGCCGAAAGCCACGACATACATAAGTCCGTACCAGCGGATGATTGTGCCGGGTATGATTTCAGGCGTGAGCCATGAAGGGAAGGGAATACTTAAAAGCATGAACTCATGCTATAATGATTGTGTTTTTTGCGCAAGTAGCCGCTTCAAGTCTGCCGCTGCCCAGAGGCTCTGCCTTCGGTGCGGGTTTTTACCGCTAAGGACGAGCCTGCCAGCGCACCGATGATGAGCGCGCCGCCTATGATTGTGGCGGCTGAAGGCTGCTCCCCGACAATGAGCAAGACCCACAGAGGGTTGAGCAGCGGTTCTATCATTGCCGTCAGCATGGCATTGACCGCGCTGACCCGTTTTATACCGTATGAAAAGAGAAGCGAGGCGCACCCTATCTGTACGACCCCCATAAACAGTATGGTCCCCGCCTGCGGATACGAAAAAGAGGGCGGCGCGATGAAAAGGAACGGAAGGGCGGCGACCGCGCATAAAATATGCGATAAGAGCAGCGAGTCGCGGGGATTGCCTTCCTTCTGGAGGCGTAGAAAGACCGCATTGGCGGCAAAGCACAGTCCGGAAAAGAGCGCAATGCAGTCCCCGATGAGGTTTGTGCTGCTTATCTGCCAACTATCCTTGAAAAATATGCCCAGTCCGAGGGTAACGACTGCTAAAGCAACCCACTGAGCGGCGCGCACCTGCTCTTTGAGGATGAGCGAGCCGAGAAGCGCAGTCCACACGGGTGCTGTGTATTGCAAAAGGATGGCATTGGCAGAGGATGTCATTTTATTGGCAATGATAAAAGCTATCATAGTCAGGCTATAGGCAAGGGCGCCTAAGAGCAGAGGGCGCAGTCGGCTCTGCAAGCCGCGTCGGGGGAACAGGAGGCGTACGGCAAACAGGAAGAGTGCGGCGATAAAACTCCTTATGCCGGCTATGACCAGAGGATGCCATGGGAGCAGCTTGGTGAATAAGCCTGAGGTACTCCAAAGGAGCGCACACAAAAGGATAGCTACCTGACCATTCAGTTTCATACTGGGCTGACTATAGCACAAAGTCTTTATGCTGCCAATCCTGCCACCGTGCCACCGAGGTCTGACCGCCATGACTCCAAGCTTGTCAGTTACCAAAGAAATAATGCGCCCCATGCCGTGTTTCCGATGGTATGCGCCGCTGTACTGCCAGTCTTCAGGCTTCTGCACCAGTCCAGCTGCGACAGGGTTTTGGTCTATGTACTCAAACACAGTCCAAAAATCTCTCTCATCCTTTAT
>JAISMB010000137.1 GCA_031276945.1 Spirochaetaceae bacterium | reverse complement strand
TCGTGTGTGCTTGCCGCTCCCTTTGCAGGGGGCAGCGCAAAACGCTCCTGATCAGAGTCGGTCAATTTCGGTAAGTCGGCTATGCTGCTAAGCTGAAAGACCCGCAGGAATTCTTTGGTCGTCCCCAAGAGCGCAGGCTTGCCCGGAACATCCTTTTTCCCGATTTCCTTGATAAGCCCCTTGTCCATTAACAGACGGATCATAGTATCCACCGACACGCCCCGAATCCCTTCAATCTCACTGCGGGTAATCGGCTGCGAATAGGCTATGATAGATACGGTCTCAAGAGCCGCTCTCGAAAGCCGCACATCGTTCTTCCTGCCGTAATGCTCTCTGAGAATCTCCCAGTATTCCTGTTTGGGCAGCACTTGAAAGCCGCTGCCTCTCTGAACCAGCTCTAAGCCGCTCTCGCTTGCACTGAGCCTGTCCGCGAGGGTTTCCAGCGCCGCACTAACTGCCTCACTATCCAAGCCGGATCGCTTGGCAAGCAGCTCCTTATCAACCGGCTCAGCTTCAAGGTATAGAATGCTTTCAAGCAGCGCCGCAGGTGTTCCCATAGTTATTGAATAAAGAAATAGTAACGCTCAAGGTAGGCAATGCGCTTGAGCGCAAGAGCGGCGCGGGGACTATGCGGATAATCCTGCACAAGCCGACTGTAGTAATCAAAAGCCGAACGCACATCCCGCGTTGAGCCTTGCGCTTCTAAGAGCTGCCCGTAAAGCCACCAGACCTCATCACTCCCGGCTGGATACTGTTCTACCAGCTTATCCATAAAGGAAAGAGCTTCTGGTATCTGCTTTGTCTTATACGCCTGCCGCGCTAAACGTAAATAATCGCCGAAGGTATCGGCTCTTGAGTCCGACTCTTCTTCTGCCAAGAAGACTGCCGATTCAAAGGCATCAGCAGGGGGCCAGCGAGGGCTTACAACAACACGGGCGGCAATCTCCGGATCCCTAAACCAGCTGCTTGCAGCAGAGCGGGGCGGATCAAGGGCGGTTATCATAATATAATCGTTGATAACACTGTCCAAAATAAAGTCCTGCCGGTAGAATTTAAGGGTAAACGTTCCGGCGCTTGTGATAGAGAAAATAAAGCTCTGTCCTTCCGGGTCTATACGCCGCGCTTCGTAGGTAATACCGCGCTGTCCGCTCAACTCGCCCAAATATACCCACCCGGTGCCCCGATAAGGAATCTCTACCATTTGTCCGGTCTGCACCCGTGCGGTCCGTGAGAAAGGAAGAGCCATCTCCTGAGCTTCAAGCACGCCGGCGCAGATGAAGAAAAAGATAAAGATGCCGCCTTTCATTACGGAACTTTCTCCATGAACGTATCAAGCGCCTTTTTTATTTCCTCCTGCCACTGCTCGGTTCCTTTCTGCAAAGGATCAACCCATAAAGACTGTACATCTTCTGCCGACCAGGTCTGCGGTTCACGGCTCAAGATAATCTGGGGGAAAAAGTCAGGTTCATCCGCCAAAAAGAGAGCATCCGGCTCTATCGTCCGGGTGGTAAAACTATCTGCCAGAGTTCTTTCCACCTCTTGCACCTGAGGGCGGCTAGTCTCACGCACCTTCTTGCCTAGTGCAGGCAGGATCGATGAGAAAAAGACAACCGTTACTATGATAAGTCCGCAAGCAGCTAATACGTACTTGCGGTATGTGCGTAAAAGATTAACACCTCCAGAGACTATCTCTGTTATTTTTGACCACAACTGCATGGATAAGAGTATAGCACAAGAACGCTCAAGAGGGAATAGTATAGTGCGCTGTGCCGGTTTTATGAACTCAAAAAGACAGTGTGAGGATAAAACCGGTATCCGCGACTGCAAAGCTGGCGCCGCTGCCGCCTGAGGATTTGAAGATCGTTCCTGCCGCGGCGTTTTGCTGGTAGCCAGTCTGCCGGTAATAAGTTACCCCCTGAGTCCCCTGAATGCTCCGGTAGGAGGTAGAGAATAGTACCGCAAGATGCTTGTTTTTTGAAAAGGAGAGCAGCAGTTTTGGTTCAACAAGAATTCCGCCTGATGAAAAATCATTAAACTGTAGCTGGCGTAAATAGTGATCATCCACCCCTGCACAGTAGAGAACCGTTCCTATTTTCAGCCCCAGCTCTACGGTAAAGACCTGCAAGAACGGCATAGAAAATGAAAGCCCGGAAGCGGCGCTTATCCACTGTTGAGAATACGATATAACCGGACCGTAAAGATACTTTTTAGGCAGGGAAGCGCTCCACGGATACATACTCGTGTCGTAAAAACCGTTTGTGGTTTTAGCATATTGCAGGTAGCCATTGCGTGCATTCCATGAGAAGGTCATGTAGGAAAAGCTGCCGAAGACCTTAAAGAGGTAGCGTGAACCAAGGGGCAAGAGGAACCCGGCGTCGCCGTCAAAGAGAAAGGCATTTTTGGTATAATTATCATGGACGGAATAGTTTGTCAGGGCAGTACTGTCATCGTAATCCTGCCAGTCCCGATCTTCCATGGCGCCGGTCATACCTTCAAAGCCGAACTTACAGGAGAGATCAAGAAAGACATCGACTCTTTTGAAAGGGTCGACCGGCGCATAGTTAAGTGTAACCGACACGTAGTACAGCGGTTTCATCGCCCATGAGAGCCGGCTTAACACAGTGTCATCAACGGTATTTTGATAGACTATCTCATCACTCACGCCGCTTAAAAAGCCGGCGCCGGTTGCAAAAGAAAAATGATAATCACCAAAAAGAGCGGAAGGAATGATGAAACTAATGACTAAAGCCACTAAAAAAGGTATAATTCTCATTACTTATGAGTATATATCGTTCGACTATTTTTTACCAGAAAGGGTTTTTCCTTGTGTTCTTAGTTTTGCTGTGCAGCGGTTGCAGCCGTTCTGCTTCTGAAGCGAAGATCAGCGTCGTGCCTACCTATCCACTCTCACGACCCATAATCGCCTATGGGGTGATCAACGTTCCCTATACGACCTTAAACCACGAACCTGACTTGAGCAGTACCTCTTTTGGCTATCTGCGCAAAGGAGATCTGGCTCAGATCATTGAACGGCGTAGTTTTCTTAGTCAAGGCAAGTACGATACATGGGTCATGGTAGAACCGTCCGGCTGGATTCGTGAAGCAGAAGTTGATTTATATGAGAACGAAGCCCAAGCGCACACAGCACAGCAGGCGCATCGTACTAATTAGAAAGCTGTGCAGAAAGAGACTTCTCGTAGACCGTAAGTAGTGAGCGGTTCCCCATGAATAGCACCTTGAGAGGCTGAATCAAGGCGCTCGGCAGATTTGCAACAGAGCGGCTCTTGCAGACTTATCCGTTTCAGTATAAAATTTAAATAATATGACCACAACGCAGGAAAATGCAGTTTATAGGTTTCTCGAAAATACCGTTACCCCTTTTACAGTAGACGATATTGTTGCTCATATTCGTAAATTGGGATTCCAGCGTCCGGGTAGTCTTATATTAGAAATAAATGCGTTACTCACGAATCAAAAAATTGCCTTTAACCTTGATATGAGAAAATGGATATCACGGAGAGGTTATTTTGAATCAGCCTGTTTTGTTATTAAACCGACAAAGCTCGAATTACTGAATGGTATCTTAATTCCGGGACATCGCTGTATTCCCTTTGCTAATCCGCTTCTTTTTCCGCATGATTATGTTTTCTATTGGAAGGGCAAACCCATAGACTCGCTTAACATTGAAGGGTCGCCGGATGAATTTTATCCGTATTACAGTCTTTTTGGAGAAGAATATGCTCCGCAATATATTGCGCGAGATAATCCTGAAAATGAATCGGCATTCAGCAGTGATTTTTATGAGGATCCCCTGCAAGTCTCCCTCAAGGTAACTGATATGCGCAGTATTTACCGGGAGAGTTTATTCGTACCGGGGGACTATTTTATTGTTAAAACACGAGATTGGAAAAAAGGTTTATTCGATCTGACACGGCTGAGTGGCAGTGCGTGGACACAACAAGACCTCCAGGCATGGCTTGTAGCTGCCGAGATCGGGTTTGAGCGTGCTTTTGAGACAATCGGTGCAGGGGATTCCACTGAAGAGCAGATAGCCTTTGCCTATTGGTATGGAAGGGAGCGTATGCGGACCATTCCGGCTTATTCTTTGGAAGAATTTATCTATGAGAAAACCGCACGCATAGAGACCGTTTCTTACGGTATAGAAACTCGTTTTTGGTATGCCGGCAAAGAGATTCCGGATCAAGTGGAAATAGAAAACAAGGAAATGCCGGATCGTGATCTCATTGAAGATGTGCTCTATCGGAATAATATTCCCATTTCCCGGTTTGTTGTGCAGTCTTATATGCGTGATGCTTTTTTCAGGCGGGATAGCGATATGTTGCGGCTTATTGAGCGTATCGTTCCAGCGTCTGTGGGTATGTGTGAACATGATAGAGAGATATTTACACTCTATCTTATGGAAATGTACCATGAATTAGTACAGATTTATTCGCTCTTTCTTGATTACAAGATGGGACCGGTCAGGCAGCGGATCGGAGAATTACACACCGCGGTTATTGATTTAACCGCCCGGTTGCGTAAAAATGAACTTGATGCCTCTCGGCTCCCGAAACATACGTTTATTATCCTTTCACAAATACAAGAACACGCCGCAAGCTCGCTTGAAGACCTGGATACCGATGAACTCTTGAGTGATGCAGATTTGACGCTCATAGACAATTCTTTAGAAAGTATGCTTGAAACCTATGAAGATATGAAGAATTTAATTGATGAATATATTGACAGTTTCCGGCGCGGCAATCTCGCACTGGTACGCAGTAAAAAAAATATTGTAGACTATGCACAAGTTTTACAGCTCAGCATAGGTGGTACTGAAATTTGGCGGCGGCTCCAGATACCGATGCATTACCAGTTGCGGGATCTGCATGCTAGTATTCAAAAATGCTTCAACTGGAATAATACCTACCCTTACCGGTTTATCACGCCGTCTCATAAAGAAGCTATTTTTAATCCAAAGCTCACTATAGAAGAGATCAACACACAAAAAATAGGGGAATTATCATACGAATACGGAAACAGATGGACGGTACAGATTATACTCTTTTCACGTATTGAAGCTGAAAATGAACACACGCCTCAATGTACCGCCGGTTCCGGTGCGCCGCCGCCTGACCATATAGATGGTCCGGTACAGTTCCGCCGGCTTGTAGCAGCTTTGCATACTGGCACCGTGGAAGAACGGCAGGCAGCTCTTCGGGACTTAGGCAGCGGTTTTAATACAGAACAGTTTGATATAGAACTGTGCAACCACAATTTGAGAGGACAACTATGATTGATTTGATTAAACGCGGCGGTCTTTGGTACGACATTGCCGGCACTACTCCACCAGAAGTGCTGAATGCTTTAGTAAACAGCCTCACTATGCCGGATTCGATAAACCGTCAGGCGCTCTTGCAGGCTATTCTTGAGCGTGAAGCTCTCATGCCGACAGCAGTGGGGCATGGTATAGCGCTGCCGCATCCGCGTTCTCCTGTCATAAAGGAGCTGGAAGAGCAGTTTGTAAGCATAGCTTTTCCCCGGCAGCCCATTGACTGGAAGGCATTGGACGGTATGGGCGTTGATAGTGTTATACTCATTGTTTCGGCATCGGCAAAATTACATCTTAAAACTCTGTCCCAGATCAATTTTCTCTGTCAGCATGAAGACTTTCGTCTGTTACTGCACAGCCAGCCGTCTCAAGAGAGCATTATTGCTGCAATTCAGGCTTTTGAAGAGACATGGCGGGACTAGATGCGGATAACGGCAAGCTGCAAAAGCCTGCCAGTTCTCTGTCTTTCTGCTCAGTCTGAACCGCTCTTGTAGCTTAAGTCTCTTTCTCAAGCCTTGAGTTCTGCATGTTTCATTGAGAACGCGGGCAGGATAAGAGAGACCTTTGTATACAAGGTATGCAGCAGTACAATGCTGATGAAACGCAATAAAAACGAAAGGATGCTATGAAAAATCTGTTTGTACCCTTGTGCATCGCAGCTTTTGCTCTGTGCATGACTCGTGTCTTAGTAGTATCAGAAGAACCGGTAGAGCCGGCATTGGATACAGCGCCGCACAACAGTCATGGGTATGCGACAGTTGCACAGGAAGCGCGGCTCTTATACCAATCCCCCTCAAAGTTTGAGGGTGTATCGGCAAAGACAGTGCCTGTATCAGACAGTGATCCTCTTGAGGCGATCAGTGATGCCGTTATACCAGCCGGCAGCCGCTATGCACTGGTCATAGGTAATGATGCGTATCCGATAAAGTCGCTCAATAACCCGATCAATGATGCACTTGATACAAAAGCGGCGCTTGAAAGACTGGGATTCCGCGTTGATATGGTGCAGAACAGCAACCTTTCTACGATGCGTGAGGCGGTAAGCCGGCTGAGGGACAAGCTCTGTCAAGCGGAGGATTCAGTGGGCTTTTTTTACTATTCGGGGCATGGTATTCAGGCAGAAGGCGCGCAGTACCTTATCCCGTCCCAAGCGCTTCTTACCCATGAATCGCAGCTTCAAGAGGCAGCATTGCCGGTAGACCTTGTCTTAGCAGAGCTGCAAAGCGCCGGCGCTCTGCTGGTCATTGCGGTTTTTGATACGGGCAGGGCTAATCCTTTCTCCGATCAGTTAAACGACAGTGAAAACATTGAGGCGCTCCTCTCACAGCCGCCGCACACTATTATTATGTATGCAACCGGCGCCGGAAAGGATGCCTCGGATGGCAAGGGGAACAATGGGCTTTTTACCGGAGCATTGCTTGAGCATCTGCTAGAGCCCGGTTTGGAATTGAAAGAAGTATTTAAGCGGACAAAAGCAGCCGTACAGCAGACAAGCAAAAACCGGCAAATACCGGCGCTGTATGTGCAATTCTTTGAGCCTGTGTATTTAGCCGGAAAGCCTGCGGATGAGTTACCGGAGGAAGCGCCCTACTATATATCGCAAAGCGCTGTGTCTGTCTTACCGGTTTTTGATACTGATCAAATACGCTCAGCTCTTAAATATCCGGCGCAAGCCCGCACTGCCAACATTCATGGCTCGGTTATCTTAGAACTTTTTATTGACTCAGACGGCGCTATCCGTCAGATCAATGTTTTACAAGAGAATCCCTCTGGCTGGGGCTTTGCAGAGGCAGCGGTTGCGGCTTTGACTTCTTTACCTCTTCAGGAGCCGGCACAAATAGAGGGAGTACCTGTTGCTGTCTGTTACCAGTATCCGGTGTATTTTACCCTCCGTTAGCCCGACTTCGCACGCAAGCACCACGACAGGGTAGATCAGACCTCGCTCAGTACCTTAAGCAACACTGCATCCAGCTTGAAGCTTAAAGAAGCTCTGTACATGGTTACAGCCCTTTACTTTTTTTGAAAAGATGACTACTATGAATAAAAATAAAGGAAGTAGTATGCCTGAACCAGCAAAACGTGATCCAGAAGCGCCCCGCTTTTTGGACATTATCATAAAAGACAGTGCGGGGAATGAATGGGGAAAGCTAATTGCACCGGACAGAGAGTTCTCAACCGGCTCCGTGGGCTTTTATGTTTCAGAAAAGATTACCAATCCGAAAAGCGGCGAGCGCTACCAGTGCAGTTTAAGTTTTACCCTTATCGGTTCTAAACCTAAAGCCTCATAGTAGCAGGGTGCGCTCCCTTTGAGACTTTGCTGCAATGGATTTGATTTCCACCATAACAGATATTCATAACCGGATTGACCGGAATGAGTACAAAAATGAAGCCGCGGTTTCCACCGGCATTGTTCAGCGTTTGTTAGCCTGCCTCCAGTGGCACATCTATGATCCGGCGGTGGTATATCAGGAATTTCCTTTGGAAGGACAAAGAGTTGATTATGCCCTCTGTCATCCGGCACACAAAGCACGGGTGATCATTGAAGTTAAGGCTCTTGGGAAGCTGCCGGCAAGCGATGATCAGCTTCTTAGTTATGTATATAAAGCGGGAGTGCCTCTTGCGGTGCTTACCGATGGGCGCTTCTGGCATTTTTATTATCCTGCCGGTAGCGGCACGCTTGATAAACGACTTTTCTGCCGGATAGATTTGGTACATGATAATCCGGCTGAAATCAAGAAACGGCTGAAACGGTATTTATGTGCTGATCAGGTCCAGTCGGGTAAAGCTGCCCAAGCAGCCGAGACGGATTACCGGACCATGCAGTACCGCACGGCTCTTGAACATGACCTTCCCCGGCTCTGGGAAAAGCTCATCGCTGAAAAAGATAAGGAGCTGTACACTGTCATTGCAGAAAAACTGAACGCAGCTTATGGATACCGTCCAGAACAGCCTGATGTCTTTGCCTTTCTCAGTCAGAAGACTGGCGGATTAGAAAAGCCGGCTTCCCCGCCGGCAACTGATGACTCAGCCGCTCTGCGCTACGGCTATTGTTTTGCTCCTGCTCCCTTCGTGCCGACCCATGACGGGCGTGAGGTATGGCGAGGGGTGCTTGAAGAACTTGCTAAACGGGACAGTGCATTCTTTGATAAATTTGCTCCTCAAGCAAAGGGCGCAAAGATTAGCTATCTTGCAAAAGAGCAGCAGGCGCTTAATCCTGAACGACCCGACTTGGTGCAGAAACATTCGTGTCAACTATCCGGCGGCTGGTGGCTGTATCTTTGTTTGAATTATAATCAGATAGAGCAGCTAGTGCGAAAAGCCGCTGAAATTGCCGGCTTAGAATTCGGTAAGGATCTGTGGATTAAACTGAAGGATCAGCCGTAAGGGAAAATTGACCTGTGTTTCACCGCTCGGTGCGGCAACAGGTGTTTAAGCAGTGTTGCTTAAAGTGTTTAAGCAGTATTGCTTAAGGTGTTTAAGCAGTGTTGCTTAAGGTGTTTAAGCGAGGTCTGACTTACCTGTTTCTCAAAGGAATTACTTATGAACAAACATACTCGTGTTACCTGTATCCTCGGTGTCTGTGTTGCTTTCATTGTTGTTGTGCCAACTGTGCTGATTACACTGGGTATAATTGACGCTTACATTGCTCAAATTATCACGATCAGCGGGGTCAATGCGCTGCTTGCCATCAGTGTCAACATGATAACCGGTATTACCGGGCAGCTTTCCATAGGGCAAGCCGGCTTTATGGCAATAGGCGCTTACACAACGATCTTCCTTACCATGGATCTAGGACTGCCCTTGGCGCTCAGTACTATTTTTGCCGGCGTCCTCAGTGCAGTTATAGGCTTTATCATAGGGTTCCCAACCCTTAAATTAACCGGCGATTATCTTGCCATCGTTACCTTGGGCTTCGGCGAGATTATCCGCGTCATCCTGACCAACCTGAAAGTCATTACCGGCGGGGCAAACGGACGGCGCTTCACGACGGCGCTTGCTCTGTATCCGAATCTTGCCTTCTTCGTTGTTACCCTGAGTCTGGTTCTCATCGTCATTCTCTTACAGAACTTTCTGCGTTCCACCTATGGACGGGCAATACTGGCGGTCCGTGAAGATGAACTTGCCGCCAATGCCTCAGGCATTGGTATTTTCCGGTATAAAATGATAGGCTTTGTTATTGCCAGTTTCATAGCCGGTATAGGCGGCGCTTTGTATGCTATGGTCGTCAGCTTTGTTAAGCCTGATATAGCATCCTTTAATAAAAGCATAGATTACCTTATTTATGTGGTGCTCGGCGGCATGGGATCAATGACCGGCTCTATTCTAGCAGCCTATATCTTAACCTATTTGCAGGAATTCCTGCGCTTTCTGCGCGACTACAGGCTCCTCTTTTATCCGCTCATCCTCATCTTTGTTATGCTCTTCCGTCCTCAAGGGCTGCTCGGTATGAAAGAGCTTTCGTTTGTCGGTCTTTTAGACAAGCTTCTCAAGGGCTTGAGCCTGAAAAAAAACGCCGGCAGAAGGCGGCTATGAAGAGGCAGTCCCCTGTTCATCAGTGCGGGTTAAAATCAACAGTGAATCATAACGTTTAAGGAGTCTTTATGGAATTGTTATTACATTCAACTGATATTTCTATAGTCTTTGGCGGGCTTAAAGCAGTAAGCGGCTTTTCATGCAGACTGCATCAGGGTGAGCTAGTCGGTCTTATCGGTCCTAACGGTGCGGGCAAGACAACGGTCTTTAATATGCTTTCAGGCATCTATACGCCGACAAGCGGCGAGATCACGGTTAAGGACCGGCACGGCACGCTCCATAACGCCGGCGCCATGGATCCGGCGCTGCTTAACCGGATTGGTGTATCACGAACCTTTCAGAATATCCGGCTTTTCGGTAATTTGACCGTTGCGGATAACGTCAGGATTGCTCTGCACACAAGCCGGAAAGTCAATCCTTTTGAAGTGCTATTCAGGCTCAAGAACTTTTATGCGGACGAAGAACGTATGACAGCACAAACCGAAAGGCTGCTCTCCCTCTTTAATATGAGTCATAAGAAACAGGAGCTTGCCCGGAACCTGCCCTATGGGGAACAGAGGAAATTAGAAATTGCCCGAGCATTAGCCACAAACCCCCTCCTGCTCCTGCTTGATGAGCCTGCTGCTGGTATGAATCCTCAGGAGACCGCGGAGCTTATGCACCTTATCCGCCAGATCCGCGAACAGTTCAAGCTCACCATACTCTTAATCGAACATGATATGCGTCTGGTCATGGGTATCTGCGAACGGATTATCGTCCTTGACTACGGACGGGTCATTGCAGAGGGAAGCCCCGACGCTATTCGCGCTAACCCGGCGGTAATCAAAGCCTATCTAGGACAGGATGCGGCAGCCTAAGAACGCTCCCTCAGGGCGCGCTTCTTGCGGAGAAAGACTATGCTTACAGTAAACAACCTAACGGTACAATACGGTGCAATCAAAGCCTTACATGGTATTTCCTTTGACGTAAAACAGGGAGAGATAATCACCTTAATAGGCTCTAACGGCGCCGGCAAGACCACGACACTCCACGCCCTCTCCAATATCATCAAGAAAAGCGCCGGACAGGTTATTTTTGACGGTATTGATATTTCCGCGAGCGCGCCGGATCGTATTGTAAAATACGGCTTGGTACAAGTTCCTGAAGGGCGGCGGCTCTTTGCAAACCTGAGCGTGCAGGATAACCTTGAAATGGGTGCGTATACCAGAACCGATCGTGCCGGTATTAAACAAGATATAAGAATGGTCTTTGACTTTTTCCCCCGTCTCAAAGAACGCAGCCGGCAAATAGCAGGCACCCTCTCAGGCGGCGAACAGCAGATGCTTGCCATGGGGCGTGCGCTTATGGCTCGTCCCCGGCTCCTGCTGATGGATGAGCCTTCTATGGGGCTTGCCCCGCTCTTGGTTGATGAAATCTTCGCCATTATCAAGCGTATAAACGAAGCAGGCACCACCATACTCTTGGTAGAGCAAAATGCCTTCAAAGCTTTAAGTCTTGCATCCCGCGCCTCTATTCTTGAAACCGGCGAAATAATCCGCACTGACAGTGCGCATGCGCTTCTGCACGATGATACGGTCAAGCGGGCATACCTTGGCGGCTAGGGTCAGAAAGAGAGAAAGGGCGAGGTCTGACCTACCCTGCCTCTGAGGTCTGACCGTTCACCCGAAATCATGTACATCACGTACGCGGTAAGGGAGCCGCCAGCTTCTTGGCACAGCGCCGAGGTCTGACTTATTCTGACTTTGAGGTCTGTCCTAAGCGGTAGTTACCACTATAGCAGGAAATAACGAAAGCTGCGGGGATTCATGGTGTGCAAGGGCATGAAACAAGGTAGCAAAGGGATGAGCATTAGAGAGAGTAATAGTCTGATTGGGATAGAGAGCAGGCAGGTCAAGCGCCTCAAAATAATGGTGCAGTGCTAAAAC